>DATGHM010000033.1:0-18830 GCA_035307985.1 Candidatus Acidiferrales bacterium
CTGCGAAACGATGCCGTCGAGCCGCGACACCTGCTCTTCGGAAAGGTCCGACTCATAGACCAGGGGCCGGACCTTCTTCTTTCGGAGGTAATCCCAGCATTCGTTCACGGAAATCTTGTAGAGCCAGGTCGAAAACGCGGATCGCTGATCGAACCGCTTGAGCGATAAGAATGCCTTGAGGAATATCTGCTGAGCGACGTCCTCGACGTCCTCCCGGCGACGCAAAATTCCGCCGACCAGGGCGAAAACGCGCTGCTGGTGCCGGCGAATCAGCTCTTCAAAAGCGGGCTCGCTGCCGCCCTGGGCTCGCCGGACAAGCTCCCGATCCTCTTCGGCCCGGGTCCGCCCGATCAGCGTCGCCGGGATTGCTGCGGCCTGTGCTGCCACACCTTTTGGGACGTCACTCATGCCGTTTCGGTTTCAACTCGATTTCTGAAGTGATGGGATGAAATTAGTCTTGCAGGTATCGATGGTTTTTGCAACAATGCCCGACATGATAATCGGTGAGCGCATCCGTCTGCTACGCGAAACAAAAAAACTATCCCAGGGTGATGTCGAGAAGCGTACGGGGCTTCTTCGCTGTTACATCTCGCGCGTCGAGAACGGCCATACCGTTCCGGCCATCGAGACCCTCGAAAAGCTGGCTCGAGCGATGGAAGTTCCGCTCTACCAGCTCTTCTACGACGGGGAAGAACCGCCCGAGCTTCCCAATCTTCCGAAACGGAAGAGTGCGGACGATATCGCGTGGGGGAATTCAGGAAAAGAAGCGCGTATGCTGGGCCGCTTCCGCCGCTTGCTCGGCCGAATCGACGAGCCGAATCGCAAGCTGCTGATGTACATGGCCCAGAAAATGGCGCACCGCGCGTAGGATTTTCGCGCGGTTTCCATTTCTTTCGCGCCTCCCCACTCGGGGTGTTTCCGGACTCGATCTTCGGGCGTTCGCGCGTCATTCCCACTCGATCGTGCTCGGTGGCTTCGAGCTGATGTCGTATACCACCCGGTTGACTCCAGCCACTTCGTTTACGATGCGCGCTGACATTTTCTCGAGCACTTCGAGCGGCAGGCGCGACCAGTCCGCCGTCATGGCATCGAGCGAATCCACGACGCGAACGGCGATCGTGAAGCCATACGTCCGGCCGTCTCCCATCACCCCGACGCTCTGCACCGGCAGCAGCACCGCGAACGCCTGCCAGACTTTTTCGTAGAGCCCGGCTCGCCTGACTTCTTCGATAACGATTGCATCCGCGCCGCGCACTGTCGCCAGCCTTTCGCGCGTTACCTCGCCCAAAATTCGAACGGCGAGGCCCGGTCCGGGAAACGGGTGCTTCACCAGTACTTCGTCGGGCAAGCCCAGTTCCCGGCCGATCAAACGGACCTCATCTTTGAAGAGCTCTCGCAGCGGTTCGATCAGCGCGAAGGGCATTTTGTCGGGCAGTCCGCCAACGTTATGGTGCGACTTGATCACCGCCGACGGCCCCTTCACGGACACGGATTCGATCACGTCGGGATAGAGAGTCCCCTGCACCAGGAACTTGATCGGCAAGGCGCCGGACTCCCGCGCCAGCTTTGTCGCCTCGTCCGCGAAAACGGAGATAAATTCGTTGCCGATGCGCTTCCGCTTCTCCTCCGGATCAAGGATCCCTTTCAGGCGCCCCAGGAACCGGTCCGAGGCATCCACTCCGATCACGCTGAGGCCGACGCGCTTGCGCAGCAGTTCCAGCGTGTCCTGAAATTCGTTGCGGCGGAGCACTCCATTATCGACAAAGATGTTCGTCAGCCGGTCGCCGATCGCGCGATGTACCAACGCCGCGGCTACAGCCGAATCCACTCCGCCGCTCAAAGCGCAAATCGCGCGCGCGCCGTCCGCCTGCTTTCGAATTGCTTCCACCGTGGCATCGATGAATCCGGCGCGATTCCAATTCTTCTTCGCACTACAGACCTCGAACACAAAGTTCCGAAGAATCTCCGTGCCGCGGTCCGTATGCTTCACTTCCGGATGAAACTCGACGCCGTAGAACTTCTTCGCGCGATGCTCGACGGCGGCCACTGCGTTCTCCGTCCGCCCCGTAATCTCGAATCCCTCGGGCAATCCGACGACGTGGTCGCCATGGCTTTCCCAGACTTTGAGCTGGCGCGGAAGATCCTTGAACAGCGGCGATTCCTCGCGAATTCCCAATTCCGCCGGCCCGTATTCGCGCCGATCAGCCCGCTCCACTCTTCCGCCAAGCGCGTGCGTCATCCACTGCATGCCATAGCAAATCCCCAGCACCGGCAGATGCAGTTGCAACACCTGCGGGTCGCAGACCGGCGCGCCCGCGTCATAAACGGAACTTGGACCTCCCGAAAGAACGATCCCCACCGGTTCCAGCGCGCGAATTTCTTCCAGCTTCGCGGTGCACGGAAGGATGGCAGAGAAGACTTCCTGCTCGCGAATCCGGCGGGCAATGAGCTGCGTATATTGGCCGCCAAAATCGAGAACGACAATGCCGCCCTTCGGCACGAAGGCCTCGCCAGCGTTCTTCGTTTCCGCGGCGGCAGCAGTTTCAGCAGTCATTTTTCAGTCCTCAAATTCCGCGTGGTGAACGGCAGTACAGCCAGCCAAAACCATGATGAGTGCGGGCGGGTCTTCGAGCCTCCTGTACGGAAAACGCGGAACCTTTCCGCGCTCGCTGCCCTGCTCCCGACACCGAACCGGTGATGCTCCGGGGTCATCGGACGACGATGTTCACCAGCTTTCGCGAGACCACGACTGTCCTCACGATTTGCTTGCCTTCGAGCATCACGGCGATACGCGCGTCCTTTACTGCACGCTCGAGCGTTTCGTCATCACTCATGCCGTCGCTTACCACGATTTTGCCGCGCACACGTCCATTGATCTGCACGGGAATTTCGATCTGCTCTTCCTTCGTCAGGTCCTCGCGATATTCCGGCCACCGGGCCTGCCAGATTCCGCCCGTATGGCCGAGCATCTGCCACATCTCTTCCGCAATATGAGGGGCGATGGGCGAGAGCATCAGGACAAAGGCGGAGAGGGCGCGCTTCAGAATCAGGGGCGACATGTCCACGTCCAACGGCTCCTGCGCGTGAATCTCGTTCAGCAATTCCATCAGCGAAGAAACCGAAGTATTGAAGTGCCAGCGCGTTTCAAAGTCGTTGGTGACGCGCTTGAGCGCCTGGTGCGACCTGCGCACGATGATTTTTTCTTTCGCGCTCGCCGCCGCCATGTCTGTCTGCTTGGACAGGTCGAAAGGCAATTCGCGGACCCGGTCCGCGTACTTCACCACGAGCCGGTAAATCTTGTTGAGAAAGCGCGACGATCCCTCGATGGCCTCCTCGCTCCACTCCAAGTCCTTTTCCGGGGGCGCGGCGAAAAGCGTGTACACGCGTCCCGTATCCGACCCGTACTTTTCCGCCATCTCAACCGCTCCCACCACGTTGCCACGCGACTTCGACATCGCCACGCCGCCCTTCAGGACCATGCCCTGGGGAAACAGGCGCGCAATCGGCTCGCCGTGATCGACGAGCCCGAGATCGCGCATCACTTTGCAGAAGAACCGCGCGTAGAGCAGGTGCAGGATGGCGTGCTCGATCCCGCCGATGTACTGGTCGATGGTGAACCAATAGCGGACGACTTCCTTATCGAATGGCGCGCGCTCGTTTTTCGGGTCGGTGTAGCGATAGAAATACCAGGATGAATCGACGAAGGTATCCATCGTGTCCGTCTCGCGGCGCGCCGGGCCGCCGCATTTCGGACACGTCGTATTCACGAATTCCGGATCGCTCGCCAGCGGAGACTGCCCTTGCCCCGTCAGCTTCACATTCTCCGGCAAGCGCACCGGCAATTGATCGTCGGGAACGGGAACGATTCCGTCCTTGTCGCAGTAGAGCACGGGAATCGGAGTGCCCCAGTAGCGCTGCCGCGAAATGCCCCAGTCCTTCAGACGGTATGTCGTTTCGCCGTTCCCGAATCCCTTGGCCTGCAAGTCGGCTGTCATGCGCGCAATCGCATCTTCCGAGGTCAGTCCGGTGTACGGCCCGGAATTGACCAGGCGGCCATATTCCGTGTACGACTCGGTCATGTGCTCGGGCCTGACCGGAGGACCGCTCAACGGCTGAACGACGATCGTCACGGGCAGATGATATTTTTCCGCAAATTCGTAATCGCGCCCGTCGTGCGCCGGCACGGCCATTAGCGCGCCCGTCCCATATTCCGCGAGGACGAAGTTAGCGACCCAGATCGGCAACTGCTCGCCCGAGAACGGATTAACCGCAAAACGCCCGGTGAAGAAGCCTTCTTTCTCGGCCGTGGCGATGTCCACCGCCTTCGTGCTCTTCTGCCGCATGGCCTTGAGCTGGCCTTCCGTCCACGCGCGACCCGGCACGCCGTCAATGAGCTTCTCGATACCGGGATGCCAGGGTGAGAGAACGAGAGCCGTAGCGCCATAGATCGTATCAACGCGTGTAGTGAAAACCTCGAACGCCAGGCCGTCCTTCTGGGCAACATCAAAGCGGATGCGCGTTCCCCGCGACTTGCCGATCCAGTTTCGCTGCATGGCCAGCACGCGCTCGGGCCAGCCGCCCTCGAGCCGCTTCATGTCGTCCAGAAGTTCGTCGGCATATTGCGTGATGCGCAGAAACCACTGCTCCAGTTCCTTGCTCTGGACCTGGGTGGTTTCGTGTCTCCAGCAGAAACCGTCGATTACCTGCTCGTTGGCCAGGACGGTTTCGCATTCCGGGCACCAGTTCACTTTGCTCTTTTTGCGGTAAGCGATTCCCTTCTCCAGCATGCGCAGGAACAACCACTGGTTCCAGCGGTAGTATTCGGGGGCGCAGGTGGAAATTTCGCGCCGCCAGTCATAACTGAACCCGAACCGCCGCAACACGCGCCGGAACTCGGCGATGTTCGCGTTGGTCCACTCGCGCGGGTGAGTCTGATTCTTGATTGCCGCATTTTCCGCGGGCAATCCAAAGGCGTCCCAGCCCATGGGGTGCAGGACATTGAAGCCGCGCATTCGCTTGTAACGGGCCACGGCGTCGCCAATCGTGTAGTTCCGCATGTGGCCCATGTGCAGCGTTCCGGATGGATAGGGGAGCATCTCCAGCAGATAGTATTTATGGCGCGAGGCATCGCAATCCTTCGCTTCGAACACACCACGCTCTGCCCAAATCTTCTGCCACTTGGCTTCAATCTGCTGTGGATCGTAGTCAGCCACTCCGCCCGTCCTCCTTTCCGTCCGGCTCGCCGTTTTCGGTCGCCGCTCTGTGCTTCGGCTCTTCGTGCTCAGGGCGCCTGATTCGATTCTTCAAACGCCGCCTTTGATTCAACCGGGCCGCTGCTCTCATCGGCACGTACGATACTACCGCCGCGCCTTTTCGCTGCTTCCTCTACTTCGTTTTCGTCCTGTACTTCCTTTATTTCGGCTTCTCCTGGGCTTCATTCCATCTCTGCCGGTTGCAACGACCGTCTTCGCGACCAGCTTCCATAATGTCGCGACGTTTCGGCGGTCGTCGCCGGGCCTGTCGATCGGCGTTTCGGCAATGAACGCCTTTCCGGCAAGCATCGGATGATTCAGGATGGCACGAAACGCCGCCAGTCCGATTCTTCCTTTACCGATATGCTCATGCCGGTCAACGCGCGAGCCGAGCGCCGTTTTCGAGTCGTTCACGTGAATGACTGGGACGCGGTCGAGTCCCAGCGACTCGTCGATTGCCGCCAGCGTCCCGTCCAAGCCGCCCGGCTTGCGAATATCCAATCCGGAGGCAAAGAGGTGCGCGGTGTCGATACAGATGCCGAGAGGCAGTTCCGGGCAGCCATCGAGGATCGCTTTCAATTCCTCGAATCGCGAGCCGACCGAAGCCCCGTGTCCGGCCGTATTTTCCAGAAGAATCCGCAGTTGTCCGAGTTTCAGGCCGCGAGTCGCCTGGCGCAGTCCCTGGACGATGGCGGCAACTGCGGCTTCCCTTGTTCCGTCGCGCGCGCTGCCGGGATGAGCCACCAGGTAATCCGCGCCCAGCGAAATCGCGCGGATGATCTCATGGTGAAACGCCTGCACCGACCGCGTTCGCAGAACGGGATTTGGAGACGCCAGGTTGATCAAATAGCTGTCGTGCACAACCAGCGGACCGAGGCAAAGTTCCCGACGGCGTTCCCGGAATCTCTTCGCATCGACATCCGAAATTCGGGAATCGCCGCGCTCCCACATGCGCGGGCTCGACGAAAAAATTTGCAGCGCGTTCGCGCCCAGCCCGTGCGCCAGATCGAGCGCCCGCACAATATCGCCGGCGATCGAAGTATGTATTCCGATACGGATGCTTCCGTTCTTCCAGGCGGGAATTTCAGGAGGCGGCAGAGGTTCGGGGCGGTATTCGTCGGCTGGGTCGTAACTCAGGACACTTCGCTGTTGTTCTTCCGACATTCCTCAGGGTATTGCCTCAGACCATCGTGCGACCCGCTTCATCTTGGTCCGAGCGGCTGGGGAACCTCTCGCTGCGCCGCTCGCGCGAGGCACCCAACCCAGAGCATTCGACTCCGATTGTGAGCAGCAATTTTAGCGGATTATCCCAGGCTTCGCAAACGCTACATCCGGCGTCAAGCGGGCGACCCTCGTGGCGATCCAGGCAAAATGAAGACGGGGCGGCTGTTGGTATCGAGCACGGGTCCCCGGATATTTGATTGGGGTTCTAGTATTTTGTGGGCCGAGGGCTAAGCTCTTTCCGCCTTCGTCAAGAACACTGACGCGGTAGCGCACCTCAAAACTTTCGGGCGGTAACAACCGGTACCCTCGTTCTATGGCCTTGCCTCAGCGAGTCTCTTATCTTGTGGGCGGACGCTTAATCGCAAATGGAAAAGTCATGAAGGCAACAACCAGTTCCGTCAGCGGCTCCCGAAATCTCAATCGTACGCGCAGAAAGGCAGGCGATGCACGCCGCCGAAAGCGAATCCGGCTTTCACTGCCCGTGCATGTCCGGCCGTTTGAGTCTCGGCTGATCGATCTCGAAGACGTCGGCGAAGTGATTGATTTCACACAAGATGGGCTACTCTTCGTCACCTGTATGCCTCACTACCAAGTGGGCATGCGGCTGATCGTCACTTTTCCTTTCGGGCAAAAGGCCGCGGCACATAGGAAGTTCCTCGGCAGGGTCGTGCGTCTGGATGAGCGTCACCTGGGCAATTCGGGCGTGGCAGTGAGGTTCCTGCTCTAATCAGCCCTTCGCCAGTGGGAGATCACTCGACCGCTGCCTGGAGGTCCGCTTTCAGCACGTCGCACGGCAAGCGCGAGGTTTCGATCGTGGCCGTTGGTGTTTGGGCAATTGATTCCCCATTTGTCTTGTGTATGTCCCGTAGCAGCTTAAAAATGGCGTAAGCCACTTGGGTGCCGATTCAGTGATGGAAAGACGAACGCTATTGGCATCGGCGGCTCGCGAGGGATGAACCGATAATGCCAGATCAAGGAAACAAGAACTTCTTCCAACCGCCGGCTGGAAAGTCCTCCGGCGTCAAAGAGGCGGAACGGCGCAGCGGAGATCGGCACGTCTTTACCGCGTCAGCTGAAGTTGTGGAATTGGTGTCGGGCGCTCGGTTTTCCACCCGGACGACGGACCTTGGGCCGGGCGGCTGTTTCGTGGACACGACGAATCCGTTCCCGGTGGGAGCAGAGGTAAGGGTAACCGTTCGCAAGGGCAGGAACGAGTTCCACACACCTGGAACCGTCGTCTACTCGCAGCAGGGTCTCGGAATGGGCATCTCCTTCAACGAGTTGGACCCAGAACAGCGAAAAGCTCTGGACGCGTGGATCGGCGAACTGACGGATGGCGCCTACGTTCCTCTGGACGTGGTTCATCTCGAGAAAAAGGCCGTAAAAGAGTTCGTAGCCAGCTCGGATCACGCGGCGCTGGTCCGGCTGGTGCGCTTGATGATCACGAAGGGCATTTTGACGGAGGCAGAAGGGTCATCCGTGCTGGTTGACCCGGTTCTTTAGGCGGCAGTTCACTTCAGGCTTCCGAAACGAAGACCTTCCGATTCTCGAAGCGGAGCGCTTGGCTCAACAATGAAACGCAAACGACTCGGCGAGGTTCTGCGGGAGCGAGGCCACATCTCCCAGACGGACCTTTCAAAGGCGATCCAGGACCAGCAGGGAAAGCTCGTGCATCTGGGCGACATGATGCTGGAGCGCGGGATGGTCTCGAAGAAGGATCTTGCCAGCGCATTAACGGAAGTCACTCACCTTCCCTACGTCGATTGTGAGAACGTCGAAATCGACCCGGAAATTCTGAAACTTGTTCCGCGGTCTATGGCCCAGCGCTGCTGCGTGCTGCCGATCCAGGCTCAGGGGACAAAGCTGGTCATAGCGATGGCAGAGCCGCAAAACCTGCGTGTCGTGGATGAACTCCGCTTCTCGACGGGAATGAACATCGTCCCGCACCTGTCATTTCGAAGCGAGATCGAAGCAGCCATCGAAAAATGGTACGGCAGGGTCGAAGAGGCCGAAGCCACCATCGCGGAAGCCATCGCGCCCGTGACCGAAGGGCCCGAGATGGAGTTCATTTCCTCCAGCTCGCTGCAGCGCAATATCGAAGCCATGCAGGAGATGCAGGCCGAACTTCTGCACAAAAGCACGCCGGCCGTCCGTCTGGTGGCGTCGGCAATCGCGGCGGCGGCGGCCAAACATGCGAGCGACATTCATGTGGAGCCGCAGTCGAGCGATATGGTCATTCGGTTCCGCGTCGACGGCATGCTGCGCGATTACCAACACATCCCGCGGAGCCTGCAGAACTCGGTCGTTTCGCGAATAAAAATCCTGTCTGACATGGATATTGCGGAACGCCGCGCTCCGCAAGACGGCCGCTTCCTGGTGAAGATAGCGGGGAACAAGATCGATCTGCGCGTCTCGACCTTGCCTACGCAGAACGGCGAAAAAGTGGTGATGCGGCTGCTGGAATCCGAAGCTCCGGCGCAGGGGTACGCCGGCCTGGGAATGCCGCAGGAAATCGCCGACTCGCTGACGCGACTCCTGCGGCAGCCGCAAGGCATGATCCTGGTGACGGGACCCACCGGATCAGGCAAGAGTACGACGCTCTATTCCTCGCTTAATCTGGTGCGACGGCCCACCGTGAACATCATCACCGTCGAGGACCCGGTGGAATACGTTCTCCAAGGGTTGAATCAGGTGCAGGTCAATTCGAAAGCTGGATTGACGTTCGCGACCTGTCTGCGTTCCATCCTCCGCCAGGATCCGAACGTCATCATGGTCGGAGAGATTCGAGACAAGGAAACGGCCGAGATCGCCTTGAAGGCGGCGCAGACCGGGCATTTGCTTTTCTCCACCTTGCACACGAACGACAGCATATCCGCGATCACGAGACTGCTCGACCTCGGGATCCCGGGGTTTCAGATCGCCAGTTCGGTTACCGCGATCCTGGCCCAGCGCCTCATTCGGCGGCTGTGTTCCTGTCACGAACAAGTCCCAAGCACGCCCGAGTACGCGGCGCGGTTGCTCGAGGTGGGAGTTAGAATCCCGCCCGCGAAGCAATCCCTGGCCACCGGATGCGAGAACTGCGACATGACCGGTTACAAGGGACGCATCGGCGTGTACGAAATGCTGACCTTCGACGAGCCAATTCGCGCCATCGTTCGCACCGGCGCCCGCACCGACGAGATCCAAAAAATCGCACAGCACAATGGGATGCGAAGAATGCAGGAATTCGCTCTGGAACGCGTCTGCCAGGGCGAGACCACTTTGGATGAGGTTCTGCGTGTTGTTCCCTTCGATCAGGTCTTCTCGGTCCGCTGCCACTCTTGTCACAGAGATCTCTCGCCGATATTCCTGTTCTGCCCGTATTGCGGGAAACCGCAGGACGATGCTGCATCAAGAAAATCAGACGGCCGTGTGTTGATCGGTCAAGGAGCCCAGACGGAGTGAGTCCGAAAAGCAATGGCAAAGGCTGGAGTGTTCCGCGCGTCGCGCCCCGCATCAGCACGCTTCGCGAGCTGTCCGTGAATTACGAAGGGCGGAGTGAAGAAGTCGCCCTGAAACCCCCGGACATCAGCACCCGCGGGATGTTCATCAATACGACCCGGAGCTTTCCTCAAGGCGCTGTCCTGAACGTCCAGTTCCGCCTGGGACAGAGCGGCGAGCAGATTGCCGCACGCGCGGAGGTTCGCTATTGTCTGCCTGGCGTGGGCGTCGGAATCGAATTCGTGGAGATCTCGGAGGAAGCCGTTCGCGCCATTGAAAAAGAAGCCAAGCTCTAGAAACACCCGCAGCTTGGTGGTGGACCGCGTTTATTGACCCGCACGAAGGCACACCCCACTACTTGCCCGGTGTGAACGTATTTCCCTCATGGGGAAGAATTTGCACTGATTTGGACGTCGAAGACTCTAGGTCCTTCCCCTAAACCCTGTACTTTTAGACACTTATGTCCCTTATTCGTCTGGCAAATTCATTGCATCCAAAACACGGGGGCGCATGGGAGAGCGTCGACAAGCGCGCAGGTACGGGGTGTACCTCCCGTTACAGGTGTTTCTGTCCGGAACGCTCCCGGCCAAATTCCACACCGCTCAACTCCGCGACGTGTCCCGTTCCGGTATCTATTTCCACTCCAATATCGCGATCGCGCCGGGGGCAGGTCTTGAACTGACGTTCGCTCTTCCCGCTGAGCGTGAAACTCGACCTTCGGTGCTGGTTCGTGCCAGCGCGAAGGCGTTGCGCGTGACGCTAATCGAAGGCGAGCCGACTCCTATTTACGGCGTCGCCGCCTCGATCAACCGCCTCGATTTTGTCCGTCCAGTGGCTACCAACGCTGCCTGATCGGGGTTGTTCTTCAAGACTGTCCCCGTCAAAGTCCATCCCGTCCTTTTCCCGTGGGCCGAAGGGTGTTACGTTCCGTTCGATGCGAGGACAGACGTGTCCGCCAGCCAGCCCTTGATTGCAGCAGAACGTGCGCTCCTGCGGCGACTTTGCGAAACGGGCGTGGCCAGTTTCACTCCCGATGCGCTCGATCTGCTTACTCGCCATTCCTGGGCCGTGCTGGACCATCGCACCATATTCGAGGCTCTTGTTCGCTTGAGCTCCGTCCCGTCCGGCACCTTGTGTGACCGCCTTCCCGGAGAAGCAACGCGCATGGGGTTTCCTGACGTCGCCTGGGACAAATTCTTCACGTCGCCTGAAACGCCCTTCGATTCGCGTCGCGCCACAAGCAAGCTCATCGACGACCTGATCGCCGCATCAAAGCACGAGTGATGACTTCGCGAATCGAGCGCTGGCTTTCCTTGGCGGACGTCACTCTCCTCCCCGCATTCATTCTCTGGTTCATCTGGCGACTGCAGTTCGAGGCGCGTTGGACCTGGATTATTTTCATTTTCTGGATCGTCGCCAGCTTCGTCGCCCATCATGACACGGCGAAGACACTCGGCTGGCGCGCCGACAACCTGATACCCGCAACCAGGCAGGCCCTCATCGCCTTCGGACTCATGGCGGCTGCGCTGATCGCCATCGGATTCGCGCTGGGACAGCCAACCGGCCTTCCGCCGAACCTGGTTTCGTGGCGCAGGCTGTGGACGTACTTCGCTTTCTGCCTTCTCCAGCAGGTAGCCCTCAATTCCCTGGTTCACAACCGCATGCTTTCGCTGATCCGAAACGAGTATGTCGCGGCAGGGCTGACCGGCGTGATCTTTGCCGCCTGTCATTGGCCCAACCCTGTGCTCGTTCCTCTTACGCTCGCCGGAGGGGCCGTGATGGCGTGGCTCTTCGGGCGCGCGCGCAACATTATTCCGCTCGCGATCGGACAGGTGATTCTCGGTTCGCTCGTCTGGTGGGCGTTCCCGCTCGCGTGGCACCATCACCTTCGCGTCGGTCCTGGCTATTACGGCCTTCTGAGGTAGGATTCTGCCGTTTGAGCTTCAAGTTCGAATTGCCGCGGCTGCCAATCTGCGGGCTGCACGCAGGCTTTCGACCGCATCGCCGGTGGGCAGGAACTCCATCGCCGCGTATCCCCTGAAGTTCAACGCGGCCAGTTTCCTGAAGATGTTCGTGTAATTGATCTCGCCGGCGCCCGGCTGGTGGCGCCCGGGCACGTCCGCAATGTGAACCACGCCGACCTTCTCGATGTTCTTCTCCAACTTCTCGATCAAGTTCCCCTCGGCAATCTGCTCGTGGTAGAAGTCGTAGAGAAATTTCACGCGCGGATGATTCACTTCGCCGATGATCTGGAAGCCTTCTGCAACAGAAGTCAGAAAATAGCGCGGATTTTCCTCCGGATCGACGTTCTCGAGCAGCAGCGTGATATCCCGCTTCTCTGCCGCATCGCCCGCCCGCTTCAGGCTCTCAACGCAAGCCCCATGCTGCGCTTCGCGCGTCAAGCCCGGAACGCGATTGCCCGATAGCACGATGATCGCCGGACATTCCAGTTTCTCCGCGGTGACAAGCATCTCGTCCACGTCGCGCAGAAAAGCGTCGCGCTTCGATGGATTCGCAGCGCCGTTCCTGACTCCCGCCGTTGCATCGAACGTGATTCCCAGATTCCTCTTGCGCCGGTTCGCGCGAGTGAAATCCGCATCCGACCAGGTCCGGGACTCGTTGACCAGTTCCACGTGCGCGTAGCCGGCCTCCGCGATTTTTCCCAGCCGTTCCTCGAATGGCAAATCGCGAAAAACGGTCCACAGCATCACGGAAAGAGGGAACGGCGCCTCCTCCTTTGCAGTGGATGCATGGTCTTCGCGCCGCTCGGGCGAAGCCAGCGCCGAAACTCCCGCCGCTGCTCCGAGCGCCGATCCCAGAATCCTTCGCGAGAATTCGCGGCGGTTCATCGCACTTGCCTCGCTGACTGGAGGAATCATACACGAAGGGGGGCTATGCGTTTGCTCGAACGGGGATCGCTACTGTTTTTGTGCGGGATGGCGAGCGTTCATGATCGGGCGCAGGATGGGATAAAACTGCACGAATACGTTGTCGTCGGCGGCGTGCTTCACGTGACACGCGTAGCAGCTCTCCTTCGGATTGGCTATGGCTGCTGTCGTCAGGTTCGGCGTCTTGCCAAAATTGAAGTAGGCCCAGCCCTCGGCAAAATGCTGGTGATCCTTTACGGCGGCAGCCATTCCGTCCAGATCGCCCTCGAAGTAGCCGCCTTTGGCGGGCAAAACCTTATCTTCGGGTGGATACAGCGCGAGCACCAGCACTGTTTTCTCGGGGAATTTCCCGGTGCGGACAAACTCGCGGTACGATTCGGGCCGAATGTAGACGTCGTGAAATTCGCCCGCACCGCTGCCTTTCATGCCCGGCTCGTATGTCAACCCGGTGGAACTGCCAACGAAGACCCACGTTTCAAAGTTCTCGGGCCGCAGAAGCGCACCACGCGAATCGTATTGCGGGCCCGTGCTTCGCTCCGCGCGCTGCGCGAAAGCGATCGCGCGGTCGGGAGCCACTCTGGCCATCACCGACCACGTCGCCAATCCGGCGGCCAGTCCGATCGCGAACAAGAGCAGTTTTCGCATCACGCTTCTCCTATTCCGACCGCAAAGCCACGTTGGGATCGATCGAAGCCGCGCGCCGAGCGGGAATCAAAATGGCCACCAGCGCGGCGCCAAGGAGCACCAACGCTACACCGATGAAGGTTAGCGGATCACTCGGGGTAACCTCAAACAGCAACGACTTGAGCAGTCGCGTAACCGCCAGCCCTCCCACGAATCCGATTCCGATGCCCACCAGCGCGAGCCCCACCCCCTGCCCCACGAGCATGCGGAGGATCTGCGAAGGCTGCGCGCCAAGAGCCATGCGGATCCCGATCTCGCGCACGCGCTGGCTCACGCTTAGCGCCATGATTCCGCCGATCCCCGCGGCCGCAATCAGGAGGGCAAGTCCGGCAAACAGTCCGAGCAAACTTGCGGTGACGCGCGGCGCCGCGAGCGACTCATCTCTGGCTTCCTTCAGCGTCCGAATGCCCGTGATCGCATTCTGCGAATCAACATCGAGAACGGCGCGCCGGATGCGTTCTCCCATGCTGGTGGGATCCGCCCCTGTGCGAACAATCAACGTGGACGGGCTGGGCGACTGGTCCATTGGCCCATAGAACTCGGCCGAAGCTGGCCTGTCGAGCCCAAGCTCCCGCACATCGCCCACAACGCCGACGATCTTGTTCCACGTCTTGCCGTCGTCGAAGGAAACCTGTTTGCCGACGGGATCCTCGCGCGGCCAGAACTGCCGGAGCGCCGCGTCGTTGATGATGCACACCGGTAACGCCTTCGCATCGTCGGCTTCGGAAAACTCGCGGCCCTCGAGAAGCGGGATTCCAAGCGAGCGGAAATAGTCGGGTGATACCGAATTCACATTGGCGACCGGCGGCGTTTCGCCGGACCGAAGAGCCCGGCCCTCAATTCGAAAGTCGCCGGTGTTCGGGCCGAATGTAATCAGCTCGGGCTCCAGCGGATAGCTGGACGACGTGGCCGCTGAAAGCACTCCCGTCTCACTCTTCACCCGATCGAGAATCTTGCGGCTGGCCAGCGCGAAATCGGCGCCTGTCGCGTACTTCGACCAGTTGAAATGCATATTCATCACCAGCACGTGCTGCGGCGCGAAGCCGGGATTCACCTCCAACATGCGATAGAGGCTTCGCAGCATCAGTCCCGCGCCGATCAGCAGCATGAACGAAAACGCGAATTGCGCGATGATCAAAACACCGCGAACCACGGAGCTTTGCCGGCCGCTTCCCGCTCCCGCGGTGCCTTCCTTCAATCCGGAGGAAAGGCTCGCACGGGCTGACATCGCGGACAACGTGCCAAAAATCACGCTCACGCCGATAGCCGCCGCCAGCGCGAACAGCAGCACTCCCATGTCGAGGTGAATTTCGCGGGCGCGCGGCGTAAGCCGTGCGGCGAAGTCTGAAAGCAAGCCCAAGCTGTCGTAGGCGAGAAGCAGGCCCGCGGCTCCGCCGATCAGTGCGAGAAGCAGGCTCTCCGTCAGGAGCTGCCGCAGCAGGCGACTATGTCCGGCGCCAAGCGCCGTGCGAACGGCCAGTTCGCGTTCACGGCGCGCCATGCGGGAGAGGGTGAGATTGGCGACGTTCGCGCAGGCAATGAGCAACACAAAGGCGGCGGCGGCCAGCAGAACGACCAGCGTCGGGCGCGCGCCCTGCGTCAACTGATCGCGTAAGGATGAAGCTATTGCGGCGTACCCCGTTTCCGGCGGATAGAATTTCGGATACTCGCCACGCAGGCGCCCGGCAATCGTCGAAAGGTCCGCCCTCGCTTCCTCGAGCGAGACGCCCGGCTTGAGCCGGCCAAACACCTCCATCATCCGGTGTTCGCGGTGCTCGGTCATATTCTTCGAGGAACGAAACGGGCACGCGTTCGTGGTCATGTAAACGTCGTTCTCGTTCGGGTATTGTGGAACGGGAGGCAACACTCCGATCACTGTGTGCACCTTGTCGTTCATCTCGAACGTTTTGCCCACGATTCCGGGGTCTCCGCGAAAATTGTTCTTCCAATACTCGTAGCTCAGCAGAAGCACGGGCGGCGCACCGGTCCGCTCGTCGGGCGGCAGGAAGGTGCGTCCAAGAATCGGCTTGATGCCGAAAGTGTCGAAGTAATTCCAGGAAACCACGCCGGTTCGGACGCGCTCCGGATCGCCGTGCCCGAACAGCGTGAACGACATGGCGTGGTATTCGACGAGGCTCGAGAGCGTTCGATTTTGCTCGCGGTAGTCCTGGATCTCCGGCACGGAAAATTGAATGTCGTCCATTCCCATTTTCCTCGCCTGCTGCCGGATGAAAACGAGCTGCTGTCCCTGCCGGTAAGGGAGCGGGCTGAGCAGCACGGCATAAACCACGCTGAAGATCGCGGTGTTCGCGCCGATGCCGAGCGCGAGCGTCAGAACCGCGATCAGCGTGAACCCGCGATTCTTGCGCATCATGCGGAACGCGTAGGCGCAGTCCTGCTTCAGAATCTGCCAGTGCTCGCGCGGAGCCGTGCGAAACGCTCCCGCGAGCGTCTCCGCCCACAGATTCAACACACCGAGCGCACCTCCGCGCGTTTCGGCCTCGCGCTGTTGCTCGCGAAATACGCCGGCCATCTCCCCGCCGTAATTTGTCTGGAAGTCGAACGGGAAAACGCGGACGACTATGCTGAAAAAGCGTTCGGAGAAAGATTTCCTTTTGCTGGGCACGGAATGAACCTCCACTCACGCGGGACTCAAGCGAGCCGCGGCTTGCGAAACAGTTTTTTCGAGTAAGCCTGATCCAGAGCTTCCTGCATACGGCGCGCTTCCGCGATCGCTACCTCGCGCCCCAGATCCGTCAGCAGGTAGTATCGGCGGCGCTCGTCGTCGAGACCGAACTCCGGCCGGCGGTCCGATTCGAGAATCATCCCCGAACCTTCCAGCCGCGCGAGGTTGCCGTACAGAGTTCCGGCGCTCAACTGCACCTTCCCCCCCGTACGGCGCGAGACCTCTTTCAGGATGGCGTACCCATGCTTTTCGCCGTCGGCCAGCGCGAGGAGGATGTGAAACATGGCCGGCGTCAGCGGCAGGAAGGACTCCGATTCCCTTTTCTTCGTCATTTCATTCCTCTCACGGGCCGAAATCCCTCTCTATCAGCAAGAGGAATACTATATCGTCCGGCGGTATAGTGGAGCAAATTGCGTGCCGAATCGCATGTTCGTGCAAATGGAAGCGAAACGGGAGTTTAGGAGAGCCCGCGTCCCGGGGAGCTGCGCAACGGGTGTCCGCTTGTGGGACGGACTGTCCGCTCCCGCGCCTCAGAATTGAAGCGAGAGTCAGATCGAATTTCGACTTTCGGGATTTTGCCCCGCAGAGCGCTGCGCTCGCGCGGCACCTACACTGACGAGGCGGAGCCTTAGTGCGCGGCTACCCTTCGCCCTCGGCCGATTCTCTTGAGCGCGAAGCCGATCGGAATCGTGGCGAAGCATACAAGAGCAAGGTAGCGGAAGTCGTCGACGTAAGACCACAGCGCGGCCTGGCGCTCGAGGGAGCCTTCCAGCACCTTTAGCGCCTGGTGCAACGCGTCCGCCGCGCTCGCATGGAGCGTCATCGCTCTGTGCAGGTTCGTCAGGGACCGCTCGAACACCGGATTTTGCGGCGTAAAGTAACGCACGAGATCATCGCGATGCACTTGCTCGTGCCGTGCGACCACCGTCTCAACGGCCGAGATCCCGACGCTCCCGCCGAGGTTGCGAAACAGATTGTAAATCCCGCTGGCGTTGCTGATCTGCCGTTCGGCCAACGTACCCATCGCTACCGTCGCCAGCGGAACGAATACGAAACCGAGAAAGAATCCGCTCAGGGTAATGGCCCAAAACAGGGTCCACTGCCCGATTTGCAGAGTCGCATGGCTCAGCCATAAATTGCACACCGCCACTCCCGCGAACCCGACCATGATCAGACGACGGCTGTCGAACTTCGTCATCAAAATGCCGACGAGCGGCATCGCAAATACGGCGCCGACTCCCCTGGGGGCAACGGCGAGTCCTGCCGTCAGCGCCGTGTACCCGAGCAGCGTCTGATAAAACAGCGGCAAGATCGTCACCATTCCGTACACGACCGCGCCGAACAGAAAAATCTGCAGGCATCCGATTGTGAAATTGCGGTCGCGGAAACTCTGGAAATCGACCAGCGGCTTTCGTCCTCGGATCTCGCGCCAGAGAAACGCCGCGAGCGCCACAACCACGACGATCACGGCCCAACGGATCCAGGTGGCGCCGAACCAATCGTCCTCCTGACCTTTGTCGAGAATGAGTTGCAGGGTGCCGATCCACAAGGCCAGTAAGCCAAGTCCGATCGCGTCGAGCTTGCCGGGCTTCGCTTCACGGATATAGGGCGGGTCCTGTACCAGACGCGAGATCAGAATCACGGCCAGAATCCCGATGGGAATATTGATAAAGAACGCCCAGCGCCACGTGTAGGTCTCGGTGATCCAGCCGCCAAGCGTCGGCCCAAGCACAGGCGCGACCACCACTCCAAAACCAAACGCCGCCATGCCCATGCCGCGTTTTTCGGGAGGGAAACTCTCCAGCAGAATGGCCTGCGAAACCGGTTGCAAGGCCCCTCCGCCCGCTCCCTGCAACGCGCGCGCAATCAGGATCATCGCCAGGCTCGTCGAGGCGCCCACGAGAAAGGAAGAAATTGTGAATATGACGATGCAGACGATCAGGAACCGCTTCCGACCAAACCGCAGGGAAAACCAGCCGCTCGCTGGAAGGATCACTGCATTCGCCACCAGATAGCTGGTCAGGACCCACGTAGCTTCTTCGTTCGTGGCCGAGAGGCTGCCGCCGATATACGGCACGGCCACAGCGGCGATGGAAGTGTCCAGCACTTCCATGAACGTGGCCAGCATCACGGCGATCGTGATGAGCCACGGGTTTACCAGCGGGGGCGTGTAGGCAGAAATTCGAGATTCGTCGGGCATCGAATGAACATGTACCTGAGCTGGATTGAGAGCGAGCGCGCGTTCTCTGCCCGCGAAGAAAGCAATGCCGCCAGGCCTTGCCCTCTCGGGCTTTAGATGCTCGTCAGTTCAGATCGGACGCAAATCGGGCTGCTCGTGTGGCAGAAGGTCTCGCCCGTGGAGGCGTGGTGGCCGCGACAAATCCATATTGTGGGACGCATGCCGCTGCGTGGATGGCGTTCGCGGGGAAATGCGATTTGGCTAAAGATTCAAATGGCCGTACCGCTCGGCAGCCTCGGCTTCGCTTCCGTGTTGAAACGTCTTTGCGGGCGTTTGGCCGTGCGGATTCGTCCAGCGGCCCGGAATTGCGAGGCCGCAATTCGAGCAGCAGCCGTTCTTCAACCGGTTCTGCTCTACGTCGTGCCACGAGCGCCGGA
>DATGHM010000034.1:0-6635 GCA_035307985.1 Candidatus Acidiferrales bacterium
ACGCCGGAGCCCTCGACCTGATTATCTTTGGTTAGAACGGCGGGATCCGAGAACTTCAGCTTCCCCGCTTTCACCTGCTCAAACGCCTGAAGCATCAACGGCAGCTTGATGACGGAGGCGGTCTGGACGGGGCGATCCGGATCGAGTGCGACGGATTCGCCAGTCGTCAGGTTCTTCGCGTATAACGCCACTTTGCCGCGGTACGACGCGGCCATTCCTTCGAGCTTCTTCTGAAGGCCGGATGCTTTGGCGGGACAGCTCGCCAGCAGGATGCACGCGAACAGACAGAGTTTCCTCACGGGCCCTCGATTCCGGATCAGGATTTCGGCGCGGCCGAAGCTTTAACTTGCCTTCCGGCTCGGACCGTTATATAGCATGGCGCGCAAATTCAGCCAACTCGGCCATATAACGTTCCTGGTAGCAGCGGCGCAACGGGAAACCCGATGATTTTTCCTCTGTGGGTCCAGGGCCTGGGAGAACGACCGTGGCCCTACGTGACGACGATCATCATCCTGATCAATTGTGCCGTCTTCTTTGCGACGCACGCGCAAATCGAGCGGGAATCGCGCGAGATGGCTCGCGTGGAGCTTCCTATGCTGCTGATCGCGGCCGCGCATCCCGAAGTCCAGCCGCCGGCCGACGCGAAGCCGCTGGTGGACTCGTTCGCGCAAGACAACAAGGAACTCTGGGACGGGATCCGCTCGGGAAAGCAGCCGCCGATCAACGAATGGGACCGCGAAATGCGGGATTGGGGCGACACGCAGGCCAGCGACGAAATGGCGAGCCTGGCAGATCGATTGAAGCGGGACCAGAGCGATTCGGTGCTTCAGAAATATGCGTTCTATCCGTATAAGCCGACCGTCATGGGTTTTCTGACGGCAAATTTTCTGCACGGCGGCTGGCTGCATCTGATCTTCAACATGTGGTTTCTGTGGCTGGCGGGCGCGATGATGGAAAGCGCCTGGGGACCGATGATCTACACGGGGTTTTATCTGCTGGCCGGCGCGACGGGATTGATCGCGCACGCCACGACGTACCCGCACAGCGTTGTGCCCGTCCTGGGAGCTTCGGGGGCGATTGCCGGGCTGATCGGGGGATTTCTGGTGCGTTTTCCGCACGTGAAGATCGATCTGGTGGTGATCTATTTTCGAATCATTCGCGTTGCATGGCCCGCGGTCATCGTGCTGCCGGTGTGGATTTTACTGCAATTGCTTTGGGGATCGCTGGCACAAACCAGCGGCGGAGTGGCCTACTGGGCGCACGTTGGCGGATTCGTCTTCGGCATGGCAATGGCGATCGCGTTGCGGCTAATGGGCCTCGAGCGAACGATTGCGGAGACGGGGGAGCCCGAATTGGCGCGCTGATCCAAGGCGCGTCGTTTGCGACAGGGTCAATCGTCCCTCCGGGACCTGTTTAGTTTTCTTTTCGCGATCGCGGCTCCCGGCACTCCGCTGCGCCTGCGTGCAGCAGGCGGGCCCATGCCGGGCTGAGGGCAATCGCCGCTCCGCGAATTGGAGGAGCCGGTGATTCAAGCGGGCGAGTCTCGCCACGGCGAGCAGACCGAGACCCGCTCCTACGGCTACAGGTCCGGCGACGAGACTACTGGGGCGCCGGGCCTTCGGTGACCTGCACGAGATCGACGGGGCGCAGCCACTTGGCAAACGCGGCTTGCACCTGCGCGGCCGTCAGCTCGACGTAGTGATGAGCGGCGACGATGGGCTCATCGAGCGGGAGTCCGATCACGGCGCGCGAAACAAGACCGCTGGCGATGCTCGTTTCGCTGGCTTGCGACAGGGGAATCTGGCGCAGGAGCATGGCCCTTGCCTGCCGGAGCTCATCCGCAGTGACGGGAGCTTTCTGCATGGCGTTCAGGTCGCGCACGACAACGGCGCGCGCCTTGGAAACGTTCTGCGGATCGCAGGCGTAGTCCACTTTGTAAGAACTGCGCGTTTTGCCGATCTGGAACGACGATCCGACGTAGTAGACGAGCCCGCCATTTTCCCGCAGATCGCGATAAAGGCGAGTCGCGTAAAAACCGCCGCCCAAAACGTGGTTTCCCAGTTCGAGCGCGTAGTAATCGGGATTGAAGCGATTGAGCTGCAGCGTTTCGCCAAGATTGACAATGACCTGCACGCGGCTCTTGTCGGGGACGGCCGTCACGCCGGGCTGATTCGGAGGTACAGACGGAAGATCGGTTTGCGGCGGCGGACCAGAGGAAGCCCACGCGCCGAAATACTTCTCGACGACGGCCTTCGCTTCGTCGGGCGAAATGTTCCCGATCACGGCGATGGTGGTCAGGTCGGGACGGTAGACATGCTGAAGGTAGCCGCGCACATCATCCAAAGTGACAGCGGAAACCGACTGCGGCGTAGCCTGGCGCAACTCCGGGTCATCTTTGGGAAGCAGACTCTTGTCGAAAGCGCGCCGCGTCAGGTAATCGGGACTCTGCAATTCCCCGGCGACAACTTGAGCGGTCTGCTGCTGAACGATCGTGAAAGCCTGCCCCGGCAGCGCCGGATGCAGCTCGTTTTCGGCGAGCAATTCGACTCCCTTGTCGAAGTTGGGCGCCAGTACGGAAAGTGAAAAATCCGTACCAGCGGATTCGTCGGCGGCGAGGTCGTCGAGGGCCTTGCGAAACGCGATACGGTCGAGCGTTTGTGTGCCGTACGAAAAGAGATCGTTCAGGATGCTGCCGACACCTTCCCGACCCTTGGGCGTTTCGAGATCGGAGTTACTCTTGATATGGCCGACCACAGTCACCGAGTTGCTGATTTTTTCGGGCTGCACGATCAGCTTGATTCCGTTGGGAAGAGTGCTCACGACCGGATGAATCGTCCAATCCGGAATGGTCAGGCGGGTGACCGCGTTCTGGGCCCACGAGGGCAGCGTTACCGGGCCGGTGGGTGAGCCCGCGAGCGCCTCGGCTCCTCCAAAGCCTTTCGAGGAGATGGGATTCCCGGAGGATTG
The DNA here is from genome assembly GCA_035307985.1 of Candidatus Acidiferrales bacterium. Lineage (GTDB taxonomy): Bacteria > Acidobacteriota > Terriglobia > Acidiferrales > UBA7541 > Palsa-295. Next base: position 2,968 of record DATGHM010000034.1, read on the forward strand.
CGGCGTCAGAATGGCCGTCACGGCTTCGTCGGGCGCGAGGTATTTTTTTGCGACGCGGTTGACGTCGTCGACCGTGACTTTCTGAATATCGCGAATGTCGTCGTCGGGCGATTGCCGCCCCTCGATGGCGAGCGCGCTCGACCATTCCATGGCGAGGCCCTCGATCGAGTTTTTCTGAAACTCTTCGCTGGCCACTTCGCGACGTTTCGACGCGTCCACCAGATCGGCGGGGACGCCGTTCTTCAGATCGTCGGCGATGATCTGCTTCATTTCGCCGATCAGTCCTTCGCCGTCGCCCCCCTTGGGAAACACGCCAAGCGCATACGCTACGCCGCCCCTGGGCAACGGGCTCAGCTCGAAATCGGCATAGAGCGCCTTGCCTTGCGGCACGAGAGCATAGAGCGTGCCGCGCTGGCTGCTCAAGACATCGCTCAGGACATTCAAGGCCGCGAAGTCAGCGCTGTCGAAACCGGGAGTTCTGTACGACATCACGGCTAGTCCATAGGGCAAGTCCGTCGGCAGGTGCAACGCTTCCGCGGAGACCGGGCTGAGACTCACCGCGGGGCGCGGCGGAATCGCTTTTCGCGGGATGTCGCCGAAGAGCGATTTCACTTCGGCGAGAGTCTTCTGCGGGTCCACGTCTCCCGCAACGATCATGACGGCGTTATTCGGCGCGTACCATTTTTCGTAAAACTCGTGGAGCATCGCGCCGGTCGTCTTGTCGAAGGAAGGGCGCGTGCCGAGTGCATCGTGCTCGTAGGGAGTGCCTTTGAACATCGCCGCCAGCAGCTTCGTGTAGAAAACGTACTGGGGATTCGAGAGGTCCTGCGCGACTTCCTGCTCGATGGCGCCGCGTTCTTTGTCCCAGAGCTTGTCCGTATTGAGCACGCCGCGCATGCGCAGGGCTTCGATGTGGAGGGCGACGTCGGCGTCCTCCGCCGGAACGGTGAAGAAATACTGCGTCACGGTTTGCTGCGTGTCCGCGTCGAAATTGCCTCCCATGGCGGCCGCGATACTCGCCAGTTGGTCGGCGGAAAGGTCCGGGCTGCCGCGGAACATCATGTGCTCCTCGGCATGGGCCAATCCGGGGAATCCCGGGGGCGCTTCGTTGGAGCCAACGAGATAATTCACCACCGTGGTTGCGACGGGCGACAGATTGTCGGGAACGATTACGACGCGGAGGCCGTTGGTCAGAGTCGCGCGAACCACATTATTTCCGACGACGTTCCCTTCCGACTCCGACTGCGTGATTTGGCGGCTGGTTCTGCTCGCGGCCGAATGAAGGTCCGCGACCGCTGCCGCGGGACGAGCGGCGGCACGAATGGAAGGGCGGTCGGCTGAAACGACAGGGACGTAGGCAGTAAAAAGGGCGCCGAGAATTGCGAAAGCAGCGAGTCGGAAGTAAGACCACATCTTTCGAGCCTCCAAGGTCAACAGACCATTTTAGCCTGACGTCCACGCTGGCGCGATGCGAATCGCGCGGAGATCCTTCTCTCTATTCGGAGCGCGGTATTCGGGGCGGATCGATCGGCCTATCCGGACTCCTGGGGATGAATCCGAGCGGCTCATCACAAGGCAGAATTCGTGGGCGCGGCTTCCTGCGGCGGTCGTCAAGCGCGATGCTCAGATCCAGCCAACGGCTTCAGCGGCTAAAGCCGCTCGGATTGAGAACGGCGTGCGGCACGACTGAAGTCGTGCCCTGACACGAAACCACGATCCTGCCGGAACTGCATTTATGAGATGGCGGCTAGGCAGTCGCTTGCTGGCTGCGCTGCGCGAAGGCGAGCAATTCGGCGTTGATCTCGTCCTTCCGCGTCGAACACATACCATGTGGCGCGCCGGCGATCACCTTCAGCGTAGCTCCTTTGACGATCTTGGACGATTGCATCGCGGCGGCGCCGATCGGCACAATCTGGTCGTCGTCGCCATGAAGGATCAGGGTGGGGACGTCGAACTTCTTGAGATCCTCCGTGAAGTCCGTTTCGGAAAACGCTTTGACGCAGTCGTAGGCCGCGTTGATGCCACACTGCATTCCCTGCATCCAGAACGAGTCGCGCAGGCCCTGAGAGACCCTCGAGCCCGGGCGGTTCGCTCCGTAGAATGGCGCGCTGAGGTCTTTCCAGAACTGCGAGCGGTCGCTCTGGACGGCGGCGCGAATCCGATCGAAGGCCTCGATGGGAAGACCGCTTGGATTGGCCGGCGTTTTCAGCATGAGCGGAGGCACCGCGCTGATCAGGATCGCCTTGGCAACGCGCTCGGTGCCATGACGGCCGATGTAGCGGGCGACTTCGCCGCCGCCAGTGGAGTGCCCGACGTGGATTGCGTCTTCCAGATCGAGCTCGTCCACAAGTTCGGCGAGATCGTCGGCGTAGGTGTCCATCTCGTTGCCCTGCCATGGCTGGCTGGAGCGGCCGTGACCGCGACGGTCATGCGCGATGCAACGGTATCCGCGTTCCGCGAGAAACATCATCTGGTCTTCGAATGCGTCCGAACTCAAGGGCCAGCCGTGACTGAAAACAATTGCCTGCCCTTCACCCCAGTCCTTGTAATAAATCTCGGTGCCGTCTTTCGTCGTAAAAGTCGCCATCGTACCCTCCGTAATTTAGAGTGGGGCCGTTAGACTTCGCGTACGGTTTCCGCCAGGAACCAGGTGCGGCGCTCGGTCTGGTCGATCCAGACTTCGATCAGACTGGTGGTAGCCACGTCGTTATGCTTCTCGCAGATCTCGTGCGTGGCGCGCAGAAAGCGCGTCAGCTCGCTGTTGCCCGTTCGAAGCTCCGTCAGCATTTCCTCAGGCCCGAGGCATTCGTCGTTGTTGTCTTTCAGGCGCTGGTGTTTCGAGATATCGCCGATCGAGCGCAATGTGGTTGCGCCGATTTTGCGCGCGCGTTCGGCAATGTCGTCGGTCATGGCGAAAATCTGTTCGGCATGCTCATCCAGAAGCAGATGGTAGTCTCGAAAATGAGGACCGGTCATGTGCCAATGGAAATTTTTCGTTTTCATGTACAGGGCGAAAGTGTCGGCGAGCAATTTGCGCAGCTCGGCCGAGATTTCGGCGACTCCTGCCGGGCTGAGGTCGGTCGGTATTTCTGAAGAAACTCTTTCCTGCGTTTTCGCAGGGGCTGCTGCGGTGGCTTTGGGCATTTGTTTTCTCCTTTTCGTTTTTTCAGATGCGAGTCGGTAGCTCTCTTGGAGCCTCGGACGATGGAAAGCAATTTGATGCAGTCGCGTGGTCGAAGGCCGCAGCTCGGAAGCTGCGCCCTCCGTGAGCGGTGAAGGTTCCCCGCAGGTGGAACGGACGTTGCACGGGACGCCCTCAATCGATGCGCGAAGGCGTTGGCTTACCAGGTTGACGGCTGAATGCTTGGTCCTTCCTCGGGCCAAAGGAATCGGGACGGCCGGGAGCGTCCATTGTTGGGCTGCGGCCCAGCGGTGTCAAGCGAAGGAACGGGCGAAGGGAATGGGCATCACTTTGCGGCGACGATCCGGACGTAGTCGAGCGGCGCCCGCTCGCCAGCGTCAGGAATGCCTTCGACCCGGATTTCGTCGCCGGAGCGGAGAATCACATCGCGGATGCGGCGCCGCGTGGAGGTATCGCCGTCGGGCTTGTTGGAAGGATAGTCGCCGGTCGCGGTCCATGCGTCGATTTGCTTGCCATTGACGAAGAG
>DATGHM010000035.1:0-12116 GCA_035307985.1 Candidatus Acidiferrales bacterium
TTGTCGCAAGACAGGCTTGTCTGCCGTAAGGCAGGCACAACCACAGAACTGAACTCGCGAGACTTGTCGCGGTCAGCTTCACCCGCTCACGCGGGAGAACGCTTGGCAGCTGTTACTTTTCCAGACTGAAGGGAAGGGGCGAGCAATCGCCCCTTTTCTTTTTCCGCCGGCTCTTCGCTTTCCCGTCGGTTTTTCGCATCCGATTGGACCCATCGGGCGCTCCGCAATCGAAAAGACCCTCAGAATGCACGTCCCGTACGAATTCCCCGGACATCCGCCACATCAATGCATAACCAGATCCGCATACTCGGGGTGTTTCGCAATGTATTGACGCACTGTCGGACAAATAACATCGACCTTGAGGTTTCGCTCCCGTGCCCAGTGGAGAGCAGTCTCTGCAAGCGAGGATGCGAGGCCCGTATGGCGCAAGTTTTCAGGAACCTCAGTGTGGGTCAGTTCCAGCACCGTGTCAGACAAGTTGTACTCCAGATAGGCGATTTCACCGGCTTGCTCGATTTGGAAGCGACCAGTGGTCACCTTTTGCAGCGGTCTGCGCTTGCGCTGAAAGAGTTTTCCCCAGACCATCGCTGTTCTCCTCGGTTGATTGGGATGTTGGACCGGGTGCCGCAGCGTCGAACACGTACAAACCAGGCGGGACGGCTTTCGCTGGCGCCTGGTTGGCGAAAGTGTTTAGAGTCAAGCGGCCGGTAACGTCTCATTCTACAGCGTGCGTCTCTCGGTCGTGCTCTTCGGCAGCGACGTGACACGCGCCTAATGTTTACAGAAGCGACCGTCATCTCTGAACCGCGCGTTCGCCTCGTTGACTTGCCCGGAAGGGCAATCTAATATGACCGCCACCCATGGCGGACGCTCAAACGCTCTCAGGACAGACTGTCTCGCATTACCGAATCCTCGAAAAACTCGGCGGCGGAGGCATGGGGGTGGTTTACAAGGCCGAAGACACGCGCCTCGACCGCTACGTCGCCTTAAAATTCCTCCCGGAAGGCGTCGCCCAGGACCGGCAAAGCCTCGAACGCTTTCGGCGCGAGGCCAAGGCCGCATCCGCGCTGAACCATCCCAACATCTGCACGATTTATGACATTGGCGAAGACGCTGGCAAAGCCTTTCTCGCGATGGAATACCTGGAAGGCGAAACGTTGAAGCACAAGATTTCCGGGCGCCCGCTCGATCTTGCCGCGTGCGTCGGGCTCGCGATCGACATTGCCGACGCGCTTGACGCCGCCCATGCCGAGAGGATCGTTCACCGGGATATCAAGCCTGCCAACATTTTCGTGACGTCGCGAGGGCGCGCCAAGATTCTCGATTTCGGCCTGGCAAAAGTAGAGGCCGCACGCCGCGCCGCGATTGACGGGCCCAATTTCGCCGATATGCCGTCCGAAGTTACGGTGGGCGCCTTGGTCGCAGACTTGACAAGCCCCGGCAGCACGCTGGGCACGGTGGCCTACATGTCACCCGAGCAGGCGCGCGGCGAGGACCTGGATGCTCGCACAGATCTGTTTTCGTTCGGAGTCGTGCTCTACGAGATGGCGACGGGCGTGTTGCCGTTTCAGGGAAACACTTCGGCAATTATTTTCGATCGCATCCTGCACGAACCGCCCGAGCCGGTTACCAGAAGGAGCCCGAAGGCGCCACAGGAACTGGATCGCATCATCGCGAAGGCGCTCGAGAAGGATCGGGATTTCCGCTGTCAGACGGCGGCAGAAATTCGCTCCGACTTGAAACGCCTGAAGCGCGACATGGAATCCTCGGCGCGGCTCGATTCCGGGACGCGAAGCGCTCAGCCGTCGCGCAGCGGCCCCGTGCCACTTGCGGCACCTCCTGTGTCGAAGAAAAAGACTGTGGCGGTGCTCTATTTCGAAAATTTCGGGGGCGCCAAGGAAGACGAGTATTTCCGCGACGGAATGACGGAGGACATCATCACGGAGCTGTCGAAAATCGCGCGCCTGGAGATTTTTCCCCGCTCCGAGATGCTCCCGTTCCGCGACAAGCCCGTGACGGCGCCGCAGGTGGGCGAAAAACTGGGGGCGACGTACGTGCTGGAAGGCTCGATTCGCCGGGCCGGGAACCGGTTGCGCATCACAACGCAGCTGGTCGAGAGCGCGACGCGGCATTCAGTCTGGGCCGAGCGCTATGACCGCCAGATGGAAGACGTCTTCGCGATTCAGGAGGAGATTTCGCTGAGCATCGCGAAGGCGCTGGCGATCACCCTGTCGCCGCAGGAAGAAAAGGTGATCGCGAAGAAGCCGACGGCGAATCCGGCGGCCTACGATTTCTACCTGCGCGGGCGGAACTACCTTCGCCAGAGGCAGTTCGAATACGCCCTCGCGATGTATCAGGAAGCGGTGAAACTGGACCCGAATTTCGCATTGGCCCACGCTGGAATTGCGCATGCCTGGGGCCAGAAGCACGAATTCGACAGCCAGAAGCCCGAGTACATTGAGGAGGGCTTGAAAGCCTGCGCGAAGGCGGAGGAACTGGGGCCGGATTTGCCGGAGGTGCTTTCCGCGCGCGCCCGGATCTTGTTCGCCGAACAGCGCTATGACGAAGCGATCCAACTCGGATTGCAGGCCATCGCGCAACAGCACGAGTGCGAAGGAGCGCACGACGTCCTTGGGCGGGCCTACTTCGCTTCGGGACGCTATGAGGAAGCCGCGCGGCTCGCCGAGAGCGCGCTTCAAGTGGTAAGCAACGACTACAACGCGTTGGTCCCGTTGATCAATTCGCTCGAACGCCTGGGCCGCATGGCCGATGTCGAGCGGTTGCGCCGGCGCGAAATGGACGTGTTGCGCGAGCAGCTTCAGCGCTTTCCCGACGACGTTCGCGCGCGCATTTTGCTGGCGGCCGACCTGGCGAATCTCGGCGATACAGAAGGCGCGGCCATGCACGTGAAGATCGCCGTGGCCATGCGGCCGGCGGATTCGGGCATTCTTTACAACGCGGCCTGCACCTACGGAATCCTCGGCATGAAGGAAGAGGCGCTGGACACGTTCCGGCGATCGGTGGCGGCGGGATACTCCAACACCGACTGGTGCACGCGTGACCCCGACCTGAAAATCCTCCACGACGATCCCGAATTCAAGCGCCTGGCCGAACGTGCCCGCCAGGCGAACTGAACGGCGAAGACCTAGCCCAGTTCGTCAAGACGCGAGTCGTGGGCTCGCAGCTTCGGCGCCGCGAATCTCCGGTTTCGCGACTAACCAGGACTTTCCCAATCGTGATTCCCGCTGGCCTGTACTGCCTCGTGGAAGTGGTCACATCTTAGCCCGCGGCGGGAGACAACTCATCGGAAGAGAGCAAAGTCCTGGCGGCATCAGCTACTGAGGGAGGCCTACCTTGCGCACCAGTTCAGCGAAGCGCGGGTCGGAACGCAAAGATTCGAGTTGGACATCGGTGATCAACCCAACCATCTCGCGGTCGCGCTCGTGGTAGGCAACGTCTAGCCATCGGAACGCCCGGTCCTTGTCTCCCAATTCCGCATACAATGCCGCGATATCGTAGGGCGACGTGTAGCCAACTTTTCTCTGTGCTAGACGTACTCGAATCCCTTCCTTTAACGCTCCCTTCCAACCGCCGGCGTGGAACCCCCGTTCGAATGCGGATGCGAATTCGACTTCGCCTTGATCGCCGGAAAGGCTGGCATAGGCTTGCTGCTCCTGAATGGACTCCCGGTACATATGTTTCGCGCGGTATGCATAGGCGAGACAAGCATGCGCCGCAGCAAACGAAGGGTTTTCCTCTGCCACGCTTCGGCATGCGGCGATGGTCTTGTCGAAGCTGGTTTGAACGCTTCCCACATCTTTGCTGATGATTGGTGAGAGGGGATCAAGCCGATGAGCGATGTTGACTTGAGCGATAGCTTCCTGGTCCTCCCCGCCCAAGCTGCTAAGCTCCATGGCGTACCACGCGTGGGCTGTGGCGTCGCTCGGGTCGAGTTCAAGAGCCTTCTGGAACTCCCCTAGCCCCTCGGTGAAATGCCAGTCGTAATCGATCTCGTTGAGGCCCAAAACAGCGTGCGGATGCGCGAGCGTGGGGTCGAGCTCGAGAGCCTTGCGGGCCGCGGCCTCCGATCTTGGCGCATACTCAGCGGCTTCCCCGCCGTAGCTGGACATGACACCGTACGCGTCGGCCAGCCCCGAATAAGCTAGCGCATAGCCGGGATCCTTGGCGATGGCCTGATTGAAGTCGGAGACTGCCGCCTGCAGGTCCGCGTACGTCCGTTTGTTCCAGGCATATCGTCCTTTCAAATACAGGTCGTATGCTTCCGGGTTTTGGGTCCCCTGCCGAGCCACCTGCTGTTTCTGCGAGCGGCTGATCTTCGGGCGCAACTGCTGCGCCAGGTCGCCCGCTATCTGCTGTTGCAATGGAATCATGTCTGCGCTTTTACCGCTGTAGCGCTGCCCCCAAATTTCGTCATTGTCGCGAACGTCCGTCAATTCGGCGCTGACTTCCACATCGTCGCCGCTGAGCATCACCCGGCCTGTCACCAGCGCTGAAACGCCCAGCGCGTTCCCGACTTTCTGCACGTCGACGTCCTTGCCTCTGTATCGGAACACCGAATTGCGCGATTTCACTTTGAGCTGCGGTACGCGAGCGAGGTTGTCGATCAACGTTTCCGTGATGCCGTCGCTGAGATAGTCTGTGTTGGCTTGGCCGCTCTCGTTCACAAAGGGCAGGACCGCAATCGAATCGATGCCGGAGCCCGAAGCCGCCCCTAGCCACCGGTATGCACCGTACCCCAGGACGCCCAGGATGACCACGATCCCGGCGACCGTCGCGAGAACAGCCTTCTTGTGACGCGCCAGCAACCCCGCGGCAATTCGAGTATCCGAGCTGCTCTCGGCTTGCGCTGCCGAGCCCGCCTTCACTGTGCGCGTCGACGAAAGCGCGGCCCCCTCCCCCGAGGAGGGCGGCGATGCCGAAATCACCGCGGAGCGCTCCGAATCCGTGTCCCGTTTCAAACGCTGCAGTTCCGCGCGCACGTCGGATGCATGCTGGTAGCGCAGGTTGCGGTCCTTTTCCAGAGCGCGGTTGATGATGTCTTCGAGTTTGGGCGGCACGTCGGGATTCAGACGCACCGCGGAAACCGGAGCGCGATTCATGATCGCCTCGCAGATCACGGCCGAGCTCTCTCCAAAAAAAGGCCGCTCCCCCGTCGCCATCTCGTACAGCACAGCGCCAAACGAGAAAATATCCGTGCGCGCGTCCAAAGACTTGGCGCGCACCTGCTCCGGCGACATGTACGCCACCGTGCCCAGCATCGCGCCCGGGCTGGTCAGGTCGGATTCGTCCGCATCGATCGTTCGCGTCGGTGCATTCACCGATCCCGCTAGAGAGGACGAACTCGCCACCGAAACGACCTTCGCCAGTCCGAAGTCGAGAATCTTCGCGTGCTCTCGGTCAGTGACGAAAATGTTCGCGGGCTTGATGTCCCGATGAACGATGCCTTTGGCGTGCGCGGCGTCCAGCGCGTCTGCAATCTCGATGCCGAGCGACAGTATCGCGTCCGTCTCCATCGGGCGTCCGCCAATGCGGTGCTTCAGCGTCGCGCCGGCCAAGAACTCCATCGCGATAAACGCTCTGCCGTTTTCTTCGCCGATATCGTGGATCGTGCAAATATTGGGATGATTCAGTGCGGACGCGGCCTTGGCCTCCCGGCGAAACCGTTCCAGCGCTTGTTGATCGGGAGCTGCGTCCTCGGGCAGGAACTTCAGGGCGACGAAGCGGTCCAGGCGCGTGTCTTGCGCCTTGTAGACCACGCCCATGCCCCCGCCGCCCAGCTTCTCAATAATGCGATAGTGCGAGAAAGTCCCGCCGACCAGGGAGTCGAACTGCGCCATAGTGGCGCAATCTTATTTTGCGAGTCGAGCGAAGTCAACGAATCCGCCACCGGTGGGGGCGCCCGATCCATCCTTCGAGTTCGGGCAAGTGGACGAGAAACCGGACACTCGGTCACTTTGGAGAACACATCCATTTCAAACAACAATCGCGGGCGAAGTGATAGCTGCGTGGACAGAAGCGGAACCCTGCCTGCTCAGTGGAAGTGGGAGATGAGGACGGCGTCTGTGACGTATTCGCCCCTGGAATAGGCGATTTGCTTGCCGTCCGGCGAAACGGCAAAGGACCAGATGTGGCGCGAATCGGGAAACGTTCCGATTCTTCTTGGCGTCTGCACGGGGGCGGAAATGGGTCCGACGGGCTGTGCCCAGAGGCTGGTGACTTCGTCCTTTTCGGTCAGGTAGAGAAGGTCGTGACCGTCCTTCGTCCACTGGAGCTTGCTGCCGCCATCGCCGGTCCATGCGATATCAGGAGACACGTCGTACAGTTTACTTATTTCGCCGTTTCGGAGATCTACAACGGCAAGCTTGACCGGCTTGGTCTGGTCCGGGTGATAGAACCCGGCGACGGCGGTTTCGTCGGGCGAGATCTGAACCTGCCGGATTAGCTTCTTGATGATGACGCTGGGCGTCCCTCCATCAATCGAAACGCGCATTAACGCGCCCGCGCCGCTCTCGTCGGTGTAGGCCGCGAACTTGCCATCGGGCGAGCAAGACGGAAACACGTCGAGCTTTCCCGACGTGATCTGTTTGGAGTCTCCGCCGTCGATATCCTCGCGCCAGAGGGAGATGCCGTGAGAGGAATTCTGTGCGCCGAAAACGAAACGCTTTCCGTCGTTGCACACGGACGGCCACTCAGACAGAGCGCCCGCGGTAGGCACATCGCGCATATTGCTGCCGTCAAGCGCGGCCGTCGCGAAGTGGATCGTTCCTGAACGGTAGTAGCCGAAGAGGAGCCTGTCCGGACCCGCCCAGGACATGCCCGCAAGTCCGTCGGCGCGATCGATCCCGGAAGTCACCTGGTGGGGCGAGGAGAAAGAAGCGGCGCCGCCCATACTCGTGACCCAAATCGTCCCTGCGAGAGCCACTTGGACCGTGGCGAGGGTCGAACCGTCGGAGGTTATGGTGGCGCCGTTATAGAAGTTCAGATCATTCGTGATGCGGCGCGGATCGCCGCCCGGGTAGCTGACCTCCCAGAGCTGCGCGTTCACGCTTACCTGGTCAACTCCAGCGGCGAAGACGATGGCCGATCCGTCGGGCAGCCAGGCGATTTGTCTGGGAAAGTCCCACGTGCGCGAACTGATGGGCCGAATATCGCCCGAATCGACCGCCACGGTTTCGATCGTATAATTCGAGTAATCGCCATCCGGCGTTTCAGCGACGGCAACCCGCATTCCGTCCGGTGACCACGCCGGCCCCACGCTTGGGAAATACGCAGGGTCTTTCAACGTGGCGAGCGACTTCAGATTCGTGCCGTCCGTATTGGCGATGAGCAGGGCCGAAGTCTTTGCTTCGTCGCGTACAAACGTGAAACGTCTGCCATCCGGAGAGAAGCTGATCGGACTATCGACGTTCGTCAGGATCTGTCGCGCCACGCCACCCAGCGAAGCGACCTGCAGCAGCGTGTTGCTTCCGCCGCTGGCACCTTCCTCCTTAACGAAGTAGAGATAATTGCCGTCGGGCGAGAATGTGAGCCCGGCGATTTCGCCAGTCGTGCCGGATAGCACTTTCGCGGTGCTTCCGGTGGCGAGTTGGCGAACCCAAATGCCGTGGCCGCCGTTATCGTCCTGCACATAGGCGAGCCATTTGCCGTCAGGGGAAATGGTGGTCGAGTGAATGTTGCCGGTCGACGTGACCGAGGTAATCGTCATTTGACTGAATGACGACGGGGTCGCGCGGCGGTTACGGCCCAGCAAGCCAAGGCCCGCGAGAACAGCGAGTCCAACGATTACGGCCAAGCCCAAGCCGCCCATGAGCCAATAAACGGCGGCAGATTTGCGCGCGGGAGCCCCAGCAGCGGGCGCGGCCAACGGCGCGGGAGTCAACGCCGGCACGGATTGAGCGGAAACCGCACCTGATTCCGTCGCGACGATGGGCCGCGAGAAGCCCGAGCTGACGGGGCCAGTCCGACCAGAATCGGAACCGCGCTCGGCAGAGCCCGCGGGAGCATTCGCGGCGAAGGGCCCTCCGACGGAATCCCGCGCGGGGAAGCCGGCCGGGGTTCCCAGATCGCGACGCAGGCGCTTCAGGTCGGCGCGCAGTTCCGCGGCGGTCTGATAGCGGAGTTCGCGGTCCTTTTCGAGGGCCTTGCCGATGATTTCCTCGAGTTTCGCGGGAACAGCCGGATTGAGGATCGATGGCGCAACGGGATTGCGATTCAGGATCGCGTCAAAAATGACGGCGGACGTGCCGCCGCTGAACGCCGATTGGCCCGTGGCCATTTCGTACAGCACGGCGCCCAGGCTGAAGAGATCGGTGCGGGCGTCAAGCGTTTCGCCGCGAGCCTGCTCGGGCGACATGTAGGCGACGGTGCCGAGCGCGGAGCCGGGACTCGTGAGAAGCAGGTTGTCCGTGGTCGGCTGAGTGGGCCCACCGCTCGCGCCGATCGCTTCCGCGATTCGTGAAGGAGCTGTTTGCTTCGCGAGGCCGAAATCGAGAATCTTGGCCTGGCCGCGCGCGGTGATGAAAATGTTCGCAGTTTTGATGTCGCGGTGAAGGATGCCGCGGGAGTGAGCCGCCTCGAGGGCGTCGGCAATCTGCGCGCCGAATTCGAGCAGCAAATCGACGGGTAGCGCGCGCCCGCCGATTCGTTCGCGCAAGGTCTGCCCTTCGAGGAGTTCCATCACGAGGAACGGCTGACCCTGATGCTCGCCGACATCGTAGATCGTGCAAATGCCGGGATGATTCAAAGAGGAAGCCGCGCGGGCCTCGCGCTGGAAGCGTTCCAGGGAGGCAGGATCGCTCGCGAGTTGTTGCGAAAGGAATTTGACGGCAACCTGGCGGCCGAGGCGCGTGTCCTCGGCGCGAAAGACCTGGCCCATCCCTCCGCTGCCAAGCGCGGCGAGGATACGGTAATGAGAGATGGTCTGGCCGATCATGAATCTGCCATCGTAAACAAGTGAGAACGGGGGCGCAAGCAACGAACGGCCCGTTTTACACCTTCTCGTGGTAAGGGCCAGAGACTCCGAACCAAGAGCTCGACAAAGAGATGTTGACGCCGTGCTCACGATGTGGTACATCCTGTACCATGACAAAACGTGCGGTATCCGGGACTCGCGTTCGCCCTCCCCTCACTGACCTCGAAAATGAAGTGATGCAGGCCGTATGGAGCGGTGGGACGTGTAGCGTCGAAGCGGTCTATCTCGTTGTCTCCCGCAAACGGAAGCTGAAGGAAACCACGGTACGAACACTGCTCCGGCGCCTGGAGCAGAAAGGCTGTCTCCAACACGAGTCCGACGGAAGGGCGTATGTGTATCGAGCGATAGAACCGGCACGCAGCCTGGCCGCTCGCGCGGTGCGCCAGATTATCGACCGTTTCTGCCAAGGATCAGTCGAGGAGTTGGTCAGCGGCATGGTGGACGCCAAGGTGCTGAACAAGGGTGAACTCGACGAGCTGGAGAAATTTGTCCGCAACCGGCGGCCCGGAGACAAATGATGGAGCGCCTATTCCTTGAGTGCACAATTAGAGCGGCTCTGCTGGCCGGAGGTACGGCAATCGTGCTGTACGCGATGCGGGTCAAACCCCCTGCAGTAAAACATCGCGTGTGGACTGGAGTGCTGGCGTTGATGCTGATTCTCCCCGCTTGGACTGTGTGGGGACCGAAGGTATCTGTGCGCGTGCTACCGGCCTTGCCTGAGATCACGGCGAACGCGACGACATCTCCGTCCACGACTGCGCTGACCGCCTTGACCGCATTGCCCGCGGTTTCGACGCGGGAAGCGGCTTTGCTCGGCCTTTACCTGCTGGGCCTATGCGCGTTCCTAATCCGGCTGGCAACGGGTACTTTCCGCGCACGCAGATTAGCTCGGGAGGCCGTGGTCGACGACGGCGTGCGCACGAGCCGCTTTTGCACCGCACCGGTGACCGTCGGATTCTTCCATCCCGTTGTGATCCTTCCGGAACGCTGGCGCGAATGGCCCCGGACGCAACTCGACGCTATCCTGACGCACGAGGGTGAGCATGCACGGCGACGCGATTCGCTGGTGCAATGGCTCGCTCTCCTGAACCACGCTGTCTTCTGGTTCCACCCTGCCGCCTGGTGGCTGGAGCGGAATCTCTCGGCTTTAGCTGAACAGGCTTGCGACGACGCCGTCCTGGCGCACGGACACAATCCTCGAGCCTACGCCGAATACCTCATTGATATCGCGCGCTCGATGGCGCATTCGGGAGCTCGGATGAATCTCGCTGGCATGGCTATGCCGGGAACTTTCCTGCCGCAGCGCATTCGAAAAATCGTTGAGTCTGGCCAGACACCACGGATTTCGCGCACGCGGATGGTGTGCGCCGTTGCCGTCTGCCTGCTGACGTGCACGGCGTTTGCCGCCGGCAGGCTTGACCATGCCGCGCAGAACTCGACCCCACGGACGATGACGACGCAACGCGACGCCGAGTCCGTTGATCAGGCATCCTCGAAATTTGTTCTAGGCGACCTGAAAATCGAAGGTGATGTCCACGATAGCGATGCTGTGAGAGAGAGAGTGCTCAACCAGTTCAAGGGCCGAGGATACAGCGACGCCAAAACTTTGGACAATATGGTGGCGAGGGCTGGTGTCATAGCGGACCTGGAAAACCGGGGATATTTCAACGCCGACGCTAATGTTGTCGGGTCCCAGGCCCTCGGAATTGCCGAGGGCAAGAAGCGCATGCTGCTCACCGTTTCGGTGGACGAGGGCGAGCAATACCATATCGCGAGTTTGAATGTGCATACTTCCGATCCCTCGATGACGACTATCCCTCCGCCCCAAGTCGTTCAAGATCTCGTGCACGTGAAACGAGGAGACTTGTATGACGTCAGCAAATTGCGTGCCGGACTCGCCCGAATAAAGCAATGGTACGCCGCCCACGACCCCGCCGACGCCAAAACCGTGTACGAAAATCCTCAATTCAAGATCGACGACGCGCATCACGTCATCGATGTGACGATTACCGTTGGCAAGTGATCTCACCGCCTTCGCGTCCAGACCGAGCAAACGGGCGATTAACGCGCTGCACAGAAAGTTGTCTTCCGGTCCGGACCAAAGTTTCCAGCTTCGCGACGGCAGATTCTTTCAGGTGGCGGCTTCGCCTTTATTGTTTCCCTGTGGCCCCCAGCGCGGACAGCACTTGTTCTTGCGTGATTCCCGAGCGTTCCAACAACTTCGCACCTTCGGCGGAATTTTCCTTCTGGATCGCCGCCAAAAGATGCAAAGGCTCTATATGGCTGTTTCGGAACCGCGCTTGAAGGGCTTTCGCCGAATCGAATACCTGTTCGAGGGAAGACGAGATTGGAAGGTCCGTGCTAAGAGGAACGGGTTGAGATTGCCAGAGGCTTCTCTTCAGATCGCTCAGCAGGTGTCCGGCTACTCTTGCCGAGAAGAACGGGATATGGGGTTCAGCTTCTTCCACCAACCGGCCCTCTCGCTCAATAAGGCTAGAGAAGGCACCCTCCAACAATCCTTGATCTTCAAGAATCACGGCAACGAGGAGGTCGTCGGTCTCGATCGTGTTCGCGCCACGCTCTCCCGCCTTGAAACGTGCCGTAAATACTATCTGCTTCGACCGCACAGAGAAGCCTTCAAACATCGGCCCACGATAGCACGAGTCAATGAACATTGCCGCGTTGGATGACGTCAGGGAATGCGTGCTTCTGGAGAGGACTGGGTCTGATTCTCGAGTTGAGCCAACTGATCGCGGAGGCGTGCTGCTTCATCACGATCTTTCGCAGCTAGGACACGATACTTGACCGAGCCGACCCTGCCGATCGCGCCAAAAA
The DNA here is from genome assembly GCA_035307985.1 of Candidatus Acidiferrales bacterium. Lineage (GTDB taxonomy): Bacteria > Acidobacteriota > Terriglobia > Acidiferrales > UBA7541 > Palsa-295. The sequence continues at coordinate 11,828 of DATGHM010000035.1, forward strand.
GTTTGCTGACAGCATCGGTTTTGCCCTTGTTCATGTGTTCGAGCTGGTAGACGAGATCGTCCTGGTAGAGCGCGTCGGTCTCCACGGCATCAATGCGATGCTGGAGATCCTGGATGTCCGCCCAGCGCTGAGCCTGGTCGATGGCAGGATCATGGACAGCCGCGGTGGCATTTTGCAAGTTCCCGTCTTCGTCAAGATCGGCGGTAAAAGACTCGAGATTCCGTTGGCCGTTGATATTGCCCCGGGCGGCAGACAATTGATACCAGCTCAAGGCCCAGGCATCGTCCTG
>DATGHM010000036.1:0-18685 GCA_035307985.1 Candidatus Acidiferrales bacterium
GTCGATCACGGCGGAAAGAAACGACCAGCCTTCATATTTCCGAACTTTGTCCTCGGCTTCGAACCGGCGGACCTGCTCGTCGAGCGCGTACAGCAACTGCTGCCCTGTGGTTGCGCCGGCAAACGCCGTGCGATGATGGAGCGTCCCGCCGAAACGCCGAAAATCCAGCAGTCCTTCGGGCGTGCGATTGAACATCACGCCCATGCGGTCGAGCAGGTCGATGATCGCGGGCGCCGCGTCGCACATCCCCTTCACGAGGGGCTGGTTCGCGAGAAAGTCGCCGCCGTAGATCGTGTCGTCGAAATGCTGCCAAGTGGAATCGCCTTCGCCCTTCAGGTTTTTTGCGGCATTGATTCCGCCCTGCGCGCAAACGGAGTGCGAGCGCTTCACCGGCACGATCGAAAAGAGCTCGACCGGCACGCCCGATTCCGCGACGCGAATCGTCGCCATCAGGCCCGCCAGCCCGCCGCCCACCACGATGATCTTTGGTTGCCTCGCCATTATTCTCTTGTTGAAACCACAGATGAACACAGGCGAACGCAGATAGGAGCAAATGCAGGGTACAGCGGCATGCCCTCCGACGCTTTCGGCAGCGCGCGGCGTTGCTTGCTCGTTGCTTTCATATAATCAGTGTTTATCCGTGTTCCCATGTGGTTTAAAACGCTTTTGCCTTTTCTCGCCATTTACAGCTCGCCATGGGCCACCGCTTCTAGCGCACGTATCCGTTCAGCGGGAACCGGTGACTGTGGAACCCGACCGCGATCAGGACGCCGACAAACGTCAAGATGATCGCCACCGCCGCCCCAAACCACCCGGCCCAACGTTGCGCTCGCGGACTGACCGCGATGCCCCACTTACACGCGAAGTTCCACACTCCATTGCCCAAATGGAATGACGCGGCCGTCACGCCCACGATATAGAACGCGAAATACAAGGGATGCGCCATCACTTCCGCCACGGCTTGATACGTGCTCCTTCCGTGTGTGGCGAACCGCTCCGTGTAAACGTGCCAGCCGATGAAGGCAAACGCAATGATCCCGGTCCAGCGCTGCAACAGGTACATCCAGTTCGACATCCACGGATGCGCGAACGCGTTCTGCTTTCCTTTCCACCAGATCCACAGCCCGTAGAATCCGTGAAACGCAATCGGGATCCACAGGATGCAGAGCTCTACCGCGAATCGCCACGGAATACTCTGCAGTTCGAGCGAAACGTCGTCGTAGTTCTTCGTGCTTACCAGCGCGTAGCTGTTGGACCAGAAGTGTTCGAGAAGGAATGCTCCAATGGGAACGATGCCGCTGAGGGACTGCAGTTTATCGAGGATGTAGCTCGTCTTCGATTCGGTCGCCTTGGACCCGACCGCTACGGACGCCATGCCTTCTCCGGGAACTCGCTACAGCAGCAATTTCAGCGCGCAGTCAACGGGTCAGTATAGTAACGCCACAGAAACTTTGCAAGGAGCGCCCGGGCCGTCCTGCTGCGCAGGCGGACTTGCCGAAACCGATCTGGTCCAGCGCCAGCACGCGGTATTGCCGCGACAGCTCTGGGATCGCGGGCAGCCAAGATTCCTTCCGGCCTCCGAGCCGTGCAGCAGGACGACAACCGGCCCGGCGCCGACATCCCAGTAGTGAATCGCCTGGCCAAAGACAGCGACGGTGCGCTCTGGGGGCGGTGCGGGCGCCCTGGCGCCCATTTGCGCGAGCGAGGCCGGCACCATGAGCCCCAACGCGAACAGCAGCAGGATGAACAGGGGAACAATTCCGACTGTTCGCTTTCGCCGCATGGATTCCTCCGGTCGTCGCACTGGGCGGCTCTTTAGCACAAGGCGGCCTTCACCACAACCGACGCGTACCCGTTTCCGCCCCCGGCGGTGGCCTTGCGCACGTGAAGATACGGTTAAAGCTTGAATAGTGATTGACATCGCTGCGCGTCGCTGTTATTTTTCCGCTCGGAAAACGTTTCTCTAACTCTCATCAGTGGAGGCACCGCAACCCGGCACGATCCATGGCGTTCGTCGCGAAGAAAATTTTCCTCACAAAGGGAGTTGGAAAACACCGCGAGCGCCTTTCGAGCTTCGAGTTGGCCTTGCGTAATGCGGGCATCGCGGCTTGCAACATCGTTCGCGTCTCCTCGATTTTTCCTCCGTATTGCAAACTGATCTCGCGCAGCGAGGGCCTGAAGCACCTGAAACCCGGCCAGGTTGCGTTCACCGTGATCAGCGAAAATCAGACACGGGAACCCCATCGGCTGATCGCCGCCGGCGTAGGCCTGGGTCTTCCGGCCGACAAGTCGATGTACGGCTATCTTTCCGAGCACCACTCGTTCGGCGAAACCGAGGAAGTGGCGGGAGAATATGCCGAAGAGCTGGCGGCGGAAATGCTGGCTACCACGCTGAACGTCGAATTCGATCCGGATCTGTCGTGGGACGAAAAAAAAGAGGTCTACCGCATCTCGAATAAAATCGTCCGGACGATGAACATCACCCAATCCGCCGTGGGCGACAAGCGCGGCCTGTGGACCACCGTGCTCGCCGCTGCCATCCTTCTCGGTGACGACGACTAGTTTCGCCCGTCGTCTGCTTCTGACGTCGTTTGCATCTCAGATGAGCGCCCCTGTTCTTACAACGTACGGGCGCCGGACGGTGGTCTGCCGGTGGAAGACCTGAGCGCCGATCTCCCGAAGAGCATTTGAGCAATCTGACGCGAGAATTATTCTTGACGTAGGCGAGGCAGGCCCACCCCTCCAGCGCCCGTGGCAATTGCCTGATTCCAGGGGCGCTACCGTTTGTCTGAATGGCCCGGTCCCGCCGGCAGAGTGTCGTCAACTACATAGAATGGCCTACCGCTAAATAAGGTCTTCCCACCAGGAAATAAACGGGACTTGTAGTACGTCACTGAGTCGATACTGTACCTCCTTTCCCCAAAATACGTTGATTTCCATACATTCCGCTTACTAGAAACACTGTACCCGTACTGTACTCCGGGCCAGTGGACGCGGCTGGCGCAACCACCCAGTATCCCGACTGCCAGCCCAAATCAACCCAGGAGTAACTAATATTGGACCATTCAGGCCGTGGCACGTCCCGCAGTAGGGAAATCTCAGGAAGTCGTTCGCAACAAGCATCCCGTCTCTCTTTCAGACAACCAGCCCGCAGGTTTGCTGCGGTCGCAGCCCTCCTTATTTTTTTCGGTCTGAACTGTCGCCCGTCGTTCGCCCAATACTCTGCCGTCTACGGTTCCGGCATCAATTCCGACGCGCTCAACAATATCCGAATTGGCCCGTGGAATCTTCAGGCAAGCTACCGCTTCGTGGCGAACCATACCGGCACGGTTCGCAGCGTCCAGTTGTACCTGATCACGAACGCTTCCAAGCCCGGCTACAACGGCGGGACCGGCGGTAAACTCCTCATCCAACTCGAAACGGATGACGGTACGGCCAATCACTTCCCTTCTGGAAAGAGCCTCGGCTCTTACAAGATTGTCTATCCGAAAGCGGCATTTCCCGTGGTCAGCCTTTCGCCCACTCCGACGCTTCAGGCAGGACGGATCTACCACCTGGTATTCTCGAACCTCGATCCGAATCCGTCGTCGAACTACGTTTCCGTGGACAATCTCTACATGTATCACCCGCTGACCCCGATGCAGGAGATGTTTTCGGATGCCGATTGCGCGACACTCATTCGCTACAGTGGGGCTGGCTGGTCGGTGTACAAAGTCAACACGCCCATCTTCCAGATCAATTTCAGCGACGGCGCAGCGATGGGTCAGGGTTACATGGAAGTGTGGCCGGAAGTGCCTCAGGTGATCGGTGGAACTGACGCGGTTCGCGAGATTTTTACGGTCAGCGGCGGAACGCGCACGGTCACGAGTCTTGCGATTCGCGTAGCTCACACAAGCGGAACTCAACCTTTAACCGTGCGGCTCGAGACGGCTGCTGGAACGGTGGTAGAAGAAGGGTACATTCCTGCGTCGTCGATCCCGCTGTCGTCTTCCTCTTCCCCTAACTACGTCTGGGCGACGTACAAGTTCTCCGCGATCCGCACTCTGTACGCGGGCGACACCTATCACGTCGATCTCGAGGCGTCTTCGGGAACCACGTACCAGGTGTTTCCGATCCGCAAAGGCGCGTACTACAATTTCGCGAACACGACGTACTTCCACGACGGTTATGCCCAGTTCAAGAGCGGCACCGGCTGGGTCGGCTGGACACAATGGGGAGTGACAAACCGAACTGACGCAGACCTCCAGTTTTATTTTGCCCCTTGAGGAGCCCTCAGTCTGCACGTCCCGCGGATCTCCGCCGTGGGAAAAAGAGCGCCGGCGAACATTTTCTCTGCCGGCGCTCTTTTCATTTCAGGCCTCCGCTTGCCGCTTTCGGATCAGATCCCGTGCTTCTTGAATTCTTCGGCCACGATTTGGCGCATTTGCTCCGTGTTCTGCACGCATTCCGATTTGCGTCCCGGACAGATGCGCGCCTCGTCCCAACCCTTCCATTCGTTAATCCTGCCGAACGAGCCCGGCCAGAACTCGATTCCCGCCGCATCCCCTTTCTCTAAGAGTTGGAAGTCTGCGTCGAGTCCTCGACGCAGATACTCCTGTTCCTGCTCGGCTGTGCAGGGTTGCCCACCCTTCTCGCAAGGAAGATAGCTGACGCGGTCGTAGGCATAAACCCCGAGGATTACCTTAGCATTCGGAAACAGCGTTTTCAGTTGCTGCACGTATTGAGGCGTGTTGGGCGTGTCCATGCGGTAGTGGATATAGAAATGCACGTAGTCCACTTTGGCACGGGCGGCGGCCGGAAACTTCGCGTCGCTCAAGTAGGGAGACTGCAGGTCGTCTTCGTAGATCGTCAGCCCGAAACCCAAATTCGGGTCGCCGGCTTTGATCCCGTCGATCAAGGCGCTCAACGCACCGCCTGGATCCTGCAATCCAGCCAGAGACACCTTCTCGTACTGGCCGACGAAATCGTCAGCCCCGATTTCCACCAACGAAGGCGCCTGTCTGGCTAACAAACCGTATTGCGGACCATAATTGCCCGGTATAGCCGTCTTGAGAAGGATCGAGAGGAAGATTTTCTTCTCTTTTTGCGACTTGACTTCGTTGATGCACGCCGTCGGTGTGCCGGAACAGCCTTCCCGGATGGCGGAAACTTGGAGTCTATGATTCCATTCGGGCGTGTTTTCGCCCCAGGTGATCACCAGCCATCGAGGCGACGCCTGGGTTTGGGTAATGACGAGTCCGAGCGTGAAGGCCGCTACAATTCCCACGGCGAAAAGCGCCATTTTTCTTAGTGGTAACCCGGCACGGGCTGAGAGCCCCATCTTGAGCCTCCCTTCGAATCCGTATGTCACTGAGCCTGCATTGCGTAATGTTCAAGACCGAATAAATATTTGGAAGGCCCATCAAACAGGCCGCAGCGGTGTCTGCGCGCAACCGAAAAACCGATTGCCCTCAACCCAACTAATTCCCGGCGAATCGACGAGAGTCTTTACAATCGCACCTCTTCCACTCCGGATCGGGATTGGGTGATGGGGCGGGCGTCTAACGTACCAGTTCCGCACTGTCGACCTGCTGCCGAGACCAGAAGACCTTCTGTTTGAAGACAAGCTCGGCGAACTGAATACGGGCAAAGTGGAGGACTGCGAGAGTCATGCCCGACCATAACCAGATCACCCGGTCATCATCCAGATCTCCACTGAACATGGTGGCCATCAGGGTAAACAGCAGTAGCCCCGACAGCACGATAAAGTGAGTGTCGGTTAATCTGGTCAGCTCCCGGCTGGCCCGGTAAACGGCGGAAATAAAGAGCGCGAAGCCAAAGAGGCCAAGGAGGCCTTCCTCGGTGGCGATTTCCAGAGGCAGGTCGTGTGGGTACGCGCGCTCGTCTTTACCGAAATAATAGACGCTCCAGCCCCCCACGCCGAGCCCCAGAAGCGGTCGTTGCTCGATTTCCCGGAAAGCGGCCTGGTAAAAAGCGAATCGTTCGGCGGCTGTGCCGGACGAGCCCTGCCCCTGCAGCATCTGAACAATTTCGTCCGCCTTTTCCGTATATTTTCCGCCACCCATGTTCCTGAGGAAATAGAAAGCGGTGCCTGCGCACACCAGGGCAACGAGAGCGATCATTCCAACGATGGCCTTGCTCCGTCCTTTATAGACCTTAAACAAGAGGAAAAACGCGGCAATCACGGTCGAGAAGATTGCTCCGCGGGACGCTGAAGTGATCAGACCAGCCACCAGGATCGGCAGCGACACGATCGTTAGGACTTTGCGCCAGAAGGGCGTCCCCGTCACCTGGTAGAACAGGAGGAGGAGCATCGCCATTCCAATCACCCAACCGGCACCGATGCGCGTGACGTCCGTGTCTTCCATCGAGGAGACGCGGCCCGCGCGTGCAAACAGCACGAACGACTGCACGATCGCGAGAATCACGAATGCAAAACTGAAATGGCGGAAATCTTCGTCAGAATTGATCAGATAGAGGGGAGCCAACAGAAAGAATGTCCCAATCAGCAGGAACCGGATGAGCTTCTCGCCACCGTATTGCGGCGCAGGCGTGTGAAGATAGCTGGCCGCCACGATCAGCGCGAAGAAAAAGAATGCCGTGATCTGCTTCGAAGAACCTGTGAAGCGTCCGGGTACCAGCTGGACGCGTTGCGTTCCGAAGACCGAGTGCAGAAAAATTACAAGAGCAGCCAAGCACAGCGAGAGAAGCGTCAGGTCCACACTCCCCTGAACCGATCGTAGCCCTGGCAGCCCTTTGAACTGCGACGCAAAAATCGGCACGGCGAGGAAAGCCGCAGGACGGTAAACGGCCGCGGCAACCAGCGCGAACGCGCCCAGGATTCCCGCGAAGAGCGAAAGAGGGCTCATCCGCGAAGAGAACAGGACGACCGCGGGCAGACAAATTGCGGCCACAATTACGACCGGAGGTATCCGGTGAGGGACGGGCTGCATTTACGAGCCGCTTGCCCGAGTGTTTTCAAGTGAGCGCGTTGGGTCGCGGCTCAGGACTAGGACTCCTAAGCCCCAACGCGCCGAACCGATCGGTTGAGCAGAGAGGAAGGACCGTGCGAGGCGACCGCGGGATGACGAGCAGTACGTTGTGAACCTCCTGAGGGGCGGTTCGGCGCCCGGAGCAACAGGATGCGACATAGCGACACTTCTAATGAACCATTTCGATCACTTTTTCCGAATACGGTTGATTCCCCAACGCCCGAGGGGAAATTGCTGTATGAACCCAACGGATAGCCTCTCGCCGCGGCTGCGCGGGCCGGACTTGTGCTTCGACGGCTCTGCGGATTAAGATGCGCCCGAAAACTCTCCGCTCACGCGGTTGAACACCAGAGGCCATTTCAGATGGAACGCGAAGGGAACTTTTCCGTCGCAATCTGCGTTCCATAAGTGAGGCCGAAGACGGAAGCAAGTGCCGTTGAGGGCCCGCCCCGGCCGCCATCCCGCCAGGACGGAACTGGCGGGCACGGTTCCAGCGGACCGGGCTCGGGCAAGCCTCAGGAGAGCTAGACTCTGGAGCGGGGAAGAAAAACTCGAACGGCACGAGTTGCGAGGCTGAGAACCATTGGAGCCCGACGCCCAATTGGTGCAGCACTGTCTCCGGGGCGACGGCTCGGCCTGGGAGGAACTCGTACGCCGTCACACGCGCCGAGTGTACAACTTATGCTATCGGTTCACGGGCAATTCGACGGAAGCGGAGGACCTGAGCCAGGAGGTCTTTCTGCGCCTCTATCGCACGCTGCAGAGCTACCGTCCCGCGGATGGAGCCTTCCCGACGTGGTTGACGAGCGTCACACGCAATCTGCTGGTCGATCACTACAGGCGGACGCGCCACGATCGGGTGACCGACTCGATCGACGACGCGATGCCGTTGCTCGAGGAGAAGCATTCTACGGCACGCGCTCCCGACCGGTTGGCGCAAGCCGCCGAATTGAGCGTGCAGTTGCAACGCGCGCTGGCACGGCTCTCGCCCGAATTACGGGAGGCGGTAATCTTGCGCGACTTACAGAGCCTGGAATACGCGGAGATTCGAACGGTACTGCAGGTGCCCGAAGGCACGGTAAAATCGAGAATTAACCGCGGACGCATCGAGCTGGCCAAGATTCTGGACCAGATGGGCCTCAGGCCGCAGTGAAGAGACGATAAAGAGAAAGAACGATGGATTGGAACTGCACATTAACGGAAGAGCGGTTGAGCGATTATCTCGAAGGGCAGCTCAGCGCCTCCGATTCCGCCGCAATCGAGATGCACAAGCGGAGTTGCGCGCGCTGCTCTCAGCTCGTCGCGCAGGTCGGCAGCCTGCTCAGCGACATGCATCGCCTGGATTTCGTGGAAGAGCCCGCGACGCTGCAAGCGAAGATCCTCGAGGCCTCGCTGGGCCCGCGCCCGAGCAAGCAGGGATGGCGGCGCTGGTTTGCGTGGACGCCGGTGATCTGGCAGCCGCGATTTGCGATCGGAATGGCCACGGTCGCGGCATGCGCTGTGATCATTGTGCAGGCTGGCGGCGTCGTGCCCACCAAGCTTCACAAGGCGAACCTGAATCCCGCTGCCGTATTTCGCTCGGTGAATCGGCAGGCGCATCTGACGTACGCCCAGGGCGTAAAGTTCGTGAACGGCCTGCGTGTGGTCTATGAGATTGAATCGCGACTCCAACCGCAGAACCCGCCGCAGGAAAATCCGGCCCCGCCGGAGCGGAACGATCTGCGGCCGAACCAGAAAAACCCGGAGGAGAAATCCGATCAGCGCCCGGGCCGCAGTCAGGCGCAAAGTGACGTTTTTTTCGCTCAAACCGAGCCCTTCGGGACAGGTACACCCGCCCGCGCAGGGCAGTTTTCACTCAGCGCCACCCGCACCCAGCCAACATCCGAAACGCATCGAGGTCGCAACTGCGGGAGAGGTGGCGCCGGCAACGCCCCCTCCACGCCCTGCGATCCAAATCTTGACCAGGGCTCTCTCCAATCCACCATCAGCGGTTTAACGTCGGAGGATCTGCTGAGACCCGAATGGAGCGCGCCATGAAATGCGCCGTGCATCCTGACGTAGAAGCCACTGGCTTTTGCCGCAATTGCGGGCGAGCGTTGTGCCCGCAGTGCACCCGAGAAGTGCGCGGGGCGCTGTATTGCGAGACGTGCCTGGGAACGATCCTCGGGGCCCCGCAAGCCGGTACGGTCACGCCACCGCCGCCCGGCGACTCGAGACCGGCTGTGGCCGCGGTGCTCGGATTCATCCCGGGCCTGGGCGCGGTGTACAACGGCGAATACATCAAAGCGCTGATTCACGTCATTGTCTTCGCGTCCTTGATCGCGGCGATGGTGGCAGATCTGCCCGGATCGTTTGAGGCGTTCGTCATCGTGTCGTTTATCGCGTTCTGCTGCTACATGCCGGTGGACGCCTACCGCGTGGCGAAAGCGCGCAGCACCGGCGAAGTTGCGCCACCCGACCTGTTGCAAGGGCCGAACCGAAAACCGATTGGGGCCATCGTGCTGATCGGCCTCGGCGTGTTGCTCTTGCTGGCGAATTTCGGGCTCCTCGAACGCGATTGGTTCGCGAAGGCGTGGCCGATCGGGTTAGTCGTGCTCGGCGGCTGGCTCCTGTGGGACCGTCTGAAGGAGAGCGGCAGCGCAAACGGCTGAGGGCCGCGGCTGAACGCGCCCGAACAGAGCGGGGAGATCATCCATGAGCGACGGACAAAAGAGCGTTTGCCGGTGCGGGCAGTGCCGGGTGCGCGGGCTGATGGGACCGGTCGTCCTGATCACGATCGGTGTGCTGTTCCTTACGGGACAATACTCGCGATACGGTTTTTTCGATCTGTGGCCGATCATCCTGATCGTGATTGGAGCGGTGTTGGTGGCGCAGGCCATGGTCTCGCGGGAAGGACACGTCGGGTCGTGAGCGTGGACGAGCGCGTGCCGCCCGTCTGACCAGCCCTGTGAGGAACGCTTGAGCAGCGCACAACAACCACCAATCCCGCCCCTCGGCGCGCCACAGACCGCAATCACCGTGACGCCTCTGCCGCCTCGTCCGCCACAGAGGCGGTCGATTTTCTCGGGACTCCTGCTGATCTTCCTCGGCGTCCTCTTCCTGCTCTTTCGCTTCGACCCTGAACTGCGGCTGGGTCACCTGATCTGGCGATTCTGGCCCGTAGTCATCATCGTTTGGGGTATTGCGAAGCTCGTCGACCACCTGGCCGCGCGGCATACGGGTGAGCGAGCGTCGGTTCTCACGGGCGGCGAGGCGGGACTCCTTATCGTCGTGATCTTCTGCCTCGCGGGGGTCGGACTTGCCGATTACCTGCGCCATCGGCGCGATTTCCATTTCGATTTTCACCCCTTCTCCCAGCGCTATTCGCAGGGCGAAGGTTTGCCTGCGGTAAGGATTCAGCCCGGCGCGCACGTCACCATTCAGACGGGCAATGGAAACATCTCGGTGCACGTTGGCGGGGGAAACGATCTGCGCGTCACGGTCAACAAATCCGCCACGGACCCGCACCGCTCGGGCGCCGATGAACGGATGTCTGGGGTAAAAACGATGATTGAGCCGACCGCCGACGGCTTTCTCGTCCATCCGACGCACCAGGAGGACTGGGAGGGCACCGTCGAGGCGGACCTGGACGTGGAAGTCCCCAAAACCGTGAGTGTAACCGCAAAGGCCGATCACGGCGACGTCACGGTAGCGGGGCTAACCGGGACGGTCAACGCCAACACCAGCAACGGCGACGTAGACATTCACGATGCAGGCTCTGACGTCTCGGCAACCATCAACAGCGGGCACTTGCGCATTTCCAATGTGACCGGAAACGTCCGGGTGACCGGCCGTGGAAACGAAGTGGATGTTTCCGATGTCTCCGGCGACGCCAGCATCGACGGCGAATTCTTCGGGCCGATTCGCGTGCGCAACGTTGCGAAGGTTACACGCTACGCCTCCGAGCGATCTACCCTGATGCTCACTCACCTGACTGGGCGCCTGGAATTGAATTCGGGCGATGTCGACGTATCGAGCGTGGCGGGCCCGTCGAAACTCGTGACCCACAACAAGGACATCGAAGTCGAGGACGCGACGGGACCGCTCGAAATCGCGGATTCGCACGGCGACATCACGATTCGCTACTCGCGCCCGCCGAGCGCGGCCATCAGCGTCAACGACGACTCGGGAGAGGTCAGCCTGACGCTGCCCGCCAGCTCGTCCTTTGAGATTTCGGCCGTTTCACGGTCAGGCGAGGTGGACAGCGAGTTTCAGGATCCCGCGCTGCGGCTCGTCAACGACGCCAACGTCGGGCGCCTGAACGGCAAAGTCGGCACTGGCGGACCGAAAATCACCGTCGTCACCAGCTACGGCACAATCTCCCTGCACAAAGGCAGTTGAAGCCCTCGCTCTCCCTATGGCGCGTCTGCAAAGGCTGCGTCTTCGGTTCCGGTCCGTTTACGGAGGATCAACCCCGGGCCCGCAGTTGCGAAAGCGTGGCGAAAAATTCAGGGAACGAAACGGCAGCGCAGTCGGCGTTGAGGATGGTGCTGTCGCCTTCCGCTCCAAGCGCCGCGACCACGAGCGCCATAGCGATCCGGTGATCGCCCTCAGGATCCACCTTTGCGCCGCGCAGCTTCCCGCCGCCGCGGCCCGCGACACGCAAGCCGTCCGGAAACTCTTCGACGGCGGCGCCCATGCGCCGCAGCCCCTCCGCGAGCGCCGCAATGCGATCGCTTTCTTTCAGCCGAAGCTCCTTCGCATCGCGAATCTCGATTCCCTTCTCCGTGTACGGACCCAGCGCCGCCAGCATGGGAAGCTCGTCGATCATCTCGGCCACTTGCGCGCCCGAAATCGTTCCGCCCTCGAGCGCCGCGTGCCGTACGGCGACGTCGCCGACCAGTTCCCCATCGCGCAATTGCAGCGATGCCACGTTGATCACCGCTCCCGTTCCGATCAGGAAATCGAGCACGCGCGTACGTGTCGGATTCAATCCCACGTTGTGCAGCATCAATTCGGAGCCAGGCAGCACGAGCGCCGCACCGATCAGAAAGACCGCTGCGGAGAGATCGCCTGGGACGACGATCTGCCGCCCTTGCAGCTTCGGGCGCGGATGAACGCGCGCGATTCCCTTCTCGAGTTCGATCGACGCGCCGAATTCGCGCAGCGCAAGCTCCGTGTGATCGCGCGTACGGACGGATTCTCGCACGGTTGTGACGCCGTCGGCAAAAAGCCCCGCCAGAAGAACCGCGGACTTCACCTGCGCGCTGGGCACGGGCAGCGCATAGTCGATGGCGTGAAGGTGCCCGCCGCGAATTTCGAGCGGCGCCCGGTCGCCGTCGACGCCGGTCACCGTTGCACCCATCTCGCGCAGCGGCGCGGCAATGCGCGCCATGGGACGTTTGCGAAGCGACTTGTCTCCGGTGAGGATCGACGTAAATTGATGCCCCGCCAGAACGCCCGCGAGCATGCGAATCGTGGTGCCGGAGTTCTCCGCGTCGAGCGCGCGGCGCGGGGGTTTCATCCCGTCCAATCCGACGCCCGCGACGCGCACGCGGTCACGTCCAATCTCGACCGGCACTCCCAGCCGTTTCAGGCACTCCAGCGTGCTGCGGCAGTCCGCGGCGGACGCGTAATTGTAAATCTCGCTCGTGCCTTCAGAAAGGGCCGCGATAATCGCATACCGGTGCGAAATCGATTTGTCGCCGGGGAGTTCCGCTACGCCCGAGATGCCGCCGCCCGGTGAAATAATCTGTTTTTTCACGCGACAATCGTAGCATCACCATTCGCTGGCCACGAATAACAATCCGGTCGATGAAAGCCGGAATTTCGGTGTAAGCTCGTTGAGTCAGGGAACCCGTTCGCGCCCACGCGTGGACGGGTTTTGTTTTTTGCGCGCAAAAACGCAGAGGAGAGTCCCTATGAACTCTGCTTCGCAATCGGGCCGAATCGGACGCGTCAATGGCGTGGATCTGTATTTTGAAATTCACGGGAATGGCGAGCCGCTGATTTTGCTGAGTGGCTTTTCGGGAACAGGCCAGGATTGGAAGCCATCCCTTCAAGAGTGGGGTTCCGATTTTCAGCTGATCCTTCCCGACCTGCGTGGCCACGGACGCTCCAGTCCACTATCGAAACCTTTTCGCCATGATGAAACCGCGGCTGACTTGTTCGCGCTGCTCGATCTCCTGGGGATCAGCACGTTCAAAGGCGTAGGAATTAGCGCCGGCGGCAACGTGTTGCTTCACATGGCCACCAGCCAACCCGCACGCGTGAAGGCGATGGTTCTGGTCAGCGCCACACCCTATTTTCCGGAACAGGCACGCGCCATCATGCGTTCGTATTCCAGCACCTTGCCCGAACAGGAGCTTCAGCGCCTGCGTGAGCGGCATCTCGGCGGTGAGGCACAGATCAAAGCACTGCTCGACAGCTCGGCGGCTTTTGCCGAAAGCTATGACGACATGAATTTCACGCCGCCGCAACTGGCCACGATTCGCGCTCGCATCCTGGTGGTCCAGGGCGACCGCGACCCGCTTTACCCCGTCGAGATTTCGGTCCAGATGGCCAAGTCCATTCCCAATGCCAGTCTCTGGATCGTGCCCAACGCCGGTCACGGTCCGGTTATCGGCGCCAGGTGGCCTGAGTTCGTGCGTTCCGCTGCTGCCTTCCTCCGCGATTAAGCCAGTCTGTTCCCGTCACTTAGCGTCCTGAAATCAGCTCGACGCGGGGCGCTGTAGATCCAGCCGCTCTCCGCTGCGAAAGGCAGGAAAAGTGCTCAGAAAAGAGATAGCCGCGAGCTCCATTTTTAGCGTCTAATCGAATGTCGGAACCGCGTACCGGACGGCCCAATTCAGGCCGAGTTGGATCCGCGGTACCAGAAAGCAAAGAAAGGAACCGGCGGTAATTTGCTTCGGTTGATGCCGCCCGGTATGATAATTGCCCATGCCCCGATCGGGTCGAATTTGTAAGGCAGTCTTAGCCGCAGCATTTCTCGCTCTGTTCGTTCCGCCGAGTCCCGCAGCACAGGTGACCGGCACTCCCGAGACAATCCCCGTCAGCCAGATTAAGCCCGGCATGAAGGGCGTGGCTTACACAATCTACGAGGGCGACACAGTAGAAAAGATCGACCTCGTCGTGCTCGGCGTCATGAAAAACGCTCTCGGACCGAAGCAGGACGTGATTCTCGTCAAACTGCTGGGCGATAAAGCCGCTCAGGATGGCGTGGTCGCGGGCATGAGCGGCAGCCCGGTATATTTCGACGGGAGGCTCGCAGGCGCGCTCGCGCTGAAGCTCGGCACCTTCACGAAAGACGCAATCGGCGGCGTGACACCAATCGCCAGCATGCTGGACGTCGAAAGAGAGTCATCGACACCCCAATCGCCGTCTGAAGCGGCGTCGGCTTCGACCCAGGCGGAGGCCCCACAGGTCGCCGGCGGCGTTTCGGTGCCGTCCGACTTTACACAGTTCACTTCAGCCGGCGCGGGACAGTACCTCGTTCCGATTGAGACTCCACTGATCACGAGCGGAATTTATCCCCAGGCGCTGGCGCAGTTCGACAAGAAATTTTCGTCTTGGGGCGTGGCAGCAATGGCTGGTGGAACGGCTCCTGCATCGCCCGAGGATGCGCACCTGAAGCCGGGCGACATGGTGGGAATCGACTTGATCCGCGGCGATTTCTCGATCGCCTCGGGCTGCACGGTCACTACGGTCATCAAGAATCGAATCCTCGCTTGCGGGCATCCGCTTTTTGGATTTGGCTCGGTGGATTGGCCGATTTCGCGTGCGCACGTGATCATGACGCTCGCGTCGTCGATGGCTTCCACAAAGATCATGACCACCGGCGGCGTGATTGGCGCGCTGACGCAGGACCGCCGGACCGCGATTATGGGCGAGCTCGGCCCGGCTCCGCCGATGATTCCCATGGAAGTGAGCCTCCAGACCCCCGCCGGAACGCAGGATTTTCACCTTCAGGTCATCGAAAGCCGTGAGCTGACGCCAATTCTGGTGGCCCTCGCCGCGTACAACGGAATCGTGGGAACGCCGGCGTACGGCGAGGGTTCGACGCTGCAACTCAACGGCTCCATCCAGATCAAGGGCCACACGTCCGTAAAAGTGGACGATCTGTTCGCGCCTACTGACGCGCCCATTCCGAGTGGAATAATGGTCGCGCTGGCCGTGGAAGGCGCCTTCTCGCGCATCTACTCGAATCCGTACGAGAGTCCGCAGATCGACGGAATCCACCTGCGCGTCACGACGCTGGCGGAACGCCGCTGGGCGCGAATCGAAAACGCCTGGGTCGGAAAGAGTGAAGTGCACCCGGGCGAGACGCTAGCCGTCAAGGTCCTGCTCCGACCCTATCGCGGAGCGCCTGTGATTCGGGAAATTCCGGTTCGGATTCCCGAGGAAGTCAACCGCGGGAAGCTTCAGCTTGTGGTCAGCGACGCGGATTGGGTGAACCGGAATCTCGAGCTCGTGACGGCCACGTCGGAAGGACAGCTTCCGGGCCTCGAAGAATTGATCAAGCTGGTGAACCGCACGCGGCAGAACGATCGTCTTTACGCCACACTGCTGCAGCCGACGCCAACGCTGCTCGTCGAAGACAAGGAACTTCCCAACGCGCCGATTTCAGAAATCAACGTGCTGAACCAGCGCCAGAATCCCGGCAGCACGCGGCTCTTGGGGCAATCCACGGCGGGCGAATGGTCGGTGGAAATGCACCAGGTGATTGCCGGCGAGCACGCGCTGACGATCACAGTGAAGTGAAGGTACTTCCCAAGGAGCTTCATCGATGAAATGGCGAGGCGTTGTGGTGTGCGCGGTGGTCGCCGCGCTATGGCCGGCGTTCGCGTTTGCGGAACACACACGATACTGGCGGGAGTCCGACTCCGCAGAATTCGGAAGGGGAACGGCCAAAGGTGTCGCCATTCGCAGCGACGGCAGGCTGATGCCGGCGCCCGAGTTCACTGAGTCCGCTGACCCGAACCTCGCCTACATCTGGCAATTGCAGCTCGATTCGCGCGGCCGCCTCTACGCGGCCGGCGGCCCGAACGCGAAGGTGGTTCGTCTGGATGGGGCTGGCAAGCTGGCCACGGTATTTGAATCCTCGGAACTCGCGGCGCAGGCCATCGCGTTCGACGCCAAGGACAACCTGTACGTCGGCACCTCGCCCGACGGGAAGATTTACAAGGTGACTCCGGGGGGCCAGAAGAGCGTCTTCTTCGACACAAAAACGAAGTATATCTGGGCCATTGCCATCGACCGCGAAGGGAACCTGTTCGTCGGAACGGGAGATCAAGGCAAGGTTTTCGTTATTTCGCCTGACGGGAAAGGCGAAGTCTTCTACCAGACCGATCAGCGGCACGCGCGTTCGCTTGCGCTCGACGGAAAGAACGATCTCCTGATTGGAACCGATCCGGATGGACTCATCATTCGCCTGCGGATCGAGCACAAAAGCGGGCAAGCTACGCCCACGGCCGGCCGGTCTTTCGTCCTGTACGAGACCGACAAGAAAGAAGTCACCTCCCTGACGGAGGACGCCTCCGGAAATCTCTATGCTGCCTCCATCGGAGAAAAAGGCCGCACGACCGCACCGATCCTTCCGCCCCAGGTCATTACGCAACAGGCGCAGGCAGTGGTGAGCGCGCAGGGCGGTTCGCAGGGCGCGGTGATCATCAGTCCGCAGGGCGCCCATCCGATCGCTCCGCTTACGTACTTCGCCTCGGCCACGGGCGGAGCGCAGGTCGTAAGGCTCTCTCCGGACGGTTCCCCCAAGACGCTGTGGACCTCTCGCGACGACCTGGTATTCGCGGCCGCCTTTTCACCGTCCGCCAAATTGCTTCTGGGAACCGGAAACAAGGGCTCCATCATTGAACTCGAGGGAAATGGCGTGTACTCCACGGTCGCGCAGCCCGCATCCTCGCAGGTGACCAGCCTGCTCACCGGGCCGGGCGGAAAAGTCTTCGTCGCGACAGCCAATCCCGGGAAGGTTTTCACGCTCGGCCCGGGATACGCGAAGCAAGGAACCTTCGAGTCCGACACGTTCGATGCGAACATCTTTTCCCATTGGGGACGCTTGACCTGGTGGGGCGAGAACGGCGCCACGGACGGAAAAATCGCTTTCTATGCCCGCTCGGGCAATACTTCGAATCCGGAGAAGAACTGGAGCCCGTGGGCGGGACCGTTCAAGAGTCCCAACGACGCTGCGGCCGTGAACTGCCCGCCCGCGCGGTTCGCTCAGTGGAAGGCGGAGTTCCTCGATACGAATGGCAGTCCCAGTGTTTCGTGGGTCAGCCTGGCGTATCAGCCCAAAAACGTTGCGCCCATCGTCGAAGACGTGGCCATTCAGGATCCGGGGGTGCGCATCCAGGAATTTCCGCAGCAGATAATCAACGCCAGAATGAATGTGCAATTGCGAATGCCGCAGCACGGTGGCGCGGTGTCGCCCAGCCCCGCAAACGCGGAGGAGTTTCCGAAGGCTACCCGCGTGGAAGTTCCGCCGCAGGGGCTGTGGGATAAAGGCTGGCAGAGCGTGATCTGGAGCGCCCACGACGACAACGACGACGATCTCCTCTTCAAGGTTTACTATCGGGGCGAAAACGAAAAGACCTGGCGCCTGCTGAAGGACAAGATCACGCAACACTACTATTCGTGGGACACCAGCACGATGCCGGACGGGGCTTACTATCTGAGAGTTGTCGCCTCCGATTCCCCCTCCAACCCGCAGGACCAGGCGTTGACCGGCGAGCGGCAGAGTGACCGCTTCGAAGTCGAAAACGCTCCGCCACGCATCGAAGCCCTTCAGGCCGCAGCGCATTCACCCACCGCGACCGTGACCTTCCGGGGCGCGAGCGCCGGTGGAGACGCGCTGGCGGAAGCCAAATACAGCGTCGACGCGGGAGAATGGCAGATCGTTTATCCGGTCGGCCTGCTTTCGGATGCGCCCAGACAGGATTACCGGATCGAACTCGAGCACCTCTCTCCCGGCGAACACACGATCGCTGTGCAGGTGGCGGACCGGTTCGATAACACGACGTCGGCCAAAGTGACTTTCACCATTCCCGGGGCCGAGAAGTAACGGCGCAATCGCCGTTTTTGTCGGGGTGGATCGCGTGGCCGCTAATTGGCCCAGTTTCGCGCGCGGCTCAGGGGCTCGAAGCGGTTTACGACCACGCCTGCGCCCATCAGTTCCGGACTCCGCTCAAGCGGGTGCGCATAGACGATACGCGCAGTGCAGCGAACGCACTCCGGTGGCCGCCCCGTCAATTCCGCCGGCAGGGTGAAGAACAGCTCAACCTCTTCTCCCACAGCCACTTTCTCGCGGCAGACGAAGTAGACTCCCCGTTCCGAAAGGTTCTGGACTTGCCCCTCGGCCATTCCGAAACGGGCGTGTGTCATGGCGCCGCGCCCGGAATCCGTCAATCGCACGGCTGCATCAGGCCCGTTGTAGCCGTTCTCGACAATTCGAAACCGAATGGGAACGAGACATTCCTTGCGCGGCGCTCTGCGGCGTTCTTGGCTGGACATAGCTCCCTCCCTGGCAATGTCTGAAAGGATAACTGCTGGCGCCGTTCCTAAAGCGGGTCGCCCGGGAATCCTTCCGCTTTCCGTGTTTTCTGCGAAGACACGGCGATGCGGACCGGCTCAACACGCTGGAATGACGCTGGAAGGGTTTGCGCAGGATCGCATTCGAGCCTGCAGGCGTCAATAGTACTCCCGCC
>DATGHM010000037.1:0-2375 GCA_035307985.1 Candidatus Acidiferrales bacterium
GGAGAACAACCAGCGAAAGCGAAACGAGGATGATCCGCCCCAGAGAGATCTGGCGCTCGAGGTACAACCGCTCTACGGAGTCGAGATACATCGTGGCGGGGTTCCCTCGAAAATTCTAGCAAGCTCCCACGGCAAGGAGCCGTGCGGCGTTCGGGCCTGTCATCCTATCGGTAATTACGGAAAGCGCGCCGGAGCGGACGGATTTGGAGCTTTTCTAGCGGGCTGCCCGGAAAATGGCGCAGATTCGACTCGGGCGCGTCGAGCGGCGCGGCCGACCTCTTAGTCAGAGGCACACTTCCTATCGTGATTCATTCCCGGGGCTTGAGGGGTGGTCACGCTAACGGAGCGCATGCTTTAAGCGTTTCGTAGTCTTCTGCAATTGCTTTTTCAGAGCGTCAACCTGCTTCGAGATTGCGGCGAGTTCCTTTTTCGCCATCACACCGGCCTTCGCGACCTTGTGAGCCGTGCGGTCAGCTCTACCCATTGCAGCGCCAATCGTTTCGGCGGTCTGCGTGAGCCTGCTTTTCTTCGCCATTCTGTTCCTCCTGCGCTAACGGACGTCGAACGTTCGAGGCCCTGCGTATAGCAGGCGGAGTGTATCACTGGCGCGCTTCCCATCCAACTCGCTTTCGAGTCATTCGCTTTCATGGAGATTTGCACAGGCTCCTGTGGAATCCACGTGCCCTATCCAATTGACACCCGGTGCATAATCGTTTCAAGTAGCAGGGTCACGCAGGGGCCGCCGGTTGGCGCAACGATTTACGCGACGAGAAGTCGGGCGCATTCTAGGAGTGGAGCCGAGCCGCCTTCGTTACTGGGAGCGGTTGCGGCTGGTTCAGCCCCGCGCCCGGTGGGGCGAACGCTTCTACAGCTTTGGCGACCTCGTCGCTCTGCGAACTCTCCAGCGGCTGATTGCGAGCCACATTCCAGCGAGTCGCGTGCGTGACACGGTCGCGTCGGTCGAGGAGCAGTTCGGCGGGGCGTCACATTCGCTGCAGGAACTCACCCTCATCGAGCGCGGACGCCATCTTGCCGTCGTCCCACCAGGCGCTGACGCGCCATTCGACCCGCTCGCCCGCCAGTGGCTGCTCGCCTTCGAGGGAGAAGCTCAACCGGGCGAGCTGCGCTCGATGGCGGCGCGCACACCGGAGGAGCTGTTCCAGATTGCTCTGGACTGCGAGTCGAATCCCGAACTGCTTCCCGAGGCGATCGAGAATTATCGAAAGGTGATTTCGGTCGCGCCGAACTGGGTGGAGGCGCATATCAATTTGGGTGTCGCGCTCTACCAGTCGGGTCTCCTGCAGGACGCGCGGGAGGCGTTCGCGGCGGCGGTTCGGCTCGAGCCGGAGAACGGAATTTCACGTTACAACCTCGGGTGCGTTCTGGAAGAAGAGGGCCGAGTCGATCAGGCCGTGGAACATCTTCGGTGCGCGGAGCGCCTGATGCCGTCGCATCCCGACGTGCATTTCAACCTGGCGCTGGCCTACGAGAAGCGCAGCGAACGATCTCTGGCGCGCGAACAGTGGAATCTCTACTTACGTTACGCTCCGAACGGGCCGTGGGCTGCGCAAGCGCGGGCACGCCTTCAGCAGCACTCGCGGCCGCAAAAACCCAACCCGCCGATTCCCTTCCCGCGGAAAGCCTAGCCATCCTGTTTTGCCACAGAGGCACAGAGGTCACAGAGCTGAGGACGGCAATTCGGACCTTGCGGGCTCTGAAAGTGGCTTCCGGTTTCCTGGCTGGCTCGATCCCAACTGAGGCGGCCGCCCTGCAGGGTCCTGGCCTGTGTGTTCTGTGACTCGCGGGCACGACTTCAGTAGCCATCCTGTTTTGCCACAGAGGCACAGAGGTCACAGAGCTGAAGACCGCAAGTCGGACCTTGCGGGCTCGAAAAGGGGCTGCCGGTTTCCTGGCTGGCTCATCCCAACTGAGGCGGCCGCCCTGCAGGGTCGCAGGCCTCTGCGTGCTCGGTGACTCTGTGGCGAATCTGATCTTCGCCTCTACAGTTCGCGGAGCGAGACAGCCACCGGCCGCAGCGCCGCGCGGACGGCGGGAAGCAGACCGCCAAGAACACCCATCACCAGCGCGAAGAAGACGCCCATCAGCAACAGGCCGAACGTGATCTTGAAGGCGAACGCGAGATTCGAGAACGTCTGGAAATTCATCGTGTTCGTGGTCAGGCCGTTCAGGGGAAGCACAGCAACGCAGCCAATGATGGCGGCGAGGAAAGAAATCAAGAGCGCCTCGAACAGGAACGACAGGATGACGTTCCAGCTCGAAAAACCGAGCGCACGCATGGTGGCGATCTCACGGCCGCGTTCGGCGACCGCGGAATACATCGTATTCAAAGCGCCAAAGACGGCACCGATGGCCAT
>DATGHM010000038.1:0-16933 GCA_035307985.1 Candidatus Acidiferrales bacterium
TTGCCTTTTCTTCAACTGCGCGACGGGCTTGGTCAATTTCCTGGTTCTTACGTTCCACTTCCACGTTTTGCTCGGCAAGTTGTTGAGCTTTTTGCGCAAGCTGCTCGTTGGTCTGCTGCAACTCTTTCTGCTGCGTTTGAAGCTCGGTAGCTAATTGCTGAGACTGTTTTAGCAGGCCTTCGGTCTGCATCGTGGCCTCGATGCTGTTGAGCACGATTCCGATGCTGTCGGTCAACTGCTCCAGGAAAGCGAGGTGCGGCGCGGTGAAGTTGCTCAAAGACGCGAGTTCGATGACTGCTTTGAGGCGGCTCTCGAAAAGCACTGGAAGGACGATCACGCTGCGCGGCAGGGCGCGGAACAAGCCGGAGCGGATGGGAGCGGTGTCGGATGGAAGATCCATGATCAGCATGCGCCGCTTCTCGATCGCGCATTGTCCGATCAATCCCTCGCCCAGATACAGGTGAGGCGGATGTCGGTCTTCACCGTTGTCCGCGAAACTGGACAGCAAGGACAAGCCGCCCAGGTCGCCTGAATCCATCCGATACATGACGGCCTGCTGCGCGTTGACGAGCGAAGCGAGTTCCGACAAAAGCATTCGCCCGACTTCCGCCAGATCCCTTCGTCCCTGCAGCATGCTCGTGAAGCGAGCCAGATTGGTCTTCAGCCAGTCCTGTTCGGTATTGCGCTCGGTGGTCAGGCGGAGGTTGCCGATCATCGTGTTGATGTTGTCTTTCAGTTCGGCAACTTCGCCACGCGCTTCCACCTGGATCGAGCGCGTCAGGTCACCTTTGGTCACCGCCGTGGCTACTTTGGCAATCGCGCGGACCTGGTTGGTCAAGTTGTCGGCGAGCAGGTTGACGTTCCCCGTAAGGTCCTTCCACGTGCCGGCGGCCCCAGGAACGTTCGCTTGACCGCCGAGACGGCCCTCGACGCCGACTTCGCGAGCCACGGTGGTTACCTGGTCCGCAAAGATGGCGAGCGTGCCAGTCATGTTGTTAATGGTTTCCGCAAGAGCGGCGACCTCGCCTTTTGCCTTGACCGTGAGGTTTTGCGTGAGCTCGCCGTTCGCCACGGCCGTGACGACTTTCACAATGCCGCGAACTTGCTCGGTAAGGTTCGCCGCCATCACGTTGACGTTGTCGGTGAGGTCTTTCCACGTGCCGGCCACTCCGGGAACCTGGGCTTGCCCTCCCAATTTTCCTTCTGTACCGACCTCGCGAGCGACGCGAGTGACTTCCGAAGCGAAGGCGTTCAGCTGATCGACCATCGTGTTGATCGTGTTCTTCAGCTCAAGAATTTCGCCCTTCACGTCGACAGTGATCTTGCGGGAAAGATCGCCACGAGCAACGGCCGTCGTGACTTCGGCGATGTTGCGGACTTGCGCCGTCAGGTTGCTGGCCATCGAGTTGACATTGTCCGTGAGGTCTTTCCACGTTCCGGCTACACCCGGCACTTTGGCTTGACCACCCAGCCGGCCTTCGGTGCCGACCTCGCGAGCAACGCGCGTGACTTCCGAAGCGAAAGAACGCAACTGATCGACCATCGTATTGATGGTTTCTTTGAGTGCCAGGATTTCGCCGCTGACGTTGACCGTGATCTTCTTGGAAAGGTCGCCGGTCGCGATTGCCGTGGAAACCTCCGCGATGTTGCGGACCTGCCCCGTCAGGTTGCTGGCCATGGAATTGACCGAGTCGGTGAGGTCCTTCCACGTGCCCCCTACGCCGGGCACAAGAGCCTGGCCGCCCAGCTTGCCATCGGTCCCGACTTCGCGAGCCACGCGGGTGACTTCCGAGGCGAAGGAGCGCAACTGGTCCACCATGGTGTTGAGCGTATCCTTCAAATCGAGAATTTCGCCCCGGACGTCCACCGTGATTTTGCGGGAGAGGTCGCCACGAGCCACGGCCGTGGCCACCTCGGCAATGTTGCGAACCTGGGCGGTCAGGTTGCTGGCCATCGAATTCACGTTGTCCGTGAGGTCTTTCCACGTGCCCGCGACACCCGAGACCTGCGCCTGGCCGCCGAGCTGCCCCTCCGTCCCTACTTCACGGGCTACACGCGAGACCTCACCCGCGAAAGCGTTCAACTGATCCACCATTGTGTTGATGGTGTTCTTTAGTTCGAGGATTTCGCCCTGCACGTCGACGGTGATCTTGTGGGAAAGGTCACCACGAGCCACGGCGGTCGTCACTTCTGCGATGTTGCGCACCTGAGCGGTCAGGTTCCCCGCCATCGAGTTCACGTTATCGGTGAGGTCCTTCCAGATGCCAGCCACTCCGGGCACTTTGGCCTGACCACCCAGTCGGCCCTCGCTGCCGACTTCGCGGGCCACGCGTGTGACTTCGCCGCCGAAGCGGTTGAGCTTGTCCACCATGGTGTTCAGCGTTTCTTTGAGTTGCAGGATTTCTCCGCGAACATCCACGGTGATTTTTTTCGAGAGGTCGCCGTTGGCGATTGCGGTTGCAACCTCAGCGATGTTGCGCACCTGGCCGGTCAGGTTGCTGGCCATCGAGTTGACGTTATCGGTGAGGTCCTTCCATGTACCGGCAACGCCGGGGACACTGGCTTGTCCGCCGAGACGCCCCTCGGTGCCTACCTCACGAGCGACGCGAGTAACTTCACCAGCGAAGGCGTTGAGCTGGTCAACCATCGTGTTGATGGTGTCCTTCAGTTCGAGGATCTCGCCCTTCACGTCCACAGTGATCTTCCGCGACAGGTCGCCGCGAGCGACAGCCGTGGTCACCTCGGCGATGTTGCGCACCTGAGCCGTCAGATTGCTGGCCATGGCATTCACTGAGTCGGTCAGGTCTTTCCAGGTGCCCGCAACGCCCGGCGCGACAGCCTGACCGCCGAGTTTGCCGTCCGTGCCGACCTCGCGAGCCACGCGTGTGACTTCCGACGCGAAGGAGCGCAACTGGTCGACCATCGTGTTGATAGCTTCCTTGAGCTGGAGAATCTCGCCGCGAACATCAACCGTAATTTTTCGGGAGAGATGGCCGCTGGCGACGGCCGTGGCGACGTCGGCGATGTTGCGCACCTGAGACGTGAGATTGCTGGCCATCAGGTTCACTGAGTCCGTCAGATCCTTCCATGTACCGGCGACGCCCGGAACGACGGCTTGACCGCCGAGCTTACCGTCCGTGCCAACTTCGCGAGCGACGCGTATCACCTCCGAGGCAAAAACGCCGAGCTGCAGGATCATCGCGTTAACGATATTCGCAGAACGGAGGAATTCGCCCTCGAGCGGCCTCCCGTCAACATCCATGCGCACCTGCTGCGTCAGGTCGCCTCGCGCGACGGCTGCAATCGCTCGTGTAACTTCGGCGGTAGGGCGAAGCATGTCCTCAACCAGCGTGTTTAAGGAGCCCTCGGTTTCTCCCCATGCCCCCCTTGACTGGCTGAACTTGGCGCGCTCGCGAGTTCTTCCCTCTTTGCCGACCACTTGCACGATGCGCTTGAGTTCCTGTGCCATCTGCTGATTTGCTGATGCGATGTCGTTGAACGTGTCGGCAATTTTTCCTGGAACTCCGGTCCAGAAGCCGGGAAGACGCACTGAGAAATCGCCATCGCGCATGGTTTGGAGAGCGGCCAGAATCGAGGTCAAGTCCACCGACTCGCGGTGCTCGGCGGCAAGTGCGGTTCCGTTTTCGCCGCCGGGTGGCTCCGTCGTCGCGGTCCGTGTACTACGGGTGCTTTTCATCGTCGTCGTTCTCCTGGATGCGGCGGAGAGTCACACACACGTACGGACCTGTTTGGCTCACCCTGCAAACTGTGCCTTCCGGAATCCGAAGATTCAGCCGTTCGCGGGACGATTGGACGAATGAGCATAGGGACGGGTTCACCTAAGTATCCCGCACGGCTTCTATCCGGCAAGTCGCAGGGAAACGTTCCATAGCGGGAACAGCACAATCGGGGTTAATAACACAACCACCTTTCAATAGGCTCTACATGCTTAGCTGTATTTGTCCCTATCGGGTTACTTGAGTGCGCATCCTGTCAACAGGCGGGTAGTTGGACTGAGTTCGGACAGGGTCGGCTGGCTTGGTCCGATGCGCTTGGAAGCAAGTCAGCCGGATGCGGCGGACGAATCAGGAACCATTGCGTGAAGGATGTCGTCAACGGCGGCAAACGCGGCGTCGATTTCTCCGTCGAAATTATAGAAGTGAGGGGAGATCCTGACACCTGCGCCGGGGCGCCAATCGACGAGAATGTCGCGTTTGAGCAGTTCGGCGCAGACCTGCTTCGAATGCGGCATATCAACGGCGACGGTGCCGCCGCGGCGTTCGGGATCGCGGGGCGCACTCACACGCCAGCCGCGCTGGTCCGCAAGAGAGATGATGCGGGCGGTCAAGCGTTTTGATTTTTCGCGCA
The DNA here is from genome assembly GCA_035307985.1 of Candidatus Acidiferrales bacterium. Classification (GTDB taxonomy): domain Bacteria; phylum Acidobacteriota; class Terriglobia; order Acidiferrales; family UBA7541; genus Palsa-295. Next base: position 4,369 of record DATGHM010000038.1, read on the forward strand.
CGGCGAAGGTGTCGAGTTCGCGGAGAACCTTCAAACCCGGTGCGGCGGCATATAGAGCGGGGATGTTCGGGGTGCCATTCAAGAACCGATACGGCCCGTGCGTGTAGCGTGTCGGCCCGACTTCGAAGGCGAAGGGATTTTCGTGCGCGAGCCACCCGGTGAATTTCGGCTCAAGCTTGCGAGTGAGATCGGGGCGCACGTAAAGGTAGGCGGTTCCCGGCCCGCCGCATAGCCACTTTAGGACGCCTCCACACGCGAAATCCACGTTCAAGGCCTGCACGTCAACGGGAACACCCGAGCCGAGCGATTGGAACGTGTCGAGAATTACTTGCGCGCCCACGCGGTGCGCTTTTTCGCAGATGGCCTTGGCGTCGTTGATATAGGAACTGCGAAAAATTACGTGCGAGACGGGCACGATCAGCGTTTCTTCATCGATGGCGTCGAGCAGGCGTTCCGTGGGAACTCGGATTCCATCGTCCGTCTTTACCATGTGCACGCGCGCGCCCCGCCACCGCTGGGCTTCCCAGGAATACATCACGGAAGGGAAGTTCAGGTCGCTGTATACGACCTTGTTGCGCTTGCCGCTGAAATCAAAACAGGAGGCGATGACCGCCTGGCACTGCGTAACGTTGCCATGGATCGTCACTGAATCCGCCGGCGCATTCATGAGCTCGCCAACGCGGTTGCCGGTATCGAGGGCCAGCATCCACCACTTCTCCTCCCACGCGCGGACGCCGCGCGTGGCCCAGGTCTCAGCATAGTCATTGAGGGCGTCGCGCACTCCGCGCGGCATCGCGCCCAGGGAGTTGCTGATGAGATAGGTCGTTTGCTCGAGGATCGGGAACTCGGAGCGATAACGGAGGAAAGGATCGGTCACGCTGCCACCTTGTTTCGCGAGCGTTTTCTCTTTACCAGGAGATAGAAGACAGTCAAAAGCAATATATAGGGAGCCGAAGTAACAATGGTAATCCGAGTCTGCGGCACCCACCACGTCAACGCGACAGCCACTACGATGCCGGCAAAGGCAGCCACGGACGTTGCCGGCCCGCCCGGCGCGCGCATCGGCAGAGTTGCAATTTCTTCGCGCGACAGCTTCCGTCGCATGGCAACGTGCGAAGCGAGCGCAATGCACCAGGCAAGCATTCCGCCGACCAGCGAAGCACCAATGATATAGAGGAACGCGTTTTGGGGCGTGACGTACTGAACGACGAGCGCAATCACGATTCCCGAGGCTGAGACGAGAAGGGCGTTACGCGGCGAGCCGGTGGAGGATAGCTCGGCGAGTTTGGCGGGCGCGTAGCCGGATTCCGCGAGCGAGTACAGCATGCGAGAAGTCACGTAGAGGCAGGCGTTCGCCCCCGAGAGGGCAGCGGTGAGCACCACGAAGTTGATCACCTCCGAAACCGCGGGGATGTGCGCGATCTCGAACACAGTGACGAAAGGGCTCTGCGTCACGCCGACGGCGTTCCAGGGCACGATACCGACCAGCACGGCCGAGGCGCAGACATAAATGAAGGTGAGGACGCCGAAGGTGATGTAGGTTGCGCGCACGATATCCGAAGTGGATCGAGCCTCGCCGGACGAAACGGCCACCATCTCGGTTCCCAAATAATTGAAGAGAACGAAGGACAAGGCCAGCAGCGGAGCTCCGGCCCCGCGCGGCAGGAATCCGCCAACATTTGTGTAATGCGACGGGACCTTCCCTCCCAACATCAAGCCCGCTCCGATCAGAATGAACGCGGCAATGACGACGACCTTGATCATTGCGAACCAGTATTCGAAGCTCCCAAAATCGTGCACGTCGCGCAGGTTGATGAAGAGGAGGACTGCCGCAAACCCGGCGATCCAAACCGCCGACGGAACTCGCGGAAACCAAAAGCGCATGTAGATGGCGGAGGCCACGAGGTCGGCGCTGATGGCGACCACCAGCGAAAACCAGTATCCATAGCGAGACACGAAGCCGGCCCAATGGCCGAGATACTTGTCGGCGTAAACGCCGAAGGAGCCGGCGGCAGGATGCAGGCTGGACATCTCGCCCAGGGCCATGGTGACGGCGAAGGCAATCATCGCGCCGAGGAGATAGGACAGGATGACGCCCGGCCCGGCAACCTGGACAGCGGCGCCAGACCCCAGAAGGAGGCCGACGCCGATCGAGCCGCCGACGGCGACCATGGCCATTTGTCCGGCGCTGAGTTCGTGGCGGAGCTGACTGGCTTTCTGCTCCATGGAGCATGGAGAGTAACGCAGTCGGCCTGACGTCCGCCACCTATTGAACAATCGACGTGACTCAGGGCCCGGTTTTTTCGTTCCATTACACACGGCTTGGGCATGAGCGGAGAAGCGCCCTCGACCGAATGGCGAGGCGGGCCCGTGGATCGATTATTGCTGCCACCCACCGCCGAGAGGCTGATACAGCTGCACCACTCGGTCGGGATACTTGGATAAAATCCGACAACAGCGGGGATCGGCTCTTAGAACGGATGCACAGTGGGCGACGTCGACGTCGAGAGGATCCCGACGACTAGCCTATGCCCGTTGGTGCTAGTGTTGGATCTCGATCTGGGGGTACAGCGACTCGAGTCAAGGTAGTAGATTTCTCGGTGGCGGGGTGCTTTCATCGGGCCAGATGACAGCGAGGAGACTATGTCGGAGTCAAACGACCGGAAGTTAACCATGCACCAGAAGGCTGTACTAATTCAGGTGCTTCGTACGTTTCCTGATGAGCGCGTATCTATCCGCTATTCACCATCAGTAGCCGACGGGCATGCGTACGCACAGGATTTCTTGTTGGTATTCAGGGCGATCGGGTGGAAAGTCGACGACCCCGAGGCGGCAGATGATCCGACGGGAACATCGCCTGGATTAGCCCTGATTGTGCATGAGGCTGGATTACCGCCGTGCGCCGAAGCTCTTCGGGATGCCCTTCGGATTTACGGAATTGAGGTTGAAACGCGGTGTGCCAGCTCGGGAAATCTGGAGATCAGAAGATTTGTCCTGACAATTGGTCGGGGCTGTTGAGCGGCCGAGCGGAAAACCGGTGAGCAACTGATTGCACAACAATGTCGGCTCCTTGGGCGTGAATAGGCTGTGGTTGCTTGACGACCACAGGCTCGGGAGAAAGCAGCCGAACATGATGATTACTGGCGTGGATTATCACCAAAGCTTTCAGCAAATCGCATTCCTGGATAAAGGAAGGGGAATGCGGGTAGCGCCATTACGAAACAAACGTTTCTGTACAGAACCGAACAGATCCCGAGATTGGTGGCAATTGCCCGGCGCCTTGGATTGGAGCCTTGCTACACCGAGAGAAGGCGGCCGAAGAACGACCGATACCGCCGCAGTGCAAGACGGAGCTCCTCGGTCGATACATTGTCGCCGCGATCCCATTGGCCCTCGAGTCTCGCTCTTTCGGTCGCGAACATTTCGGCCAGGCGTTTCATCGTTACCGCAACAAGGCTATCCGCCTGCTGCACCACGCTTCGAGGATCATCAACAAAACTCACTTGGATCGCGTCCCACCGGGCCCGAAAATCCTTCGTTTCTTCGAGCGAAAAGAGCGGTGCCGCCTGCTCGTCCATAGCTGGAGCGGTTGCGGCTCCGGCGGCTGAAGCGCCGACAGTTGAAGCGGCAACAGTTCTCGTTTCCGGTCGCGCGCCGGCACCGGCCAAGGCGGCGGTTGTCAACTCTGCAGATGTCTCTTGTTCCTGTATCTTCATCGCTTCGTCCATTTAGATTCCTCCCTCACTGCGTCTCCCACTCCGACGACCTAACGCCTCTTCGTTTCTGAATCATTTTGCTTCTGAATCGAGGTTATGACCCTGCTGCTGCCGCGCGAGCCATCTCCGGCTCACTAACCAGCTCATCAAAGAGCGTCCGGTAATGGATCATCGCCTGGCGCAATTCTTCCGTGCTCGCTTGCCCGCGCGTTTGGCGAAGCGCGATTTCGTGCGCGGAACGGTAATTCTCCAGCACCGAGGGATAACCCACGGAGATATCCGCCGCTCGCTGTTCAAAATCACTTACGGGATACCCTCGATTTGACAACACATCGCCTAGCAGTTGATCCGCTTCCGTGACTGCGCCTCCGGGGGTGTCTACGAACCGCGCCTGTACCCTGCGCCAGGAGTCTACGAAGCGAGTGCGGTCCCCCGGGCCGAGCGGCCGGATGTGCAGACCCTCCACCCGATCGGTGCGCTTATCGAGCACTGCTTCTGCTTGCCGCCGGCTTCCGCCTTCTTTCATGGTGCGCGTATATTCAGCACTACCAAACTGAGTGCGCAATCGCGCCGTGTGGCGTTTCCGGGTAAAAAGCCAAATAGCGATGCCTGCGACCACCACCACAGCGACCGCGATAACGATCGCTATTTGTGCCGTGCTTACTGCGGATAAGTTCATGACCTGCCTCCAATGTTTCGTCGATTCACCAAAATCTAAAGAACTCGATCTCAACAGACCCCAATGTAGTAGGACCAAGTCCAAGAGCCGTCGCGGACCGGTCGCGCAAAACAGTTGCCTTACGGCTTCTCGATTGCCGCTTCCACCTGGCCGATTTTCTTTTGGATTTTCCCTCCGATTTTTTCGCCGGCACCTTCACCTTCCAAGTCCGGATCGTTCGTCAGCCGGCCCGCGTTCTGCTTAATCGCGCCTTTCACTTCGTGAACTCTTCCCGCGATTTCGTTCTCAGTACTTGGTTTCATCGGGTTCCCTCGTCGGAAATAATTTGGATTCGGGCGCTCTGTGCCCCCTTTGATTTTGCCCGGCGCCGGAAAGCGCACGCCCGAACGCTCATCCGCGGCGAGCCTGTAGGGTAATGATTCGCGATTGCACTTCTTCTCTTGATGTCAAGAAGACCTAGTTCCTGCGCCAACGGGAATATCCCCAGCCGCCGCCACCGAGCAAAAACACGAGCAGAACAATGATTAAGAGAGTTTCCATTTGAATCCTCCTTACTGAAACGGGACCTAATTGCCTCGTCCCTCGAAGAGGGGACTTACTTCCCGACCACCATGCTAGGAGGAAGCTGCCCGGATATCTGTGCAGATCGAGACACTTTTCAAATCTTATTGTTGATTTGTTGCACGGTGAACTTACTCGTCGCCTGTCGCGCTTTTTTTGGACAACAGCCCATCAGCGGGATGCCTGAACTTTCCTTATGATCACATGTCAGCGTAGAGCAGCGACGAACGGCTTGAGGTATCATCCCAGTGTTTCTTACGGGTTGGGATAGACGTGCTTAGGGTGCCGAAAATCCGATGAGAACGACGGGGCCAATGCCTTGTCCCATGCAACCTGCAGAGAATTCGCGCAACGCTCACGAAAGATCGACCCTGTTGAGACTGCTAACTGCTTGTCTGAGCGCGGCTTTCCTGTTATGCGTCGGACTATCTCCGTGTCCGGCGCAGGAAGCATCGACAGGCAAGATCAACCTGGAAGTGATCGTGGTGGATACGGCGATGAAGGCACAAGAAGTCCTCGACCGCCTGAAAAAAGGCGAGGACTTCGCCACTCTTTCAAAGCAATTGTCGATTGATCCCAGCGCGAGCAACGGGGGCTACCTCGGCGATGTAGATCCTGCTTCGATGCGCCCGGAATTGAGAACAGCGTTACAGTCGCTCAAACCTGGAGAACTTAGCCGTGTAGTGAGAGTGCCGACTGGGTTTGTCATCCTGAAAGTCCTGAGCAAAACACCGGAACAAGTGGGACCAGGAATGGGGTCGGGACAGGGCACGGCGGGACAGGGCATGGGCCCAAACCGCGACCTTCACCTGGCTGGTCGCGGTGCGATTCGATATCCCGCGGACGTCGCGGGACAAGTCCTCGCTGACATGCTATTCCAAAAGTATCCGAAGCCGACGGGATGGGAGCAAGACTTGCAGGAGGTGTGCGCGGCGCGCAAACAATCGCTCGCCGACGGTATTCGGGTACTCGAAAGGTTGTTGGCTGATCCGCTGCAACTGGCGACCAAGACGCCGTTCGACGTGATTCAGACGTATTACGGACTGGCACAACTCGAAGCGTACAAGGGGAACATGGACGCGGCGGTCAAGGAATGGGAGGCGGCCTACAAGCTGGCTGTAGCCGATGTTCCAGCAGGAATCCCTCAATTGACCGAAGTGCTCGGAGTCGCTTACCTGCATAAATCGGAAATGGAGAATGATGCGTATCGCAACCCGGGCGAGCGATGCGTTTTCCCGCCGCAACGAAACTTGTGTTACCAGCAAACGAGCGATTCCGAGAAAGCCATCAAATACTTGACGAAATATCTCGAACTGAGACCCGAAAGGCCGGATGCGGTGCAGGTCAAATGGCTGCTGAATTTGTCGTATATGACCCTCGGAGAATATCCCGCCGGCGTCCCCCCAAAATATCTGGTCGCCCCGTCGGTATTTGCGTCGAAGGAAGAATCCGGAAGGTTCGTGGATGTAGCGTCAACGGTCGGGTTGGGCTTCGTTTCGATGGCGGGTGGTGTGATTGCGGATGATTTTGAGAATGACGGTCTCCTGGATGTGGTGGTGTCGAGCTACGACGTGTGCCAGCCGCTGCGATTCTTTCACAATAACGGTGACGGTACCTTTGCGGATCGCACAGCCCACGCCGGCCTATCCGGCCAACTCGGCGGTCTGAACCTAATTCAAGGTGATTACAATAACGACGGATGCATGGACATCCTTGTGCTGCGGGGTGCGTGGGAATTTCCGGTGCGTAAGTCGTTGTTGCGGAACAACTGCGATGGAACGTTCACCGACGTTACGCGCGAAGCGGGGCTGGCCGAGCCAGCCACGCGTACACAAACCGCGGTATGGACGGACATCAACAACGACGGCCTGCTCGATTTATTCGTGGGCAACGAAAACGGGCCAAGCCAGCTCTTTTTGAACAAAGGCGACGGGACCTTTCAGGACATTTCTAAGACAGCGGGCGTTGATAAGATCGCCTTCACCAAAGGGGTCGTCGCCGGCGACTACGACAACGACGGCTACGCGGATCTCTATGTTTCGAACCTCTACGGCGGGAACTTTCTTTACCATAACAATCACAACAACACGTTTACGGAGGTTTCCCAGCAGGCAGGCGTACACCAGTCACAGTCACAGAGCTTCGCTACGTGGTTTTTCGATTATGACAACGACGGCTGGCCCGACATTTTCGTGACAACGTACTTTTTTTCGATCGATGAAACGATGCGCAGCTATCTCGGGCTTCCCACCAACGCCGAGACATTTAAACTCTATCGGAATCTGGGAAATGGAACGTTCAAGGACGTGACCCAAGAGGCCGGCCTGAACAAGATTAATATACCCATGGGCGCGAATTTCGGCGACTTCGATAACGACGGGTATCTGGACATTTATCTGGCGACAGGGGGGCCTGAATACGGCGCGCTGGCCCCCAAAATGCTCCTTCGCAATCACGATGGGAAGTATTTCACGGACGACACGGCATCCTCCGGAACCGGAGATCTGCACAAAGGGCATGCGGTCGCCTTTGCGGATCTGGGAAACAACGGGCGTGAAGATCTGCTGGTCTCGATCGGCGGGGCTACTCCGGGAGACGCGCATCGGTTTCGAGTGTTTGAAAATCCAGGAAACGGCAACGATTGGATCACGGTAAAATTGGTGGGCGTAAAGTCGAACCGCGCGGGGATCGGGGCCCGGCTCAAGGTGACTGTGGAAAATGAAGGGAGCGGGACGCGCTCAATATACCGGACGGTCGGGAGTGGAGGTTCCTTCGGAGCCAACCCAATCCAGCAGCATATTGGCCTGGGCAGATCGGCGAAAATCGTACGTCTGGAAGTGTGGTGGCCCGCGAGCAACTCGCGCCAGAGTTTCGCAAACGTTGGCAGGAACCAGTTCATCGAAATCCGAGAATTTGCGAAGAATTACGTGAAACTTGAGCGAAAATCCTTCCGGCTCGCAGGCTCGAATGCGGGTAGGGCAGTAAGTGCAAAGTAATCCGAGTCGAGTGCGAGTTAGAATCACGTACGACTCGGGGATAAGGACAGGAGGGCAGCGATGAAAACGGGAGCGATGAAATGTGGTTCCTGGCTCGCTGCGGTTTTATTGTTGTTCGCGAGTCCGAGCGTGGCTGCGAAAACGTATTCTGCGTCCGGCTTGATCCTCCACGTCGACCGCGCGAATCGCTCGGTCGAGGTTTCCTGCCGAGCGATCCCCGGATACATGGATGCGATGGTGATGACGCTTCCTGTCCACACAACCGAAGCGCTCAACAAACTAAAACCCGGGATGATTATCGACTTCAAGCTGACCGTGCGGAAGGACGCGGCTTACGCCGAGGACATTCGCGTTCACGCCTACGAAAACTCGGCGCAGGAACCAATGGCAGCGCGACAACTGGAGATTCTCGAGGCTGCGACCGGTGCCCCTTCGCGAACTGAGCCAACGCTGGAGGTCGGTCAGGCTGTGCCGGACTTCACCCTCATCGACCAGAAACGCGAGAGCATTACGTTGTCCCATCTGGCAGGGAAAGTGGTGGCTATTACATTCATCTATACGAGATGTCCGCTTCCGACTTTTTGCTTTCGGATGTCCAACAACTTCGGAGTTCTCCATCGGCGCTTTGCGGATCGCATGGGGAAAGACTTAGTGCTACTCAGCATAACCTTCGACCCCGAGCATGACCAACCGGATGTGCTGGCGGAATACGCCCGCACGTGGACCACGGACCAGACTGGCTGGCACTTCCTGACCGGCCCTTTGGCCGACGTGCAGAAAGTTTGTCGGTCATTCGGTGTGAATTCGTGGCAGGAAGAAGGCTTCATTACGCACCCGTTGCACACGGTGCTAGTCGACCGGCAGGGACGGATCGTGGCCAATATTGAGGGGAACGAATACACGGCAAAGCAACTCGGCGATCTGGTTGAAGCCATCATCAACCGTCCCAAACTAGCGCACTAGGTTTCGCAGCAGGATCGTGATTGTGCTGTCAGAACCACTGCAAATTACTTACGTTTTTGCTCTTCCCGTCCGCTATGCCGAAGGCCCGCTTTGTGACCACCCAACTTCGCATTGGACTTGCTCGCCCTTCCGGAGAAACAATGATCTCGTTCAGGAAATCAGCAGGGAGATATGACCGAAAGCCGTTCGAAGGAACAGTACTCTATCGGCCCATGGGTGTACGTCATTGCGCTTGTCTACTTTGCGCTGCACCTCGCTACGGCGACCCGCTACGGCTACTGGGTATGAATAGTCGGGCCCAACTCATCAAAAAATCTTTCTCCGGTTTTCCTTTCTGGATGTTCCTTATATATATGAGGGGAGTTCTTACCGGATTCTCCCGCAGCTTGGTGGGGCCGTCCCACTTCGGTAGACCACGCCGGCGCGGCGCGCCACGCGCGTCGATCCTATGGTGGCGCTGAGGTATGAGTAATCCCATCCTTTGTTCTATCGATGGGGACCCAATTGGACGGTAAGTCGTGCCGGCTTACCGAACATTCGGTCTGGGCCAAAGGCATTTGTCCGATTAACCGTACAATTGGTCTGGCAGCTGTGGCGGCTGTACGCCTCGAAAATCGGCGCAATCGGGATTATTGGCACGGGACAGCCTGTCATCAGTCTTCACTCGGCTCCAGTCCGCACATCGTCGAGGCCTGCAAGATCACAACGGAAGGATTCAGCGATATCCAGATGGATTAATCCGTGCCAGGAACGCGCTCCGAGGCGGCCATCCTAGCCGGTTACCAAAGCTGTAGCGACTTTCTGACTGGCTGGATCGAGTGATTGGCCATACGGCCATGAAACCGCCCATATTCGATCCCCGCTGGTTTTCGTCTACTTCCGATGAAATTCCAGTGGCTAGCTACTTCCGAACGAGTTTTTCGACTTCAGCAGCTTCGAGCGGCGGCGAAGGACCGCGCTCCAGAGCGATCATTCCGATGGCCTTGGCGAAGCGCTCAGGATCCATCGGCTGATGGCCGCTCTGCCGGGCAGACTGCACGTACGTCACTTGCGGCCGGATCACTTGAAAGTCTTTCAGCAGCCGGCATGGGGGTGGACTCGAACGTTCTGGTATTCGAGCGCATACGAGAGGAGTTACGTGCGGGGAAGGCGCCCGCATCGGCGGTGCAGGTTGGGTTCGACCGCACATTCCTGATTATTATCGATACGCACATTACAACGCTGCTCTCGGCGGCTCTCCTGTTTCTTTTCGGGACCGGGCCAGTGAAGGGCTTCGCCGTTACCCTCGTGATTGGGTTGCTGGCAAACTTGTTCACGTCGATCCATCTAGAGGTTTGATCGAGGAGGAGAGCAAACAGATCGTTTACGGTTGCTATATCGGCGGGCAGTAAACGCCTCGAAAATCGGCGCAATCGGAATTATCGGCACAAACCAGTCTGTCACCGGAGTTCGGCTGCTTCCAGTCCGCTCATCGTGGTGTGAATCATCGCCTGCTCGAACGTTGAGCCGAACGCCGTCCGGATCAGCTTTCTGCCCTTGAATTTCTTCGTCAGCCATCTGCCGCCGCTCTTCTCGAAGATCACACGTACGGAATAGCCGTTCTTTGGCTTCGTGAAATAGCGCATTTCTTTCCGATCTGGATCGTCTCGCAACGTTTCGGGAGCAGGCTCGTAGCACACGCTGACAACCGATTGCTGGCCATCATCCGTGATTCCGGCAAAGAGGATGTTCAGCGGGAATCCCACTAAGCGGGGATCGTAGACGTTCCTATGGCTCGATCTGGCCCGGAACGAACGAAATGAAACCGGATGGCTCTTCCTGGAGTGCTCGGAGTCGTTGCTGCGACGGTCAGGATTGATGCGTCAGGTTCTTAGATGCGAGCGAATAGTGCAAATCCGCCCTGAGTGGGTCCTGGTTGCCAAAAACATTTCCCGCGTCTAGGAAGTATTCTGGTCGAGGTGATTTAGAAAGTCTCGAAGCTCATCGAGCTTGTGGCAGAAATATTCCCAGTCGCAGTACTTCTTGTTGCTGTACTGAACTCCGACGCGCGGAGCCGTGTGTTCTCCGCTGTAGGCGTGCAGCATACGAAACGCTAATTTGCTCGCATCAATCCGGAAGGCATCCAGGTTCGTTTGTCCTGCCTGTTCAAGGGAATCGATGATTGCGTGGTATTCGGATACGCAATCTTCGTCGATAAGGCCCGGCAAACTGCGTCGGAAGGCTTGAAGACAGCGATTGGCCTCCGCCCATTCGATAGCGCGCATAGGACTAAAACCCAAGCTACGCCTGTGATTCGTTTGCAGCAATACACTAATCCGGCGCGCCGTCAGGTCAACCAATGTGCTCACGGAAGGCCAAGTCAACGAAGGAATCCGAGTTGACTGGGAACGAGCAAAAGCCCGGAGAGCAGTGAGGGGTGGAGTCGGCGACCCCGGTGATTTCAAAGGCGTTGAATGGAGATTTGCTGAGCGCTACGAGAGAAAGTGGGATGCGCTGCCAGAAACGACTTCGGGTTGGCTTTTCATTTTGAGCCGACCCTTTCAGCCAGTGTGGCTGTCGGTTTCTGGACCGCCGCCGCAACGCCTTGGCGCTAAGGGGGACTAAGGCAAACACCCGATGGCTGACAATGCACCAAGCGCCTAGGCTAGCGTGGGGTGTTCTCCAGGTCGATGTTGCAAGGCATCCTGCTTGCGGACGACAGCGCCGCTGTTCGTAGGGCCGTTCGCGCCTATTTAACCGCAAGAAACCTCCCTGTCTGCGGCGAAGCCGAAGACGGCGTAGAGGCTATCGAAAGAGCAAAAGAACTCAAGCCTTATGTGATTCTCCTGGACCTGGCGATGCCCAGGCTGAATGGCTTGGAAGCAGCGTTGGTCTTGAAAAAGCACATGCCCAACGTCCGAACGGTTCTATTCACCATGTACAGCGAAGCAGTCAGTAGAACATTCGTCTCGAAACTCCATTGGGTTGACGCAGTGATTGCTAAGGCAGACGGCATGGGCAAACTGGCAGAGTGTCTTGAGAGGTTGCTCGGGGAATCTACAGAAACGCCTCGCGCCGGAAAAGGAGTCTATCGTCATGCGCCCGCTTGATTCCGGGAGCGACGGCGTGGCGCACACCCTCCGTGAACGAGATTGGGCTCGTATTTCGCCGCTCCTTCTCATCCCTTTGATCCTCTTCTTCGGTCTTTATCTCTACGACCTAGGACAGGCCGTGGAGATGCCACACCTCGTGGACAACGTCTTCATGCAAATTCACGGAGCAGGGCATGCCCTGTTTCGAGTGTTCGGCCTCACAGCCGCGGTAGCGGGCGGCACGTTTCTGCAATTGTTTGTTCCCTTCACCCTCGGATACTATTTTATTTGGCGACGCAAGCCGCAGGGCGTTGCATTATGCATGTTCTTCTTTTTTGAGCAGTTCCTCCCCGTCGCCCGGTATATGGCTGACGCTCAAGCCCAGCAGCTACCCTGGATTTCCATTGGCCGCTACGACTCCGTGATTCACGACTGGAATTACTTGTTCACGAAACTTGGAATCCTCTCCTACGACGCAGTGATCGCCGACGTGGTCCGCTTGATTGGATATCTCGGCATGATCGGCGTAACGTTTTGGTTCCTCTGGCGTGGTGTGAACGACATCGCGGATGACGGATA
>DATGHM010000039.1:0-5114 GCA_035307985.1 Candidatus Acidiferrales bacterium
AGGCCCGCCGCACCAGCAGCACGAAGGCGTGCCCTGCGCCAATTGCCTCCGCGTTTGCAATCGCCGTCCGGCGCAGTTCTTCATCGTTGGACTCGACACGAATCAGGCACGGCCCGGACGCCTCGCAGAACGCTACAGCGAACTTCGCTCCCGGGACGCTGTTCACCACGGCTTCATACAGGTCCTCCGCCGTCTTTATAAAGTGCGCCTGCCCGAGAATCAGATTCGACTCTTCGGGAATTTCCATGCGAACTGTTCGAGTCTCGATCATCTGTTATCCCTTTTATTCTCTGTTCGGTAAAAACTTCCCGGATTCGGAAGGCGAACAAAAATCACCGCTCAACCCCCCTCGAGCCGAAGTCCATTATCAGCACCGCCGATGGCGTCCGCAACCCCTGAAGAAGATTGGAATCTCGCGTGCTCAGAGAATCGTGTTCGTACGTTTCGCATCAAACCTTCAGGCGCCAAGAGCACCTCGCGCGCGGAAGATGCGGCAAGTTAGCTGATTGGATACTCTCAATGCTGATCAAAACAATGCAACATGCCAAGCGGTGGCTGAAGATCATCTTCGGCTTCACCCTCCTCGCCCTCGGCGTTGTGATGGTTTTTACGCCGGGTCCCGGATGGCTGGTCATTCTCTTCGGCCTCGGTGTCCTGGCCGCCGAATTTGTTTGGGCGCGAACGCTCCTCGATCGCCTCAAGCAGCAGGGCGTCCGCATCCGCGAAGCTGTCTTCGTTCATCCGCAGCCGCCTGCGCCAGCCAACCGCGCTTAGCAGCTGGCCCCCGTCCCCAGCGGGCACCGTCCCCAGGCCCTTCTCCGGCTTTTTCCTTTCCGAACTCTTCAAAGTTGTGCTCTGATGCTCTGGTTGGTATCGCGCTGCTTCGCTGAACATTGTCGATGTAGGCGCGGGTTTCAGCTTGCTCGCCGTGGCGAGACCCGCCCGGTATTCTTCGGAGGTCTTCCGTGCCCAACCATTCCACCGACCTGATCGGCGACCGCTGGTACAACAAGTGGGCGCTCGTCACGGGCGCCAGCGCGGGCATCGGTTGGGCCCTGGCCGAGCAGTTGGCCGCCGCCGGCGCGCACCTCGTCCTCACCGCTCGACGGATCGACCGCCTGGAGAAACTCGCCGCGGATCTCTCCGCGAAACACGCCATCGATACGGAAGTCTTCGCCGCCGACCTGACTCGCCCGGAAGCCCCCGCCGAGATCTTCGCTTTCACCGAGCAGAAGCGCCGCCCGATCGACTTGCTCGTCAACAACGCCGGCTTCGGCGTCTTCGGTTACATCCACGAAAGCGACGAATCGCGCCTCCTCGAGATGATCCAGGTGAATTGCTCGGCCGTTGTGCATCTCACGCGTTTGTTCGCGCCGGCCATGGTCGGGCGGCGTCAGGGCGACATCCTCATCGTGGCCTCCACCGCCGCATTCCAGGCGGTCCCCTTCAATTCGGCCTATGCCGCCACCAAAGCTTTTGACCTGATCTTCGCCGAGGGAATCGCCGAGGAACTGCGCCCGTTCGGCGTCAACGTCTGCGCTCTCTGTCCTGGCCCCACCACCACCGAGTTTCAGCAGGTCGCCCAACAGCCGAACCGCGCCTTCAAGGTTGCCGAAACCGCCGACAAGGTTGCCCGCGTCGGCCTCCAAGGCTTGGCGAAAGGGAAGACCTTCGTCGTTTCCGGCGCCATGAATCGCCTGATGATGGAGGCCGAACGCCTCGCCCCGCGCCGCTTCGTCGCCAAAGCCGCCGCCAAAATGATGCGCCCCGAAGGCTCCTGAACTGGGAAGCCAACCTCCGGATTGGCTTCTTCGCCGTTTCCTGGGAGCGTCAATCTCCCGATTGGCGCCTTTGCAGTTCGGCTGGCTCTGACACCCGGCTCGTCGTTTCTGCGGTAAACGATTTTCTCTGTGTCTCGGTGTCTCTGTTGTCAGATCCTTCCTGTCAGATCGCTTTCGCCATACGCACGATCGGCAGCGATTCGCCCTCGCCGAGCGGCACTTCGACACTCTCCAGCGTGGCATATCCCTTCGCGGCATAAAACGGCACCCCGCTCAGCGTCGCGCCCATCTCCAGCCGCTTGAATCCCCCCGCCTTCGCCGCCGCCTCGCACGCGTCCAGAATCATCGTCCCAATCCCTCGCCTTGCCCACTCCGGGCGCACGAAAAATGCCCGAATCTTCGCCGCGTCCCGCGCCGGATCGAGCAAATCATCCTGACGCGCGCTCCACTGATCCCCGCCAAACAATGTCTTCCGCTTGCTCCACCCGCCGCACGCGACGACGATGCCCGCTCGGTGCCGGCGAGGTGCCTCTTCCGAATTCCGCTGCCGCGAGTCGGCATCTATGGTCTCCGCCGCAAAATACGTCCCATCCGCAATCAGCTGCGTATCGACGCCGTACACGCCCTTCAGCGCCGCCTCAATCTGCCTCGGCGTATAGTCCCGCTCTTGCAACCCGCGCACCGACGCCTCAATTACCTCCCGCAGCATCGGAACGTCGTCCAAACTCGCCGGCCGCACTCGAATGTCCATGAGAACTACCGCACACGGATCAGGAAATCTTTTTCCGCAAACCACACAAACAACACGATGAATACGCCTACACCGCCCAAAAAGGCGAGGACGCGGAACGTCTGACCTTGACCTGAGCTGTACACCGTTGCCACAGCCAGAGCAATCATCACGGGAAGGAAAGCGATGACCCGCTTCGAGTTGAATTCCAGGGTAGGGCTCAACGCGACCTCCCGGATTCACTCTTCGTCGTGGCCTTGCGCCTTGGCCAGCCGGTCGATCACGGCCATATCCTCCAGCGTGGTCGTATCGCCCGAGACGCCGCCCTTCTGTGCCAGCTCGCGCAGCAATCGCCGCATGATCTTCCCGCTGCGCGTTTTGGGCAACAGGTCGCAGAAGCGCACATCCGCGGGCCGCGCAATCGTCCCAATCGTGTTCGATACGTGCTCCATCAGCGCGCTCCGCAGCGCACGATCGGGCGACACGCCCGAGCGCAGCGTCACAAAGCAAATAATCGCCTCGCCTTTGATCTCATCCGGCCGCGCGACCACCGCCGCCTCGGCCACCGCCTCGTGCGCCACCAGCGCGCTCTCGATTTCCATCGAGCTCAGTCGGTGCCCGGCCACCTTGATCACGTCATCGACGCGCCCCAGCACCCAGATGTATCCGTCCTTGTCGCACTGCGCCGCGTCTCCCGCGAAGTACGCGCCGGGAATCCGGCTCCAGTATTCGCGGACGTATCGATCGTCGTCGCCATAAATCGTCCGCAGCATCGACGGCCACGGATTCTGTATCGTCAGATAGCCCGTCTCACCTGGCTTCACCTCCTGGCCCTTCAAATCGACCACCCGCGCATTGACGCCCGGCAAGGGCAATGTCGCCGAACCCGCCTTCGTCGGCGTCGCACCCGGCAGCGGCGAAATCAGGATCGACCCCGTCTCCGTCTGCCACCACGTATCGACAATCGGGCATCGATTCTTCCCGATCGCCTCGAAATACCATTTCCACGCCGCGGGATTGATCGGCTCTCCCACCGTCCCCAGCACTCGGAGGCTTTTCAGGCTGTGCGCATTGATCCACTCCATGCCCCACGCCATGAACGCGCGCACCGCGGTCGCCGAGCTGTAGAAAATCGTCACGTTGTATCGATCGACGATCTCCCAGAACCGGTCCTTGCGCGGAAAATCGGGCGCGCCCTCGTACATCACCACGCTCGCCCCATTCGCCAGCGGCCCGTAGACGATGTAGCTGTGACCCGTCACCCACCCGATGTCCGCCGTGCACCAGTAAATATCGTCATCGCGCAAATCGAACACCAGCCGCGTGCTCCACATGCATTGCAGCAGGTATCCCGCCGATGTGTGCAGCACTCCCTTTGGTTTTCCCGTCGTGCCGCTCGTATACAGGATGTACAGCGGCTGCTCGGAATCGAACGGCAGGGCCGGGCATTCCGCCGCGGCCCCATTTTCCAGTTCGTTCCACCACAGGTCGCGACCTTCCTGCCACGCCACCTTCTCTCCCGTTCGTCGCACCACAATCGACTTTTCCACCGTGGAGCAATTCTTCAGCGCCGCGTCCGCCGTGTCCTTCAGCGGCACCACTTTTCCGCGCCGGAACCCGCCATCCGCCGTAATCAGGATTTTCGACTTGCCGTCCGCGATGCGGTCCGCCAGCGCCGTCGCGCTGAATCCGCCGAAAACCACCGAGTGCATCGCACCGATCCGCGCGCACGCCAGCATGGCGATGGGCAGCTCCGGGACCATCGGCATGTAGATCGCCACGCAATCGCCCGCCTTCACGCCCAGGCCGGTCAGCGCGTTCGCGAATTTGCAGACCCGCCTGTGCAGCTCCGCATACGTGAACTGGATGGTCGAGCCGTCTTCCGCTTCCCACAGCAGCGCAGGCTTATTCCCGTTCTTTTCGAGATGCCGGTCGAGGCAGTTGTAGGCGACGTTCAGCTTCCCGCCGCCGAACCATTTCGCGTGCGGTGGGTCCCATTCCAGAACTTTCTTCGGCGGCTCGAACCAGTCGAGCATCTTCGCCTGCTCGCCCCAGTATTCTTCGGGACGATTCGCCGCCCGGTCCCACAGCGCGCGGTATTCCTCGAGCGACTTCACTCGTGCCCGCTTGCTGAACTCCTCCGGCGGCTCCAGCGGGTTCTCGTCCAGCACATGCGGATCAAATTCCTGCATCGTCCCTCCCCAATAGGGCTTCAGAGGTTGGTTTTGTGTCAGGGCGCGACTTCAGTCGTGCCGTAAGCTGCTCCCCAAAATATCTTAAAATCCTTTGATCGTATCTGGGTTTCGGTACGCGGTCGCGGAAGCGCGGGGTTTTTAATCCCGTCGTAAGCCCGACCTTATCGGATTTCCCCAATTGCCTGACCCTGTCCCGGTATGGCACCGCATGTCGCAGATCCGCCGTGGCGGCCGTGCCCGCCTTCCCCGGCGGATAGAGGCCTGCATCGGCTGCGAGCCCAAGCCGCGACTATAACGCGCTTCGAATCCAGAATGAAGTTTTCTGCAAATGGGACGATTGGAGACGTATGCCGTCGTTTGTTTCCAGCGGGTTGGAGTGGTTTCTGATTCCCGGCGTTAGCCGTTGTC
>DATGHM010000040.1:0-13339 GCA_035307985.1 Candidatus Acidiferrales bacterium
CGGCCACAATCCCGCAGCACTGCTGTCCGCGTCGATTTGTGAGTGATATCTCGTCTCATACCGAATGTTCTCCAGCGGGACAATAATAAACGAAGCCGCAACACCGGGCAAGCGCCAATCGGCGAGTTGCAGAAAATTTGCATCGAGCGGTTCCCCGGGCGAGTTCAAGTGCGATTTTCCGTACTCAGCGGCCTCTCGGGTTACAATCCCACCAGGACACGCCATACTGAATTCGGGGTTTCGGAGTCGGTTGCACCGGAGGGAATTCCAAACTTGCCGCAGCAGGTTTCCGCAGCGCAAGCGCAAGAAAAGGAAACGGGACGCCTCGAAGCCTTCAGCGACGGCGTCTTCGCGGTCGCGATCACGCTCCTGGCGCTCGACCTGCGCGTGCCGAACCTGGGCGGTCATGCTTCGGCGTGGTCGCTCGCGGTGGCGTTGGCGCAACAATGGCCCTCATACATCGCATTCGTCACCAGCTTTTTCACTGTCCTGATCCTTTGGGTCAGCCACCACTCGATTTTCCGGCTCGTTCAGAAGACGAACGCGCGGCTCCTGTTCGCAAACGGCCTGCTGCTCCTGCTGACTACAATCGTCCCCTTCTCGACCTCGCTGGTTACCGAATACTTGCGCTTCCCGGCGGCAAAGCTTGCTTGTGCAGTCTATGGCGGCGTCTTCGTGGTGATGAGCCTCTCGTTCAGTCTGTTATGGTACGGCGTACTGTCGGACCGTACGTTGCTCAAGCCAGATGCCTCCGCCGCAGTGATTGAACGCATCAATCGCAGCTATCGGCTGGGGCCGCCCGTTTACGTTGCGGCCGCCGCCGGCGCATTTATCAGCCCGTACGTCACCATCGGCATCTGTACCGCTCTCTGGATTTTCTGGGCCTTCACCGCCCGCGGCGACTGCGACGAGGGGACGAGTTAGCCGCTGGTTTCATTCCTGGGAGACTCAGTCTCTTGCCGGCATTCTCACGCGGGCGATTCAGAGGGAGAGAAGTGCACGGCAAGATCGCGAATCCGTCGCAGATCGAGCTTTCCGGTGCCGAGATGGGGCAGGTCGTCAACGTGAAAAAACTGGTTCGCGCGCGGCGTCCACAGATTCGGCAGCCCGGTTTCGGCCAGCCGTTCCAGCACGCTTTTGATTTCGTCGGGCCCGAGCGTGTGCAGCACCACGAGCCGTTCGCCTTTTTTTCCGTCGGGCACGCCGCTGACGACGAACTTCTGTTCCGTCGCGCCGGCCAGTTCGTGCAGCTTCTCTTCGATTTTAATGTGCGGCACCATTTCGCCGCCGATTTTGCTGAAGCGGCTCAGACGGTCGGTAATCGTCAGGAATCCGTCCTCGTCTTCTGCGGCGATGTCCCCGGTCACATACCAGCCGTCCTGCAAAACCTCCGCCGTTTTCTCCGGCTTGCCAAGATAGCCCTTCATCACGTTCGGTCCGCGAACGAGCAATAGTCCCGGCGTGCCGACCGGAACCGGCTCGCGCGTGTCCGCATCCACAATGCGCACGCTCACGCCCGGCAGCGGATGCCCGATCCTTCCACGTTTTGCGCCCACCTGCCGGAATCCCGGCGCGCGAAAGTCCTTCGTGTTCACCGCAACCACCGGAGAACACTCCGTCGCTCCATAACCTTCCAGTGGCCGAATACCAAATCGATCCTCGAACGCGAGCGCCAGCCGCTCCGGCAATTTCTCCGCGCCGACCACCACGAACTGCAGGCTGCCGAAGTCCTCGGGCGAACAGCGCCGCAGATACGCCTGCAGGAACGTCGGCGTCGCCAGCAGAAACGTCACGCGATAATCGCGCACGATTTCGCTGATTGCGCTCAGATCGAGCGGGCTCGGGTGGTAGGCCACTCCGACGCCCAGCACAGCGGGCATCCACAGCGTCACCGTGAATCCGAAGGAGTGGAAGAAGGGAAGCACCCCGAGCAGGCAATCCGTGCGGTCCAGCATGAACGTCTGCCCCACCTGCTCGATATTTGACGCGATGTTGTGGTGCGTCAACATCACGCCCTTCGGCTCGCCCGTGCTGCCGCTCGAGAAAATCACAGTCGCCAGATCGTCGAGTGAGCGCGTCCGGCCGCCCAGCAGGCGCTCCAGCCACCAGCCCGGCAGAAACCACAGCAGCAGCGCCGTCAGCTTCTCGCCAGTCGTTGGTGAAGCAGCCGCTTCCTCGAGAAGGATCGCCTTGCCCGGGACTTCGAGCGGAATCTTCTCCAGCAGCAGCTTCGTCGTGATCACCGTTTCGAGTTTGCATTGCGCCGCGCACGACGCGAGTGTTTCGTTCGACGCCGTATAATTCAAATTGACCGGAATTTTCCCGGACAGCGTCGCCGCGTAATTCACCAGCGCGCCCGGTACGGAGGGGGGCAGCAGAATCCCCACCATTTCCTGTCCCGCCCAGGTTTTTCGCAGTCGTCGCGCCAGCAGAATCGAAGCCAGCAGCGCGCCGCCCCACTTCATGCGCGGCCGCCGCTTGTCTCCAATCCCAAAACGCAGTGGATGCCGGTGAGCGGTACTGACCCATTCGCGATGCAGCGTGTGCAACCGTTTCTTATGATGCTTGTAGGCCTCCGTCTGCAGGTTCTGCACCGCGCGCCGGACTTCAAATGTTGTGGATGTCGGCGGCATCGGTGCGCCAAAGCTCACCGTGACCGGATACGGAATCGACCGCGGGACCTTCCACAAAAAACGCTCGCGCTCGAAACTGAAGATGCTGCCCCACACGCCATCCAGGTTCACCGGCACGATCGGCGCGTCCACGCCCTTCATGATGCGTTCCATGCCGCGCCGGAAGGGAAGCATCTGCCCGATGCGCGTGATCTGCCCCTCGGCGAAAATGCAGACCACCTCGCCTGCCCGAATCGAGTTCGTTGCCTCGCGCAACGACTGCAGCATCTCGCGCGGCCGCAGTTCCGACGAAATCGGTATCGCCCGAATCATTTTCGCGAACGGCTTGATATACGGCAGGTCGTAGATGCCCTTGAACATCAGGAAACGAATCGGCCGGTCCGTCGAAGCGATCAGCAGGCACGCATCCACCAGAGACATGTGATTCGCGACGAACAGCGCCCCGCCCGTCTCCGGAATGTTGTCCCGCCCCTCCACGCGAATCCGGTACAGCGAATGCGTCAGCATCCACAGCACGAAACGCAGCAAAGAATCAGGAAGTAAGTAAATGGAATATGCGGTCGCAACAAGCGTAAGAGCCGCGCCATCAAGAAACATGCCGCGGGCAGTCTGATGGAAAATGTCTGCGAACAAGTAGTATGCGCCCGAGGCAACGCCGATTCCGACGAACGAGACGAGATTCGCGGCGGCAATCACGCCACCCTTTTCTTCAGGCCGGGGCCGATGCTGAATCAGCGCGCCGAGGGGAACGGCAAAAATGCCGCCGAAGAAGCCGAGTAGTGCGAGGTGGATTCCAACAGCTGTCAGCGAATGGCTAGGTTGGTACATGAACGCGGCGAAAACCGTCATGCCGATCGCGCCGAGCGGAATCAGCCCGTACTCTATCTTCCCGCCGGAGAGATAGCCTGCGGCGAGGCTGCCTACGCCAATGCCGATCGCCAGCGCAGCGGTCAGATAGGTCGTGTGCACATCATCAATCCGCAAAACGTCGTGACTGTAGATCAAGATCACGGTTTGAAGCAGGGCCGCGAGGAAGAAAAGATAGGTGTTGGCGAGCACAGCCCAAGCGAGTACACGATCTTGGCGGATTCTTTTGAGCTCTCTCCAGAGGTCACCAATCGGATTCCAATGAAACTTCCGCTGAGGGTCAGCTGCTGGAACGCGCGAAATTGCTAGGCTGGTCAGTAGCCCGATGCACGAGAAACCGAGAAGGACCAATCCGGCGACCGCCTCGCGGCCCTGGTAACGCTGGGCCAGACCGCCTGCGGCAACCTGTCCGGCAATAGCCGCCAGAAATGTCCCAAATTCGATGATCCCGTTTCCCCAGGAAAGCTTATGTTCGGGCAACAACTCGGGTAACAAGCCGTACTTGGACGGGCCGAAGACGGCGCCCTCAACGCTAATGAGAAATACACCAGCACATTCCAGGGGCAGACTATGCAGGGCCAGAGCCAGAATGAAAAAAAACATCACGCCGATTTCGAACAGTTTAGTTCCAATCGTTGCGCTGCGTTTGCTGTAACGATCTGCGAAGTAGCCCCCTGTCATCGAGAACAGAATGAACGGCAGAGCGAACATCAATCCCACGATCGGGACGAGACGATCGCGTTCGGCCTGCGCGAGATTCATTCCGATCACGAGATAAGTTACGAGGAACTTCAGACCGTTGTCGTTGAAGCCAGTTTCAAACTGCGTCGCAATCAGGCCCCAGAATCCCAGCCTCCAGTTAGACGGGTGTCCAGACGCCGCTGGTCGTTCTGAAGAGTCGGGTCGCCGCAAAAGTTCCGCTTCAGTCGGCATGATCACGCTTCCGCGCTAACTCCTCGCTGTCATCCCGAACCCAGCCGCGTTGTATGCGGATGGGGGTGAGGGATCTGCTTTTTCCTTCGCGTCCTAATCGATAAGCGAGGCTCAATTTCCGCGAGTCTA
The DNA here is from genome assembly GCA_035307985.1 of Candidatus Acidiferrales bacterium. GTDB lineage: Bacteria > Acidobacteriota > Terriglobia > Acidiferrales > UBA7541 > Palsa-295. The sequence continues at coordinate 4,563 of DATGHM010000040.1, forward strand.
CCGCAAAACGAAGCGTGCAGGGGTAATCGAGGGGGAACAGATGGCGTAAGACGCGTTAGCTTATGCGATGACTCGCAGCGTGGACTTGCTGGCACCCCGCGCCTCTACGGGCACCTCAACGGCGGGAAGCGGGGTTTCGCGCCTGTGGTATTTCGTCGAGACGTAATCGTCGAGCAGCGCGCGGAACGCGACCGAAAGCTCGTCGTACGTGCCTTCCAGCGTCTTGAATTTCTGCCCATCAATATAGACCGGGCAGCGCGGCGCTTCGCCTGTTCCCGGCAGGCTGATCCCGATGTTTGCCGCCTTCGATTCGCCCGGCCCGTTGACGATGCAGCCCATCACCGCCAGCTTTAATTCCTCCACGCCCTCGTAATGCCGCTTCCATTCCGGCATCTGGTCGCGGATGTAGTCCTGAATGCTTTCGGCCAGCTCCTGAAACGTTGTGCTCGTCGTTCGCCCGCAGCCAGGACACGCCGTCACGCTCGGTGCGAACGTCCGCAGCCCCAGCGATTGCAGCAATTCGCACGCCGCGTACACTTCATCGCGACGGTCGCCGTTCGGCCGAGGCGTCAACGAAATCCGAATCGTGTCGCCGATTCCTTCGCCCAGCAGAATCCCCATCGACGCCGCCGACCACACCAGTCCCTTCGCGCCCATGCCCGCTTCGGTCAGCCCAAGATGCAGCGGCTGGTCCGTCTTTTGCGCCAGGTCGCGATAAATCTCGATCAAGTCGCTCGGCCGCGACACCTTGCACGAAATGATGATCTGGTCCTTGCGCAGCCCGCATTCCAGCGCCAGCTCCGTCGATTCCAGCGCCGACAGCACCATGCACTCGTTGATGATCTCTTCCGACGTTTTTCCCAGGTCGCGGTCCGTGTTCTCCTGCATCTTGCGCATCACCAGTTCCTGGTTCAGCGACCCGCCATTCACGCCGATGCGCACCGGCTTGCCGTGGTCGCGCGCCACTTTGCAGATCGTGGAGAACTGTTCGTCGCGCCGTTGCCCGTGGCCTACGTTCCCGGGGTTGATCCGGTATTTGTCGAGGTCGCGCGCGCAATCCGGATACTTCGTCAGCAGGACGTGCCCGTTGTAATGAAAATCGCCGATCACCGGAGCATCGCAGCCCGCGTCCAGCAGCCGCTTCTTGATTTCCGGCACGGCCGCCGCCGCCTCCGGAACGTTCACCGTCACGCGCAGCAGTTCCGATCCCGCCTGCGCCAGTTCGAGGCACTGCTTCGTGGTCGAGGCCACGTCCGCCGTATCCGTGTTCGTCATCGACTGCACGACGATCGGCGCGCCTCCGCCGACCTCCACTTTGCCCACTTTCACGCCGACAGTTCGATGCCTGGTGTGCGCCATATCCCATTATTCTAGCGAATCAGCGCGCAAAGATGGTAGATTCTCTGTTCGTTCGTGTTTTCGAGCCGTAATTTTGTGTTTTGTGAGCTGAGCCGCATGCCACAGGAACCTGAATCGCAGGAATTGCAGTCGGAGGAGCAGCAGGCCCAAACTCCTCAGTCGGCTGAAGCTGAACCGCCGGAGGCGCTGGCACAGGAAGCGCGTTCGCGCGAACTGCGCTCCGCCCTGGAAGCCGTCATTTACGCGGCGGACGAGCCCGCTACCATCGACCATCTTGCGAATGCGCTCGCCGCCCCCAAGGTCGAAGTCCGCGCCGCGCTCGACCTCCTCGTCGCCTCCTATTCCACCGACGACCGCGGCATCGAAATCCGCAAAGTGGCCGGCGGCTGGAAGTTCTACACCAAGCCGCAGCACCACGAAGTTGTCCGTCGCTTCATCAAGAGCCTTCAGCCGCCCATTCGCCTCACCATGCCCGCGCTGGAAACGCTCGCCGTCATCGCCTACAAGCAGCCGGCCACCGTGCCCGAAATCAACGAGATTCGCGGCGTCAACGTCGGTGGCGTCATCAAGACGCTCCTCGAAAAGCGCCTCATCACCACCTGCGGCCGCAAGGAAGTCATTGGCCGCCCCATCCTCTACCGCACGTCCAAGCAATTCCTGATGCGTTTCGGCCTCTCCGACCTCGACGAGCTCCCCAGCCTCAAGGAATTCGAGCAGCTCGCCCAGGCCGCCCTCGGTTCCGACGCCGGCATCGCCCCGACCGAACCCGAATCCGAAGCGCTCGCCGAAGCCGACGCATCATCGGAAACAGATGCTCTCTCGTCTGAAGGTTTAAACGTAGCGCCGGGCTTTAGCCCGGCATCTTCGGGGGAAGCTACTGCGAACGCGACCGCCGACGCCCGCGAGCAATCCATCGGATCCGCAGCCGACGACATCTCCGGCGAACAACCCGCCGAAGCCGAATCCAACTCCTCGCCGGCCGAATCCTCCGCCGAAACCTTTGCCGATTCGCCCGATTCCTCGCTCGTGCCGCAAAAGCAGGCAGCACCGACGTCCGGCATTCCTAAACGATAATGCGCCGCTCCGCCGCCGGACCGCCTGCGGACCATCGCGACACGCTGCTGGCGACCTACGCGATCAACGACGCGATGAATCAGCTGATCCTCGCGCATCTTGATCCGCGTGCCTGGCGCGCCAAGCCGCCGGGAGAAGCTTCCCGCGGCGGACGCACAATTGCCGCGATCTTCGCTCATCTCCACAATTGCCGCTTGCGATGGCTCCGCAAGTCCGCTCCGCACCTGAAGGGTCCTGCGCCGCTCGACCCGCACCGTTGCACCATGAAGCAGGCTGCAGCGGCCCACAAGCAAAGCGCGGACCAGTGCCTGAAAATGCTGATGGAAGGTCTTTCCGACGATCCCAAGCGCCGCGTCACGATATTCTGGCGTGACGACTGGATGCCGGTCTGGCCCGCAAACGCGGCGATGTTCGCCTACATGTTCTCCCACGAAGCGCATCATCGTGGCCAAATCCTCATGCTCGGCCACCAGCTCGGCTATCGCTTGCCCGACGCAGCTCGAGGCGGCATCTGGCAATGGGACAAGCTCTGGAAGCGCAATGGTATCCTGCGGCCCCGCTGACTAACCGTTGCTCCCCGGTCCGTCTGAATCCGCGCCTCCCCTCGGGCTCTATGGCTGCCCTTGCTGCTTGAAGGGCAGGCGAAACTTCCGAGCAATTTCCGGCCAGAACTCGCGCAGGATGTCGTACCCCACGTCACTCCCGACAGATTCGCCGACCTCTTCGGCCGTCGGCGAGAATCCGCGCTTGTTTCCGGGGTGATAGAGATTGCTGAGCGAGGCTGCGCTGACCGTGCCAGCCCATTCGGATAAGTTGAACATGCTGCGGCCATTTTCGCTGTGCGCGACGAATGCATGCTTGACGGCGTGCCCCAGGCGTCTGCCGGTGCTGCCTTCGCCCAGCGGGTAATAGCGCGGATCCTCGCGGAGCAGGCTTGGGTACGCGAAATCCTTGAAGAACAGCGACGACGCCTGGTCGGCGGCGGCGGCCGCAAATCGCTTCCCGTAACCCTCGCCGCCCTGGCCGAAGCTCCGGTCGGAATCCTGCGCTTGCGACAGCCCGGCGTTGAAGCTCACGGACATAAAAGTTACCGGGTCGGCTGCATCCCATGCCAATAAACGGGCCTTGTCCTTCAGCGTGATCGTGCACATCAGGGCGCCTGGTTTGTAGTGCACCGGTCCCACAGACTTGCGCTCAAGCCGCCTGGCGAACAGCCCCACCGTCTTTTGGAAAGGACCGCGATACTCCCGCCAGGTCACCACTGGCGCAGGTTGAATGCACGGCGCCCCAGGATTCACCTGCGCCCTTTCCTCTTGCGGTGTGCGCGCTGAGGCAGGCGGACGGGTTTGCTCGGGATTGCCCGTCTTCTGCGTAGATTGACCTGTCGGCCCCACGGCTGCGCGGGAGGTCGGGGGCACTGTCGAGACCTCCTGCGCTTTCGCCACTCCGCACAGCATCATGCTGACAAACAAGCAGGTGCAGAGCAGGCCACACAACCGAGCGTCAGAAGCCGAGTATTCTTGCATGTAGTCCTGGGCTGAATTGCCGCATCAACGCCCCGCAGCGGGAGCGGCTTTGCTACTCTTTGGGATTACGTCTCCTTATTCCCACCATACCATTCCGCCATAAGGCGTGGAACCGCGGACCAGCCCGCTACGGTTTCGCCGGCCGTCGTATACTGTTTTTATGGCCACGAACGTCGAAACCGAAATCAAACTTGACGTCCGCAACCTGCCCGGCCTCCTTCGCCGCCTGCGAAAAATCGGCGCTCGGGATCATGGTCGCATCTTCGAGGAAAACACCCTCTACGACACGCCCAACGCCGACTTCCGCCGCCACGGACGCCTCGTGCGTCTCCGCGTTGAAACATCCAAATCCGGTCGCCGCGACGCCAAGCTCACCTCAAAAGCGCCGCCAGTCCAGGAACGGACCCGCCACCGCGCCCGGAAGTCCGCCCCGCGCCACAAGCAGAAGCTCGAACGAGAAGCGCCGGTTCGCGATCCCGCCCGCACAGCCCGCCTCTTTGAGGCGATCGGCCTTCGCCCGTCCTTCCGTTACGAAAAATATCGCACGAGCTTTCGCCTGCCCGGTCTGCATCTGGACCTGGACGAGACCCCGGTCGGCACCTTCCTCGAGCTCGAGGGTCGTCCCGCTGCCATCGACCGCACCGCCCGCGCCCTCGGCTACTCCGCCCACGACTACATTCGCGGCACCTATTGGGATCTTTACGCCGCCGATTGCCGCCGCCGTCGGCAAAAGCCGACAAATATGGTCTTCGCGCACAAAAATCGTCCGTAACATCCACTCTTTGCTTGACAATCTCTGCAACTGCTTTTAACTAATAATTCGCATCAAATTTCTTGAGCGTGATGGACGGTTTGTCAAATTCGGAGCCCGGAACTTGGCGCAGCTGTACCCTGAGCAGTAGCTCGAAGCCAGGTTCCCGGCCAATTCGTCGCGGTGCTGGCTACGCCGACGGCGTGGCGCGAGGTTCCGCGATTGCACGTTCCGGCTGGAACCGCTCGCTGCCCGAATGGGTGCGAGGCGACAGGGAGGCACGGCCCGGTCTGAAGTAGTGGCGGACCCCTTGCCTTTGCCCGAGCCGGATGCAGCACCGGCCCGGGCTTTTTTTTGGTCCTTGTGGCAGGCCAAAGCTGGCTCGCGTCGGGGGCGACTTCGGTTGCGCCGGCCGGCGTCCATAAGATCGGGGGTGCTTGGTTCTTGGGGTGCCAACAGCACCGGCCATAGGCTTTGGCGCTGGCGATTTTCGAGTTTCGCGTTTTCGAATTTCGGCCTTTGCGAATTTCGGCCCTTCGAATGCTCTCGAAACAGGGCTCTTCGGCTTTAAGGACTTTCGGATTTCGGCCTTTGTGAGGTTCATCATGCTGCACGCTACGGAATTGTTGGGCGCCGCTACTTACGACTCCGCCGGTCAGTTCGTCGGCCGTGTGAAGGAGATGTTTGTCGTCCCGTCGGAGCAGCCCAGCCGCATCTCACGCCTGCTTCTCAGCCGAGGCCGTTACCGTCCCCTGGTCGCCCGCCACGACCAGATCGGCGCCGTCGCCCCGGGCCAGGTGAACCTCACCACCGACGAGTCCTCGCTCGAACTCTTCCATCCGAATGAATCTTGGCTGGCGGTCCGGAAAGACCTTCTCGATCAACAAATCATCGACACGCATGGTCGCAAGGTGGTCCGCGTCAACGACGTGGACCTGGGCGATTACCGCACGAACGGCAACACGGAGCTTCGCATCGAAGATGTCGGCGTCGGCATCTCCGCGGCGGTTCGGCGCCTCCTGCAGGGAATCGTCCCTCCCAACACGATCCGCCGGATTCAGAAGAAGCTTCCCACAAACACGATACGCTGGGAGTTCGTCAACCTGATCGAATCCGATCCGCTCCGCCGCGTGAAGTTGCGCATTTCGAGCGACAGGCTCGAGAAACTCCACCCCGCCGATCTCGCCGACCTCATGGAGGAGCTCTCTCCCGCCGAACGTCAATCCATCATTAACTCCCTCGATGAGAACGTTGCCGCCGAAACTCTCCCCGAACTCGACAAGCGATTGCAGGCCCAGGTTGTCGAGAAACTCGACCCCGAAAAGGCCGCCGACATCATTGAGGAGATGAGCCCGGACGCCGCCGCCGACCTGATCGCCAGCCTTCCGCCCGAAACATCTGAGGAAGTGCTGCACGAAATGGGCCATCGCGAAGCCGAGGAAGTCGAAGAACTCCTGCGCTTCGGCGAAAACAGTGCGGGCGGCATGATGAACACGGAGATCGTCGTCGTCGGCGAGGAAGCCACGCTCGGCGAGGTGATCGACTATATCCGGTTCCACGAGATTTCGTCCGACCAGCTCGACAACATCGTCTTGATCGATCGCGACGCCACGCTGGCTGGCGCTGTCCCGATCTCGCGGCTCCTCCTCGCCGCCTCCGATCAGCGTGTTTCGGAGCTGGTCTCCGAGCCGCACTTGTCCGTGACGCCGGAAACCGATGACAACGAAGTGTTCGAGCTGTTTGATAAGTACAATTTGCGCAGCTTGACCGTCGTCGATCACGAGAAGCACCCGATCGGCGCGATTACCGTGGACGATGTGGTCGGCCGCCTGCGCGCCAAACTCTAGATGTGAGGACGGCCAGTCGCGGAACAGAATGCACGCCTTTTCTTGGTAGGAACGCGACCGTGGCCGCGGCGAGAGCCGATGGTTTCGCCGCTTCGCCGGACGACGCCCGTTCTGTGTCGGGGCGCGACTTTCAGTCGTGCCGTCAGCCGCGGAAAAAATGAGTGCGCCTTTAGCCGCTGAAGTAAGGTTTTGGGATTCGGCTAAGAGTAAGCAGTGGAAGCGCGGGGCCTGCCTTTCGGCAGACAGGCTTTAGACCCACGAAAGAACGCCCGATCAAGGGATGCCTTAGTTCTGGGATTTGACTTAGACCGGGATAAGATTCCTGGATGTGAATGAGTCATTTGCATGACTACTCGCACCACACTGAACGACAGGATTTCCTCCCTGCGCACGCGGGGCCAGGACTTTGGCCGCCGCAGCCGAACTTGGCGCCGCCGCATCGCTGTCTTCCTTGCCGTCGTGGGTCCCGGGCTGATCACTTCGAACGTCGACAACGACGCCGGTGGCATCGGCACCTATTCGCAGGCCGGCGCGCACTTCGGCTATGCGCTCCTCTGGTCGCTGATTCCCATGACCATCGCCCTCTACGTCAGCGAGGAAATGTGCGCCCGCATGGGAGTGGTCACCGGCAAGGGCCTCTCCGACCTGATCCGCGAGGAATTCGGCTTCCGCTCCACGTTTTTTGTCATGGTCGCTGCCCTGGCGATCGATCTCTTCAACACCGTCGCCGAGTTTTCCGGTGTCGCCGCCGCTTCCGAGGTCCTGCACGTCAGCAAATATATTTCGGTCCCGCTCGCGGCCATCGCCGTGTGGCTCCTCGTCGTCTTGGGCACTTACCGCGCCGTCGAAAAGATCTTTCTTGTGGCCTGCGGCTTTTACGTCTCCTACATTATTTCCGCGTTCATGGCTAAACCGGACTGGCTCTATGCCGCCCGCCAGACCCTGATCCCGCCCGTTCACGTCAGCACGCCCTATCTCCTGATGTTGATCGGCCTCGTGGGCACCACCATCGCTCCCTGGCAGTTCTTCTATCTTCAGGCCGGCTTCGTCGAGAAGCGCGTCGGCCCGCGTCAGTACAAGCATGCCAGGTGGGACGTTCTCGTTGGCAGCATCTCCTGCATGGTGATCGTCTTTTTCATCATCGTTTGCTGCGCCGCCACCCTGCACGCCCACGGTATGACCAACATCGCCAGCGCCAAGGATGCCGCCGAGGCCCTCGGCCCTCTCGCCGGCCACTGGGCCGGCCTGCTGTTCGCTTTCGGCCTCTTAAACGCCTCGCTCTTCGCCGCGTCGATCCTTCCGCTCTCCACGGCGCACGTCATCTGCGAAGGCCTCGGCTTCGAAGCCGGCCTCGACCACAAATTCAAGGAAGCGCGCGCTTTCTATTCGCTGTACACACTGCTGATCGTGGTTGGCGCAGGAATCATTCTCATCCCGAGGGCGCCGCTCTGGAAAATCCTGATCTACTCGCAGGTAGGGAACGGCATCTGGCTGCCGGTCGTGCTGATTTTCATTCTTCTGCTGATCAACCGCCGCGACCTCATGGGCGAATATACCAACACCCTGACCTTCAACGTGATCGCCTGGGCCTGCAGCATCATCATGATCATCCTGACCTTCATCCTCATCTACGTCGCTCTCTTCAATCCCAATGCCGCCGGCATTTCCGGCTCGCTCCTGCCATTCTTGTAGCGTCAAGAAACGCGGGAACGCACGAGAAGGACGCAGAGGGAAGCAAGGACGCTGGAAGTCTTCTGCCGAACTCGGGACAAAAGGGAACCAAAAAGGAAAACAAGAGTCAATTTGGTGACCTAACGTTCAATTCTTTGACGCCTGCGCTTCCCGGATTCCTCGCCTCTTTGCCTCAAAGCTTATAACCAATCTTCCGGACAAACTCGTGCCGCTTTTTGGCGTCTTCGGCGTCCTCCACGCCCTTGGGCGGGCAGCCGTCCACCACGCCGAGGATCGCCCGGCCCTGCTCCGTCTGCGCCACGATCACCTCCACCGGATTCGACGTCGCGCAATAAATGGAGCACACCTCAAAGCAGTCCCGTACGCGCGCCAGCAGGTTGATGGGATAGGCCCGCCGCACCAGCAGCACGAAGGCGTGCCCTGCGCCAATTGCCTCCGCGTTTGCAATCGCCGTCCGGCGCAGTTCTTCATCGTTGGACTCGACACGAATCAGGCACGGCCCGGACGCCTCGCAGAACGCTACAGCGA
>DATGHM010000041.1:0-65490 GCA_035307985.1 Candidatus Acidiferrales bacterium
TCTCGAGATGGACGCCGGGGACCGCCATCTGCGCATGCAGCGGATGCGCCGCGTCGTTCGCGAACACAACGTCTACACCTGGGCCGGCAACTTGATCTCCGAACTCGCTGAAATCCGCATCGAGGAGCCCGGGCCTACGACGAAACAGGAAACTCTCTCAAGGCAAACCCTCGCCAGCTGATCGCCCCGTCGCCGCAAGGCGTCGCTAGTTTTAGTACCACCCCAAAAGCGAAACCCAGGCGAACCTCCAAAAAGCGGATCTGGTAGCGATTAGAAGGCCTTTTCTCGTTTGTTTACAGGCACTTCTATTCCCGGCTTGTTGCGATTAGAACTGGGAAGACATGGTTCGCTTTTTATTCGCTACGCGTTCGGCCAACTTCGGGGTTCGCGCAACTGCGCCGCCCATCCATAAACTGAATGCCGTCGATTGAAACTTCGACGCGAGAACTACGAGGCACAACCTTTACAATCTGTCCATTCGTCGAGCGGCCAGGCCCGCATATCACTCACCCGGCAATTTCCCGATCACCTGGCCCTCGACGGATTAAGACTCCCCAGACCAATCAAAACATCCGGCGCCTTCCTTACCGCATAGGCCGAGCCCGGTCCAGGGCCAGATTCAGTTCCAGCACATTCACTCGGGGCTCACCCAGAAAAGCAAACTGGCGGCCCTCGGTGTATTTCCTGACAACCTCCTGCACCGCTTCCTCCGTCATCCCGCGCTCTCGCGCCACGCGAGGCACCTGAAACTGTGCGGCCGCAGGCGTGATATCCGGATCGAGACCCGATGCCGAAGCGGTGACCAGGTCGATGGGCACCGGCGTTCCCGAGTTTTCTTTGCGCGCCGCCGCCGCGCGGGTCTCCACCTCGTCGATGAGTTTCTGATTCGTCGGACCGTACTGCGTTCCGTTGGAGTTCTCCGCGTCATATCCGTTCCCCGCGGCGGATGGCCTCGAGTCAAAATATTCAGCCCCGGAAAATTCCTGGCCGATCAGCTTCGACCCAATGATCTTGCCGCGCTCGCGAATCAACTCTCCATTGGCTTGCCTTGGAAATAGCATTTGTGCGACGCCCGTCACCGCCAACGGGTAGATAACGCCTAAGAGGATCGTCGTCGCGATGGTCATGAGGATCGCTGTGAGCAGGTTCTTTTTCATGGAAGCCCCTAGGCCAGCCTCACGTACGTGATCAGCATGTCGATCAGCTTGATCCCGATAAACGGCACGACGATTCCTCCGGCGCCGTAAATCCACAGATTCCTTCGCAGCAACGCCGCCGCCGACATCGACCGGTACTTCACGCCGCGCAGCGCAAGGGGAATCAGAATAATGATCACCACCGCGTTGAAGATCACCGCCGACAGGATCGCCGATTGCGGGGTTCGCAAATGCATGATGTTCAGCGCGTTCAGCACCGGAAACGTGCCCGCGAACATCGCCGGGATGATCGCGAAGTATTTCGCCACGTCGTTCGCGATCGAGAACGTCGTCAGCGAGCCTCGCGTCATAAGGAGCTGCTTGCCGATTTGGACGATCTCGATCAGCTTGGTGGGATTCGAGTCCAGATCCACCATGTTTCCGGCTTCCTTCGCCGTCTGCGTTCCCGTATTCATGGCGACACCGACGTCCGCCTGCGCCAGCGCCGGAGCGTCGTTCGTACCGTCGCCGGTCATCGCCACCAGCTTGCACTGCGACTGCTCCCTCTTGATCAGGTCCATCTTGTCTTTGGGCGTCGCCTGCGCCAGGAAATCGTCGACTCCCGCTTCCCGCGCGATGGCGGCAGCCGTCAGCGGGTTGTCGCCTGTGATCATCACGGTCCGGATTCCAATCGCCCGCAGCTGGTTGAACCTTTCTTTGATTCCGCCCTTTATGACGTCCTTCAGCTCGATCACCCCGAGAGCCCCACGCCCCTTCTCCGCCACCGCCAGCGGGGTAGCTCCCGATCGCGCTATTTCTTCCACCGTCGCCTTCACTTCCTCGGGCAGTTTATGTCCGTTGCGCGCGAGATACTCCGCAATTGCATCGGCGGCTCCTTTGCGGATCTCATAACCGCTCAAATCCACTCCCGACATCCGCGTCTGTGCGGTGAACGGCACAAAGCGCGCCTCATGCGACGCCATTTCTCGCCCTCGGAGGCCATATTTCTCCTTCGCCAGAACCACGATTGACCGCCCCTCGGGCGTCTCGTCGGCCAATGAAGAGAGTTGCGCCGCATCGGCCAACTCCTGTTCGGTGATGCCGGGCGCCGGAATGAAGCGTGAAGCCTGGCGGTTTCCCAGCGTAATCGTCCCCGTCTTGTCCAATAGTAGAGTGTTCACGTCTCCAGCCGCTTCCACCGCGCGCCCAGACATAGCCAGCACATTGTGTTGGACCAGGCGATCCATCCCCGCGATGCCGATGGCCGAAAGCAAGGCGCCGATCGTGGTCGGTATCAGACAGACCAGCAGTGAAACCAGAACGAACACTGACTGCGGCGCGCCGGAATAGATCGCAAATGGCTGCAGCGTCACCACCGCCAGCAGAAAGATAATCGTCAGCCCCGCGAGTAGAATGTTCAGCGCAATCTCGTTCGGCGTTTTCTGGCGCTCGGCTCCCTCCACCAGGCCGATCATGCGGTCGAGAAATGTCTCGCCGGGATTCGAAGTGATTCTTACCTTGATCTGGTCCGACAGCACCCGCGTGCCGCCGGTGACCGCCGAGCGGTCGCCGCCCGACTCTCGAATCACGGGAGCAGATTCACCGGTGATCGCCGATTCGTCCACCGAAGCGATCCCTTCGACGATTTCGCCGTCTGAAGGGATGAACTCGCAGGCTGAGACGATGACAAGGTCGCCCGCCTTTAATTTGGAACTGGATACCTGTTCTGTCTGGTCTTCGTCTCCGACAACGCGGTTCGCAATCGTCTCCATCCGCGCCTTGCGAAGAGAGTCCGCCTGTGCCTTGCCGCGCCCTTCGGCCATCGCTTCCGCGAAGTTGGCGAAAAGCACGGTGAACCACAGCCAAAGAGTGATTTGGAGATTGAACTTGAAGGCCGATCCGCCCTTGATCAGCAGAGCGGTGGTGATCACGCTCCCGATCTCCACGACGAACATCACGGGATTGCCCATCATTTTCCGGGGATTAAGTTTTAGAACCGCGTCGAGGATCGCGCGCCGGACAATCTTCCCCTCCCAAATTGCCCGCTTATCGTTCATCCGTCCGGTGGCCATCGTTGTTCCTTAGAACGTCTTTCCCGCAGCCATGAGCAGGTGCTCGAGAATGGGCCCAAGGCTCAGCGCCGGGAAAAACGTCAGCGCCCCGACGATCACGACCACGCCGATTAGAAGTACCGTGAATAAAGGACCCGTCACGGGGAAGGTGCCGACCGACGGCGGCACATACTTCTTGCGCGCAAGGCTTCCCGCGATCGCGAGCATCGGGATAATCATGAAGAAACGCCCGGCCAGCATCGTCAATCCGAGAGTCGTGTCGTACCACGGCGTGTTCACGGTTAATCCCGCGAATGCCGATCCGTTGTTGCCGGTGGCGGAGGTGAATGCGTAGAGAATTTCGCTCAGCCCGTGCGGCCCTGGGTTCAGGACGCCCGCCGTACCATACGGTCTGACCGCTGAAATCGCGGCAAACGCCAAAATCAGCAACGGAAAGATCAGCACCACGAGCATGCCCATCTTCACCTCGTACGCTTCGATCTTCTTGCCTAAATACTCCGGCGTGCGGCCGACCATCAGCCCCGCGATAAATACGGCGACGACGATGTAGGTCAAGATGCCGTACATGCCCGCGCCCACTCCGCCGAAAATCACTTCGCTCAGCATGATGTTCACGAGCGGCACCATGCCTCCCAGCGGCGTAAACGAATCGTGCCAACTGTTGATGGCGCCGCAGCTCGCGTCCGTCGTTACGGTGGCCCAGAGAGCGCTGTTGGCGATCCCGAAGCGCACTTCCTTGCCTTCCATGTTCCCGCCCGGCTGCAGAAGACTCGCTCTCTGGTCCGTCCCCTTGAGCAGCGGATTGCCCCGCGCCTCCGCCCAATACGCAACGCTGACGCCGGCCAGAAACAGAAGGGCCATGGCCCACCACACCGCCCAACCGTGCCGCTGCGAGCCGGTCATGCGTCCCAACGTGTACGTCAGGCCCGCGCCAATGGCGAAAATCATGATCAACTCGAAAAAGTTCGAAAACGGAGTCGGATTCTCATAAGGATGCGCGCTGTTCGCATTGAAAAAGCCGCCGCCGTTCGTGCCAAGTTCCTTGATGATTTCCTGCGACGCCACCGGCCCTTGCGCGATCGTCTGCGTCATAACGGTGTCCATCACGGGCTTGCCATCTGTCCCCAGTACCGGCTTCCCATTGGCGTCAACCTTTGGCACTTGCATCGGTTGGACCAGCTTCGCCGTGTCGTACGGCCGCAGGTTCTGGATCACGCCTTGCGACACAAGAACGAGCGCTCCCACGAAGCAGGCCGGCAGCAGAATCCACAGGCAGCAACGCACCGTATCGACCCAGAAATTTCCGATCGTGTCCGTCTGCCGCCGTGCTATGCCTCGAATAAAGGCGATGGCGAGCACCATTCCGACCGCAGCCGACATGAAATTGTGATAGGCGAGTCCCGCCATCTGTGTGAAATAACTCATGGTGGTCTCGCCCGAATACGCCTGCCAGTTTGTATTCGTGGTGAACGATGCGGCGGTGTTGAACGCCAGGTGCGCCGGGCCGAACGCACCGAAATGCTGCGGGTTGAACGGAAGATATCCCTGCAATCGCTCCATCGCGTACAGCAAAATCATCGACACCAGGCTGAACAGCAGCATCGAGATCGCGTACTCGGTCCAGCGCATCTCGTGCGTCTCGTCGACACCCGTCGCGAGATACAGCAGCCGCTCGAGCGGCCTCATCACCGGGTCCATAAACGTCCGCTCGCGCTCGAAAACCCGCGTCATATAGATTCCGGCCGGCTTCGTGATCAGGAAGATGATCAGAAGGAACAGCAGAATCTGAAACCACCCATTCGCGGTCATTTCAGAATTTCTCCGGGCGCAGCAGCGCGTACACCAGGTAGGCTGCCATCGCAACGCTCACCGCGAGCATGATCATCGACTCCATGCCGCCCTCCTCACTTCATGCGGTCGCAAAACGCCACATACCCGATCGACAAAATGAAAAACGCAATCGTCACCGCAATCCAAAGAATGTCCTGCATCAGCGTCTCCCGAAAAACTGCGGAAGCGTCACCGCGAATTCGCCTTCGGCCCGAACCACCAGACCATTCCGGCCGTCGCGGTCGTTTGCCCGTTTTGCAGCAGTCCCAGTGTGTCCGTCAAAAAGTAAGGCCGATTGGAAAAGTCGCGCCGCCACTCCTCGAACATCATGAATCCCAGATAAAACTGATACTGGCCGGTCAGCGTTACTTCCTTCAGCGCCTGCGTCGTGCCGCTGAAAAGGCCGCCACGGTCGGACATGCACTCGGCCCGGTTCGCGAGGGCAAATTTCGGCGTGAGTTGATAGCATACGTACGCCGCTCCCCCGTCTGTGTGGGCGGGAGCCGAGGCCGTAAACAGCCGTTCGACAACATAATCCCCTTCGAGCGCCAGGCTCAGCTTCGGCGATGCGTTCCACGAAACATAGCTGTCGAAAATGTACAGCTTCCCTAGTCGTTTTGATCTTTCGTGTAGTTGTTTTCAATTCCCAGCGCGCTCGCCCATTTCCCGAAATCCACTCGCAGCCCGCTCCCCACGAGGACGATGTACGTTCCGTAGGCCTGAAAAAGCGCTCGATAGATGTCCGGGCGCTGCTCGTTCGCCGAGTTGCCCTGCAGCGTTTGCGTCGCTTGTCCATACTGGAAATCGATCCGCGCCCCGTAACGCTTGCCATGATCGGGATCAGGCGCGTTCTCGAGCACCAGGTCAGCCTGGTTGATGCTGAACGAATTGCTGCTCACGTCGTACGCCCGTAGCAGGTTCGCGCGCCCAATCGGCGCATTAAAGTTGTACGCGTAGTACCCATCCAGCAGGAAATTCGCTGTGGTTCCGCGCAGCAGGTTCTCCAAGCTGTTCCCCGGCACGGCATTCGATCCCGCTTATCCGTTTGCGGAAATTCCCGACGCGCCGGCGCTGAGTCTGCCGCTCGTCGAAGCTTCGGTGGTCTTCGGGCTTTCTCCTGGGGTCGCGGTTGCCGGCGCTGGAACGTCGCTTCCTGATTCCTCCGAGGCAGTAGGGCTCAGCTTGCCTGTCCCGACGGGCGCGCATTCGCTCGAGTTCTTGCAGGATCTGCTCATTTTGCTTCGCCGATGATCGGCTTGGCGCCTGGGTTGGGCTGCCAAGGAACAGATGAGCGCGCGGCCGTCGTTGACCCATCGTTCGGGGTGTTACGTTGAGCGAAAGCCCTCGGTGGCGCCGCGCCAAAGAACGTAATCCAGAATAGAATCGAGCCGCAGACCGCTCTCGCCTTGCTTTGTTGTTGGCCCGTGTTCATGGAACCGGACTCCTTCCGGCCCTTGCCGTTTGCCCAGCCTAGTAAGGCTGGTCCCGCCAGCATCGAACCGGTACAACGATGGCGGCACTCTACCTCGCCGCGCATCAAGAAGGCATAAGCGGTGCATAAGGATTTCGTAAGCCTCCGCTTCGCCGCGCATACCCATGCTTCCGCTTAGAAGGCGCTGCCTTGGTGAACGAACAGGAAGGTCAACAGCCCCGCGAGCAGGCAGGCACAAGTAAACCGGCGGTATCTGCTGGTGACGGAAAGGGGATCGAAAGATCGTGTTGCCTTAGCGGGACCAAATCATAGCCAGCAGGTTGCGACAGCTTTCAGCGCCGATCGGTAGCTTCGGGAGACGCTATATTCCTTGTCTGCTCCCTTCAAGCGGAGAAGCATTTCTCCCGAGTTCAAAACGCGGACCTCTTCAACGAAAGCGCCATTCACCACCGTCGATCGATGGATTCGAATGAATCCGTACTGTCGCAGTTTTTCCGCAATATCCGAAATCGATTGACGGAGCAGATACGCCCCGGACAGGGTTCGCAGAAGCGCGGCGTTCCCTTGGGCCTCGATGGCGAGCGCCTCGACGAAATCGATGAACACGATTCTGCCCTTGGTCCTCACGGCAAGCTTCTTCGGCTGGCCGGGCTTGAGCAGTTCCGTGACGCCATCGATTGGCGAAGACAGGCGGTCTCCCGTCGATGGCTGCGCCACCCTCCGGTCCGCGCTATGCAAGAGCGAAGTGTGAAGCGCATTCGCGCCCATCCGCTCGCCTCTTCATTTTTTCCGCCGGGCCACGTTGAACTCTCGGCAAGACGCATAGCATGCTGACTGGTCGCAGCCAACGCTTCGCCGTTCGTCACAGTGTGCATGTGCGGCAGCCGACGGCGATCCCCGGTGAAGATTGCGCGGCGTTGCCCGGGGGAAGCCAGCGTCTTCTCCGTTGCGGATGGGTTAGAATCTAAGCTTCGTCCTGTTGCGGTTGCAGCGAGGCATGGGTTCGTGCGCGCTGATCGGAGCCACGAGGTTGCACACAGTCGAACCGATTCGATGGACGCAAGACGGCGTGGTTATGCTCGACCAACGACGCCTGCCCGGTGAAGTCGTCTATCACACGTATACCGACTACCGCGACGTGGCCAGGGCCATCAAGGACATGGTCATCCGTGGCGCGCCCGCCATCGGCGTTGCTGCGGCAATGGGCATCGCGCTGGGTGTCGAGAAATCGGGAGCCCCGACCATTGATGATTTGCGCGCCGAATTCGGCGTTATTTGCGACACGTTGGCTCAAACCCGCCCCACCGCTGTGGACTTGTTCTGGGCCATCGAGCGGTTCAAGAAGCGGTTTCAGGAGCTGACGCGCACGCCCGCGAACGATGGAGCCGCAAATATCGCGCACATCAAGGCTTCTTTGACCGAGGAGGCGCAGAAAGTCCATCAGGAACGCCGCGAGGGCGACGAACGCATCGGCCGCCTCGGCGCGGAACTTCTGCCGAAGGCCGGACGCGTCATGACCCAGTGCAACGCGGGCGCGCTGGCAACCAGCGGTATTGGCACGGCCCTGGGCGTGATTCGGATGGCTGTCGAAAGCGGCAGCCGGATCGAAGTGCTCGTCCCGGAGACACGTCCGTACCTCCAGGGGGCGCGTCTCACCGCCTGGGAATTGCATCAGGACGGCATCCCACTCATATTGATCACCGACAATATGGTGGGCCATTTTCTGAAAACGGGGAATGTCGGTGCGGTGGTCGTTGGCGCCGATCGCATCGCGCGCAATGGCGACACCGCCAACAAGATTGGGACGTATGGAATGGCGGTTCTAGCCCGCGAACACAATGTGCCGTTCTACGTCGCCGCCCCGGTCTCTACGCTCGATCTTTCTATTTCGTCAGGCGACTCGATCCCCATTGAGCAGCGCTCTCCGGACGAGGTTACGACCATAGCAGGAACGCGAATTGCCCCGGCGGTGACGGCGGCGCATCCAGCCTTCGACGTCACTCCGGCGAGATTTATCGCCGCGATCATCACCGAACGCGGTGTGGCGCGTCCTCCCTATGAGCAGTCCCTACCCGCCCTGGCGACCAACTCCTGAAGCGATCCCATCGCTCTGAGCACACGCCTCCGTCGTGTCGAGCCGAATCACTAGGCAAATCTCGGCCTAGATGTTACAAATCTACACCGACCAATCTGAGGGTCCGAATCACAAGTACATGTATCTCGTTTACTTTCAGCGTCTTACTTGTTGGAATCGGTCTTGCACCGAGCTTGGCGGGATTCGTCTATGATCGCGCGACAATGTCCATTTTGCGGAAAGAGCGTGTCGGTGCACCTCAAACAGTGCGCCTTTTGCCGCGAGACCCTTCCCGTGACTCCCCGCATGCGGACGGAATCACCCACCAAAAGTGGCGGGACGCAAATCCGGCGGGGCCTTCTGTATATGCTGCTGGCGGCAGTAATAGGTTACTTCGCCGGTGGCTTCAGTTTTTTCAAACTCCCAATCCCTGTCCTGCCGGCTGTAACGCGGTACCTGTCGCCGCTGCTCTTTTTAAGCGGCCTCGGGTTGGCGATTTACGGCTATTTTCTTCAGCACAAGCCCTCGTCGAACCAGGACTCCGCGTAGTCGCGAAGATCGCCCCTTTTGCCAACGGCATTCGACGACCGTTGGGCTCGCCCAGCGCGCGACTTCTTCCGCTGTACTGTGTTTCATGGAGAAGGGAAAGGAACCGCTTCGGTGCGGGCCGGACCGGTTGTCATTTGTCATTGGGATAGCCCGCCGGAAGGAGTTCGCAATGCGTCGATACCTCGGTACGCTGATCCTGAGTGCAGCTTTGGTTTCTCCTGTGCTGATTTCCGGATGTGCCGCGCGTGTGTACGACTATCAGGATCACGATTATCACCGGTGGAACGGTCAGGAGCGCGGCTATTACGAGCGATGGGAAAGCGACACGCACCGCAGGCACGTGGATTACGACCGCCGCAAAGATGAGGAGCAGAAGGAGTACTGGAGATGGCGGGACGAACACTACAAACATGATCAGCACGATCGCGACCGTGATCGTGACCACGACCACCAGTAGTTCCATTCCACAGGTCTTCCGGCGATAACGCGAACCGGCCGAGAATTCCGTGGACACCGCGGATCTCCGCCGGTTACCTTTTGTGGTTGCCTTCCGGCGCGCCTTCTTGTCTCATCGCGTTTCGCTAATTTCCGCTTTTGAATTGCGCCGCGCGGATGGTCTGCGATACATTCGCGGCCTTGCTGGATTGAAATCTTGTTCTCATGAGGCAAAGCCCGATGAATCGCTCTTTCGCCGTTTTTCTCTCCTTTTTTTCCGCTCTCGTTCTGATTGTTCCATCCCTCGCCGCGCAAACGGCCGCCGGGGCACGAAACAGGCCGCAACCTTTGTCGGAATTTGTAGCGATCCCCGCTGTCTCCGGGTACGAGAGTCACCTCGGGAAAGAGATCTCGTCGAAAATCGCGGCGTGGCACCCACGAACCGACAACCTCGGCGACGTGATCGTTACGATTGGCAGCGGCGCGCCGCACCGTCTGATCGTGACGCCAATCGACGAGCCGGGCTTCGTCGTGAGCGACGTCACTGCGGACGGATACCTCCGCGTGCAACGATTGCCGCAATTTGGATTGCCCTCGATCTATAACGAGCTGTACGCCGCGCAGCCGGTCCATGTGGAGACGCGCAGCGGCAAATGGATCAACGGCGTCGTCGCGGGCCTCTCTGTGCATCTTCAGCCCTTCCGCATCGGCGCGCCTGATCCCAGCGATCTCGACAACGTTTACATCGACATCGGGGCGAACTCCGCTGCGGAAGTTCGTGAGGCAGGAGTGGACAATCTCAGCCCACTCGTAATGGATCGCAGCTTGTTCGATCTGGGCGGCCAAGAGCTGGCGGGGGTTTCTGTGGGCGACCGCTTCGGCGCCGCGGCGCTGGTCGATTTGCTGAACCAGCTTGACCCTTCGAAACTAAATGGCACGCTGACTGTCGCCTTCGTCGTGCAGCAATGGTCGGGCGCGCGGGGGCTGCAACGCATCTTGAGCACCGGCAAGTACGACGAAATGGTTTACGTCGGACGCATGTTGCCAGGCGGACCGGTGCCGGGAGTCGAGAACATGCGCCGCGCTCCACGCCAGGAGCCGGGCAGTGGCGTTCTTGTCGGAGTCGAGCAGACAAACGGCCAGGTCGAAGGCCTAGCATCCGACCTGCAGAAGCTAGCCGAGGAAAACAAGATTCAGTTCGCACCCGATTATTCGGCATCTGTTCTTCCGCGCAGCTATATTGCGCCGCCCGCGTTCCCTCCGAAGTGGGCGCATATCGGAATTGCGGCGGCCTGGCCGGATACTCCGGCGGAAACAATCAGCTCCGCCGATCTGGCCGCATTGGGGAAGCTTCTCGGTCTCTACGTCGGGGCAATTCGACCCGCGGGTGCTGTCGGAACAGGAGGAAGCCAGGCAAGCAGTGGAATCGAGCCGCCCGGCACGCGATTGGCCAACAGCGCCATCCTTGCGGCGCTCACACCCGTGTATGGCATCAGCGAGCATGAAGCCCATGTGCGCGATGAAGTGAAAAGGCTTTTGCCGCCTTGGGCAAAGCCGGAACAAGACGACGCCGGTAATCTGATCCTGCGCGTGGGCGCGGCTTCAGAGACGGCGAAAACTCCCAGCATCCTGGTCGTCGCCCACATGGACGAAATCGGCTACGAAGTGAAATCCATCGCCAAAGATGGACGTTTGCAAGTCGCCACCGTTGGCGGAGGCGCCCCCGACTTCTTCCTGGGCCATCCGGCCCTGGTTCACTCAGCGAATGGCGATCACGATGCCGTGATGGAACTCCCGAAAGGTTGGGATGAGCCCAAGTTCCAATGGCCTCGCGGACGCGACGTGCTGGACCGCGTCGACGTTGGCACGCGTACGCCCGAAGAAGTCGCGAAGCTCGGCATCAAAGTGGGCGACACGATCACGATTCCGAAGGCGTATCGCCGGCTGCTCGGCACGCACGCCAATGGCCGGAGCTTCGACGATCGCGTGGGCGATACGGCGCTGATTTCAGCGGCCTGGGCGCTCGGCGCACCCCTCAAAGACCGCAACGTCACGTTCGTTTTCTCGACCGGCGAGGAGATCGGTCTGGATGGGGCGGCTGCCGTTGCCAAGAGGCTCGGCGCCGAAGGGCACGCCCCGGATTACGTTTTCGCGGTAGACACTTTTGTCAGCTCGGATTCGCCGCTCGAATCGAAGCGCTTCGGCGACGCCCTCGTGGGAAAGGGATTCGTCATTCGCGCCGTCGACAATTCGAACATCATTCGTCCCGATCTCGTTGAACGCGTGATCAAGCTCGCACGCGCGAATCAGATTCCTGTGCAGTATGGCGTGACAGGCGGCGGCAACGACGGCTCCGCCTTCGTTCGCTATGGCTCGTTGGACGTGGCGCTGGGCTGGCCGCTGCGCTACTCACATTCGCCGGGCGAGGTAGTCGACACCCGTGACGTCGACGCACTGGCTCGCGTCATTACCGTCATCTCGCGCTCGTGGTGATCGCGGAAAAAGAACGTACTAAAACTACTATGCCTGGATGGTTGCGAGCCTCGTGGGCTCGGAACCTCTCATTTGTCCCATTTTCCTTTGGGTTTTTCCCGATTTCCTGCCCTTGCAAACCGCTCGCTCGAAAATTCGCGCTTGAAGTCTATTGCAAGAACTTTTGCGTTCCGCTATTCTCCTGCGCCAATCGAACTCCCACTCGGAGCCATTTCCGCGATGATTTGCCCTCGATGTCGAAGCGAAAACTGCTTCCGTTCAGGTCCAGGCGGCCTGCCCGACGACATTTTTGCCGTCTTCGGGCTGAGGTGCTGGCGGTGCCACATGTGCGACAGGAGATTCCACGCGAGGCGGGTGGCGATTTCTTTCGCCCTTTACGCGCACTGTCCCCGATGCGGGAATTTCGATTTGGACCCCGTGTCTCGCCGTCGAGTCGACTGGGGGCTGCTCATTTCGCTCAAGCGTTGGCTCGGTTTTCCGTCCTATCGCTGCGATCCTTGCCGGCGGAAGTTTTTCAGCGTACGACCTGTCCGGCGCATCGTTCCTTCAACCCTGCCTTCGAAGGTCGCACAAGGTCAGTTCGAGGTGTAGCGAGGCGTCACGACCTGGGCCGCGTGGCAGAGCTTACTTCTTTCTTTCTTGCTCGAAGGCGTCCCACATCGCGTCGGGAAAATCGATGGCGTCGTTGAATTCGCCTGCGCCGCGCAGCCACAAGCCGCCGTCGATCACGACGCATTCTCCGTTGACGTATTCCGCTTGCGGGCTCAAAAGGTAAGCCGCAAGATTCGCCAACTCCTCGTGCCGCCCGAAACGTTTCATCGGATGGTAATTCTTCGCGCGCTGCTCGAAATCCGTCGACGGCATCAGCCGCGACCACGCGCCTTCGGTCGGAAACGGTCCAGGAGCGATCGCGTTCAGGCGAATGCGGTGACGCGCCCATTCGACAGCCAGTGACCGCGTCATCGCCAGCACTCCGGCCTTTGCGCAGGCCGACGGTACGACGAAGCCCGAGCCGCAATTCGCGGCGGCATACGTCGTCGTAATGCTGAGGACATTCCCGGGCTGCTTTGCGGCGATCCATCTGCGGCCCAGAGCGAGCGTGCAATGAAACGTTCCCTGGAGCACGATCCCTACCACGGCGTTGAACGCGTTCGGCGACAGCTTTTCGGTCCGCGCCAGGAAATTGCCGGCGGCGTTGTTCACCAGCGTGTCGATCTCCCCGAATGGAGCGCCAAATTCCTTTTCCGCCGCGGCGATCGCCGACTCGACCGCCGCGTAATCGCGCACGTCCCCGCAGGCGTATGCGGCGCGGGCTCCCTTCGCTCGAATATCGGTCGTCGTCTGCTTGAGCGGATCTTCGCGGCGCCCCATCAGAAAAAGGCGCGCGCCCAGCTCCGCAAATCGCAGCGCCATCGAGCGGCCCAGGCCGGTGCCGCCACCGGTGATCAGAATCGTGCGGCCCTTCAGCAGATCTTTTTCGAACATGAACTGCGAACCTCCGTGAACCATGCAGGGCTCTTGCAACGGCGCGTTACTTCCCGCGCGGCAGAAACTGCGCCGTCAGCCGGTGCGCGGGCGTTTCGCCCTGCCACATGATCGTCACGATCCGCCACCGGTGTCCGTCGAAGAACAGTTGGAAACTGTTGATCCCGCGCTCGAACGGGGACGGGTCCGAGGCCTCGTGGCGCGATTCGTACGTGCTGAACACCTGCGCAATATTGGCCCAGCGCTCCGTTTTGCTGGAGACCTCGCGCTCGTAAAAGCCGTGCCTCTCGAAATAAGGGTCGCCGCGCGTGATGTACTCGTCCGGCGAAATCGCCAGCGACCGGAATCCGCCCTCTTTCGTTGGAGAGATGGGAACCAGCCGTGCGCCCGGCGCAAACAGCGAGCGGAAACGGTTCCAGTTCCGCTTCTTGCCTGCCGGGCCGGAAATCACGTCGTATGCCGCCGCCAGAATCGCCTTTGGCGAAGAGACGTCCGCCGGCCTCGCCTGCGGCGGTGTTGCCGGGGCGACCGCGGATTTTTGTGCGCGTCGCGGGTTCGCAGAGCAAACGACGGCAGCGAACAAAATCGCAAGAGCCGGACGCAAGGGTCTTCGCACGAGAAATTCCTCCGGCGCGATATTACGCTGCTTCGAAGCGCCTTGATAGTGGAGCACGTCCGGCGCGGACCACTGCCCGCCGACTACAAGCTGTCTCAAAAATGCCAGGAGTGGTGGAAGAGACTTTCTTCAGGGGCCAACAGACTGCTGAAAAAGTCGAACGGCAGCTTCAGGGGTTAAAACCCCTGATACAAAACGCCCACTTACGGCGGGGTTAAAACCCCGCCCTCCTGAAGACAAGCCGTTTTTCAGCAAGCTGCTAAAGCTTGGCGCTTACCGCGGCTTGAATGTCGGGGTCTAAAGCTCCGCCCCCCCAAACTGCATTTATGAGCTAGCGATCTTCCGGATGTAGTCGAAGAGCGTCATGAAGCTGAAGTCCACCGTAGGCTTGTTCGTTGGTCCCGGTTGCATGCTCTTTTCCCCATGTCCAGTACAGGCCAATGTAAGCATAGTTCTCGGTCTGCCCGGCGACGGAATGGCCGTACGCAAAGAGGAATTGAAAATTGGGATTTTTGAAATGGTAGTAGCCGCCCGCGTCTATCAGAGTGGATGCCTGCGTCTGAGGCGCGGCCAAACCCTCGGCGCCATGAGAGAACACCTCGACTCCGAGCTCCAGTTTCTTGTTGATCTCCCGTTTGACGAGAAATCCACCGTATGGATAGTTCCTGTAATCAGCTTGTGGAACGACGGTGTACCCGGCACCTCCGTCGAAGGTCCATGGCCCCTCATCTTTTTCAACCCAGAGGGGCACTTTGTACCACACTTTCCCGACTCCTAGCCCTTTGGCATAGCTCCCCGTCGGCAACTCAAACATCGTGAACGTGCCAATCTGCGGACGATACTTGCCCTGCTTTACCCAAGCCCACTTTATGCCCGTTTCCATGTCCGTCAGGCCGAAAGCGCTCGTGCCGGCTCCCGCCGGAGCGTAGATCGGATTGTTCGACGGCACGATGGCCCCGAGAGGCAGAATCGCATGAAGCTGTATATTGGGAATCGCCCCCCAATTGAATTCGAATGCCGGACCGGTGGAATCCATCTCTACCGGAGTTCCATCGGCGCTCCCAAAAACATAAGCCTCGTAATGCCCGAATTCGACCGGCGTCGGATCGTCGGTTTGGAATGGAGGGCCCTGCGCCCGGGCTCTGGGAACGGCCAGCAGAACGAGAGCGAACAGTATCAGTTTGGAGTAGCTATTGACGGCCTTCATTGGCCTGATGCTTTCTCCCGGAAGTGCAGTGCGTTCTCCGAAATCATCTGATCGCGCTTTCGAGCCGCTCCACGGTAAGCGTCGCTGCGTGAACCTGGACCCGATGGACGAAAAAACCCATTTTGATCCTCACGGCACAATAAAATACTCGAGGCAGCGAACCGTTGCGGACCCGAAGCAGAGATCAGGTTCGAGCGGCGAATTGGAAATCAGCCAACAGGATCCACTTCAGTGGCGCTCCTGTCTGCTTCGCGGTTTCGCGGCGCGTCGACGGACCACGCGCCGGCTCCCATGATAATCAGAAAAATCAGCGAGCACAGCATAGAAAAATTCGTCCTCGCGTCGCTGACGGCGAACCAGAATCCCTGGTTCGGCCGGAATAGCTCCGGAATTTTCGTGGTGGCGATTGCGGTGGAGATCACGATCAGCAGCGGCACGGCGGCGGCTCGCGTCCAGAGCCCGATCAGCACGAGAAAGCCACACACGATTTCGAATGTATCGACGAAGTGCGCCGTAAAATACGGATGAGGGAATCCGATCCGTGCAAAGCGAATCACTCCCATTTTCGGGTCCGTATATTTCAGAATGCCTTGCGTGAAGAAGATCAGCCCCACGGCGAGGCGAATCAGGAAAATGCCTGCGGGGCCGCTGGTTGGCCTGAAGAAGAACCGAATCATGGAGTCCATTCAGGGGGGGTTCATCCTTTCCCCGGAGATGCAGAAGGGTATTCCACATCCGGGGAGGCGCGATCAATATTAGCCTGAGCTAACGTCGAGCGCGGGGATCTGATATCGGGATGCCGAACGGTTGTGGACGCACAGAAGCGCGCCGCCGCACCGGATCGTGCGGCTATTCAGCGGCACCGTTCTGAGAGCGGAGCGTTTCCCGTTACGGCCGCGCTTCAAATACCAGATTGAATGGCGTCTGCGCAGCTCGACGGAATCTCGTAAACCCGCCGGAGGTCACCACGTTCCGAATCCGTTCTTCGCCGGCCTGTGCGCCCAGCGCAGTTCCAACCTCCTGCGCCAGCGAAGCCGGGGTGCAGATCATCGTGGACGCCGAGTAGAAGATTCGGCCTACCGGGTTGTGATTCTCCTCCGCGCGATCGTTCGCGAACGGCTCGACGATCATCCACGTCCCGTCCGGCTTCAGCGTGGACAGCACGTGCGCAGCCGCCCCCGCCGGATCGCCCATATCGTGCAAGCAATCGAAGAACGTGACCAGATCGTATCGGCCGTTCGCGGGATAGCTCTTCGAGCTGGCTACTTCGAACGTGATCTGGTCCATCAGGCCGTCGCGTCCGGCAAGATGCCGGGCATACTCGATCGAACCGCTGTGGTAATCGAACCCGTAAAAATGCGACTTCGGGAATGCGCGCCCCATCAGCAGCGTGGAGGCACCATGCCCGCAGCCAACATCCGCCACGCTGCCCCCGGCTTTCAGCTTTTCGACGACACCGTCCAGCGCCGGCAGCCACGCACTCAGAAGATTGTTCGCGTAATTAGGGCGGAAGAAGCGTTCGGTGCCAAAAAACAGGTTCGCGTCGTGCTCGTGCCAGCCAACTCCCTCGCCCGTGCGGAATGCCTGCGTGATCTTCGGTTCATCCTTGAAGCAGGACGAAATGATATGAAACGCGCCCGGGAGGTCCAGCGTGGTGAGTGCGAAGGCCTGCTCGGCGGGCAACTCATACTTCCGCGTCGTCGAGTCATACTGGACATAACCGCTGGCGGCGTTCGCATTCAGCCACTCGCGCACATAGCGCTCGCTCGTATTGGTCTTCTCCGCCAGTTCGGCGGACGTCAGGCCGCCCGCGCCGGCCATCGCCTTGTACAGGCCCAATTTGTCGCCGATCACGATCAGCGCCGCGTGCATTGCCGCGCCCATATCGCCGACGGCCTTCTCCATAAAAGCGTTCAATTTCGATTCATCGGGTTGGACAGCCTGACCTGGTGTTGCCATGATGGAACCTCCGTATCGGAAACAGAGTCGAAGCAGTTCGGAGGATTCTACGAGAGATGGGCAGGGACTTCAAGCGCTCAGGCGGCGCCATTTCGGTTGATTTGTCTGCCCCAGCACGGACTCTCCCTGGCCCCCGGAAAGGCCGTCCTACCGAGCGCCCCGTGGGCGCGGCTCGGCTTGCAGCCTCGATTTAAGCATGCGAAAATCACCTCGATCTTTACTTGGCGGCCCGCGCAGATCACTATTTTGCCAAGCTGGGTCGGCCTCCGCACAACGGCGATATCGTCTAAGGGTTAGGACGTGGCCCTCTCAAGGCCAAAATCCGGGTTCGAATCCCGGTATCGCTACCAATACCCGCTGGCTCTACAGCCTATCTCCCGTACAATTTCACTTTGCCATCGACCACATTTGCCACGTAGCGCCCATTAGAAAGGAACTGCATCACCTTTTTGCCGGAACGCGCCAATTGCGCCCACCGTGACTTCGTTTTCGGGTTCTGCTCGAGCCCGCGAATTTCATTGCCTTCAAACATGAAATCCACCTGCCGCAGCCGGCTCTTGGCCGTTCGCTTCACCGCATAACGCTCCGCTCCGACCTCGACGGCCTCGGCGTTTTCGACGAGCGCCTGCCGCCAGACCTCGATGAGCGTCTCTTCGAACGAAGCTTTCATTTCGCGACGTGGATTATAATCCCCTCAGCGCGCCGGCTCTCCGGCTCGCGAAGAAACGGAACAACCATGAACCCGATCTACGCAGGAACGTCCGGCTGGGCCTATCCGGCATGGAAGCCGGCGTTCTATCCCGCGAAACTCGCCTCGTCGAAATTTCTCGGCTACTACGCGAGCCGCCTCAATTCCACCGAGGTGAACTACACGTTCCGCCGCTTCCCCACGGAAAAATTGCTCGGCGGCTGGGCCGAGGCCACGCCGCCGCAATTCAAATTTGCAATCAAGGCTCACCAAACGATAACGCACGTGAAGCGCTTGCAGGAGGCCGCGCAATTCACCAGGGACTTCCTCCACGCGCTCCATCCTCTGCACGAAGCCGGCAAGCTCGGACCCGTTCTGTTCCAGCTTCCGCCGTTCCTGAAATGCGATACCGGCCGGCTTGGGTCCTTTCTTGCAGAATTGCCGAAGGGATACCGCGCCGCCTTCGAGTTCCGCGACGCCTCCTGGTTCTGCGACGAAGTCTATTCGCTGCTGCGCGGAACGAACGCGGCTCTGTGCCTGGCGGAGAGCGAAAAACTCGAAACACCGAAAGTCCAGACCGCCGATTTCTCCTATTTCCGCCTGCGGAATCCGGAAAAAATGGATTCGGCCGCCGAGCGCAAAAAGCTCTTGGGTGTTGTCACCGATCTGGCCCGGCGCGGCGACGTCTTCACGTACTTCAAGCACGAAGACAGTCCCGAGGGCGCGCTCCACGCCGAGGAACTCCTGGCGAAGGCGAAGGATTGAGCCGGGATCGGCGTTCTTCCCGACGGGCGCCTTCCCGCACTGCTACGCAACGCTGCAAGGGTTCACGCCAAATGAGGCAGCCGCTCCGGCTGAAGAATCGAGGACGCGCTCGAACCTCCCGGGCTTTTCCCGGCGTTTGGCGCCGGGTGAGGCAGGTATTCCTGCGGAAGCGGCGGTTCGTAACGCTGAAATCCCGACAGGTTCATCGCTCGCTGCGCTTCGGGATTTTTCATGAACGTCTCCCACACGAACCCGGTCCGTACATTCTCCGCCATCAGCATCGTGACCCCGGCATCGATGCCGATAACATCGGTGTCGTACCAGTGGATCAGCGGATTGAAGGCATCCACGAAGCCATACTTGCTCCACGTGCCGGCTCCATAATTGAACCGGATATTCCGCAGGACGCGCATGCACGCCTGCGTTAGAAAAACGATCGAGCCCCCCGTCGCACAGGGTACGACCGTTCCGTCGATCGGCCCGGTCTTCGGAGGGCCGCCCCACACTTCGTATCCATTTACCGAATCTGACGCGGTGATCCCCCACAAATCGTCGCCGTAATCCGGAAACTCCCTCGAAAGGCTCAAGCAGAAGCGCCGGTGAACGTCCGTAGCCACGATCGAGTTCTGGAAATAATCGGCGTATTTGTCGTGCTTGTTTCGGAAGTCGAACCACGCGTGCGGGTACTGGTGGATGAACAGAGGACCGGACGACCCGACGTAGCGAAGGCCGTCGTATTCGAACGTGGTTCGATTCCACGCGTTCCAGGTATCGGCGGCCAGCGAATGCTTGGACGCGCCGATTCCCAACAGGTAAATCATCATCAATTCGCTGTAGTTCTCCCAGCGGTATTGCAGAAAACCTGTTTCTGGCGTCCAACCGCCGGGCAGGATCAGCGTGTCTTCCGAAAGCCAATCCCAGTTCACGCGGTTGTAGATGCGCTCGGCCAGATCGCTGATCTCGGCGTTCCGAAGGAAGTGCTGCCGGCAAGTCAGCACGCCGCAGAGAAGGATGGCGGTGTCCACCGACGAGATCTCGGACTCCCACAAGCGTGCGCCCGTGTTGATATTCGTCCAGTGGTAGAAGAATCCACGGTGGGTGGGCAGCTTCGTCCAGAGAAAACGCAGCGTCTTCGCCACGCGCTCCCTGGCTTGAGCGTAGGAGATGTAACTTCGTTGTTCTCCGATGCAGATCGCGGTGAGCCCGAAGCCGGTGGCCGAGATGTTGCCCAGCACCTTATTGTCGGGCGCTCGCGCGTTGCAGCGGTCGCGGACCATCCCGGTTTCGGGGTTCGCCTGTTCCCAGAAGTAAAGAAAGCTGGCGTGCTCGATCTCCTCGAGCAATAACTCATCTTGCTCCGAAAGCAGCTTATTCTGCGTGATGCTCGAATGGGAGGGAACAGCCAGCGCCGGATTTGAAAGGAAACCGAGCGTCCCGAGCGGAACGCACGCTCCCGCAGCCACAACCTGCTTCAGCAGCTCTCGCCTGGAAAGACCGGCGGGACGGGGCATGCTCGTATGAGCGGGACTATTTATCGCCAATGAAGGAACCGGAATCGAAATCCGTGCTCCGGGCCCAGTGCGGCTCCCGGCGCGAAGATCAGGTCCGGAAACAATGATACCCGAAACAGGAAATCGCCGAACGCCCAAAATTCCAGTCGCGCCCAATCAAAAACGGTCAAGGGCCGGGTGCGAGTCGTGCTACGCCGCCCGCTCATCCCGCCCATTCCGGCCGCGTACCCGGCGTTTGCGGACCGACAGCTTCCTCTCCAGAAAAGCACGCCGTGACTCGAGCGACATCGCGACGTGCTTGTGAGCCCTGCGGCTTCTTCGCGTGCGTCGGTGCGCGCGTGAACGGCCGCCTTTTTTGTTTCGTTCCAATGGCTCATTCCTGCGTCGCGAATCATATCAAACCTTGAGCCGCCTCGTTATGCCAGCATCCCCTCGCTCCCGATGGAACGGTTGACACCTGCACTGTGCGGCCTCATAGTGTTTCGGGGTCTTCTCTCTTGATGGCAGTCGAGGTCCGCGGCGTTTCGGACCTTCTGAAAGCAAAAGCTCTATTGGTTGCGGCCCTTATGGGGGTCTGTTTATGGCCGCACCTGGCTTATGGCCAGAAGGTTGAAACTCCACAGCAGACAAACGAAAAGATCCTGCAGCTTGCCAGCCGAGCTCGGACTCAACCGGTGGACATTCCCATCGGTGTGGGTGATCTTGTGCACATTGACGTCTTCGACGTGCCCGAGCTTTCCCGCGATGTGCGCGTTTCGCAAACGGGCGATGTCAGCTATCCACTCCTGCCGGGGCTGATTCAGATCGCTGGGCTCACCACATTCCAACTGGAAAGGAAGATGGAGCAACTGTTCCTCGAGAACGGGCTCGTATCACATCCTCAGGTCTCCGTCTTTGTGAAAGAGCAAAACAGTCAGCCGATTTCGGTCGTGGGAGCGGTCCAGCATCCCATGGTCTACCAGGTTGTCAGGCCAACCACTTTGCTGCAGATTCTGGCCGATGCCGGGGGCATAGCTGACGACGCCGGTGGTGACGTCATCATCACGCGCCCAGCCGCGGAATCCGGCTCGGGTCCGTCAGCCGCAGAAGGGACGGATCCGCCGCCTGCCAACTCTGCCTCAACTTCGACGCAGGGTGTTGATCCCGCTCCGGCCTCCGCCGCCACACCGGCCTCTGCGAACAGCGCCGATCCCCCGCCGGCTTCTGCATCCGATCCCTCCGCGAATCCGCCCGCAGCGCCACAGGTCATTACGATCCACCTGCAGGATTTGCTCGACTCTGCGGACTCCAAGTTCGATGTTGCCGTGCACGGGGGAGACGTAATTCGCGTGCCAAAAGCAGGTATCGTTTACGTCCTCGGTGCCGGGATCGCGGCGCCCGGCGGCTATGTGCTTCAGGGCCATGGCCAGGACGTTACCGTCCTCAGAGTCGTCGCCCTGGCCCACGGTCTGACCGGTTTTGCCAAGGCGGACGACGCCATGATCCTCCGCAGCAATCCGGACACGGGCAAGCGCGACGAAATTCATGTCCAAATCAAGAAGATCGAGAAGAACAAAATTCCCGACGTGCTCGTGAAGTCGAACGACATCCTCTACATTCCCGACAGCGCGGGGAAGAAGGCTTTAACTCGCTTTGGGCAATCGGCCATCGGTATCGGCACCGGCATTGCAATTTATCGCGTGGCTTACTAGCCGCAGGAAGAATAGACAGTCGGGATCACTTGACCATGGAAGAGCCGCCGAAACTTACGTCTCGCAGGCAGCCGGAAGCGCTCGCCGTCGTGCCCGCTCATTCCGCTCTTCCGTGGGACCACGTCCCGCGCGATCCTCACCTTCTCGACTACATCATCATTCTCCGCAAGCACCAGTGGCTGATCGTCACTTTCCTTCTCACGGTCGTCACCGTCGTCACGATCGCTTCGTTCAAGATGAAACCAGTCTACGAAGCCGCCGGACGCATCGAGATCGATAAAGAGTCCCAAACTCAGATGCAGCTTCCGAACGAGATGAACGACTGGGACGAATACATGGACACGGAGGATTACATCGAGACGCAGGCCAAAATCCTCCAGAGCGAGACGCTCGCCCTCCAGACCATCCGCACCCTGGATCTCGGGCGCTATCCCGAATTCGGAGGCTCGGGAAATTCCCTGGCTTTTTCCCAGGGTTCCGCGCCGAAACGGCCGGCAATTCTCGGAGCGTTTCTCGGCAGGCTTACGGTGAAGCGCGTTCCGAACAGCCGTCTCATCGAAGTCAGCTTCACCGCGCAGGACCCGCATCTGGCCGCTCTCGTCGTGAACACGCATCTGCAGAATTTCATCGAGCAGAATTTCCGCAGCAAATACGATGCGACCACGCAGGCTTCCAACTGGCTCTCCGCCGAACTCGAAGAGCTTCGCATGAAGGTCGAGAAATCGGAAAACGACCGCTTGGCATATGAGCGCGAGAATCAAATCTGGCAAATCGACGAAAAGCAGGACATCACCACTCAAAAACTCGCGGACCTCAGCAAAGCCGTCACCGACGCGCAGACGGCCCTGGCCATCAAGCAGGCCTTGTACCAGATGGCGACCTCCGGCACGGTCGATGCCTTGCCTGCCATTCGCGACAATTCGCTCGTTCAGGAACTCGTCAGGCGAAAAACCGAATTGGCTCAGCAGTACACGGACGCTCTGGACCAATACGGACCGAATTTTCCGCGGGTCCAGCGGCTGGCCGCTCAGCAGCGGGAAGTGGAGCAAAGTCTCGACAAGGCGCGAAAGGGCGCCGTCGAAAGCATTAAGGAAGACTACGAAACCTCGCGCGATCACGTGGCCATTCTCGAACAGGCCCTCGACAAGCAGAAGGGCGATGCCAACCAGATGGCCGAAAAGCTGGTGAATTACCACATTCTCGAACACGACGCGCAGGCCAACAAGCAACTCTACGACGGCCTCCTGCAAAAGCTGAAAGAGGCCGATCTCGCCGCGGGCTTGCGTTCCAGCAACATCCGCATCGTGGATCCTGCGCTCACGCCCACGGTTCCCACCGCTCCTCAGAAAGGCCGCAACATCTCGCTCGCCTTTGTTGTCGGCCTGATCGGCGGAATCGGCCTCGCCGTTTTCCGCGAGTATCTAGACAACACCGTAAAATCGCCGGACGAGATCGAGGCGCTCACCGGGCTTCCCGCTCTTGCCGTCGTTCCCTCGCTCGCCGGTTCGAATGGCCATCACGGCAGCTTGGCCCGCCACGCCGGCAACGGCTCTGCCGGCACGGCCGAAGCCTCCAAAGTTGAGCTTGTCTCTTACTCCCAGCCCAAGTCTCAGATTTCGGAAGCTTTTCGCGCCCTGCGGACTTCACTCCTCCTTTCTCAGGCCGAGCATCCGCCACAAGTAATTCTTGTCACGAGCGCCTTGCCGCGCGAGGGAAAGACCACCGCCGCAGTCAATCTCAGCGTCACATTTGCACAGCTTGGCGACCGCACGCTCCTTGTCGATTCCGACCTGCGCAAGCCCGGTGTTCGCCGCGCGCTGAATCTGCCGCCCGGAAACGAAGCCGGACTCAGCTCCTACCTGGCGGGCGTTTGCTCGCTTGAAGAAATCACGGCTGCTCATCCCACGATCCGAAATCTTTCGGCTGTCACCACCGGTCCTGTGCCGCCCAGCCCTGCCGATCTGCTTTCTTCTCATCGCATGCGCGAGGCAATCGCGGAATTGCGCCATCGATTCAAGTTCATCGTCATCGATTCTCCGCCCGTGATGGCCGCCACCGACGCCGTAATCCTGTCCGCCTTGACCGACGGCGTCCTGCTTGTCGTTCGCAGCGGCGAGACTCCCAAGGAAGCCTTTACGCGCAGCCGTGATGTCCTGGCAGCGGTGAAGTGCCGCTTGCTGGGCGTCGTTCTGAATGCGGTTAACTCCGGCGCTCCAGACTACTACTACTCGTATCGCTACTATCCTTACGCCTACGGCTATGGGTACGGCGAAGAGGCGACGGACGCGCCGTCCGCTCCGGAGAAAAGTAATGCAGCCACATCCTAGCTGCGTGGCTTAACCGTTCGCTTAAGGGGGAGTCGTGCGTTATTTGATCACGGGAGGCGCGGGCTTTATCGGCTCGCACTTGGCTGAAGCGCTATTGAATCAGGGCGGGACCGTTCTGATCCTCGACGATTTGTCCACGGGAAGCGTCGAGAACATTCGCCATCTCAAGAAATTCGACCGCTTCCACTATTTCTTCGATTCCATTTCCAACAAGCAATTGCTCGCCGAGCTGGTCGATGAATCCGACGTAATCTTCCACCTGGCCGCAGCCGTTGGCGTCCGCTTGATCGTGGAAAGCCCGGTGCGCACCCTGGAAACGAATGTATACGGCACGCAGTTGGTCCTGGACGCCGCCTCGAAGAAAAAGAAGCTCGTATTCACCGCGTCCACATCCGAAGTCTATGGAAAAAGCGACAAGGTTCCTTTTCACGAGGATGCCGATCTGGTCCTCGGGCCCACCACCAAGGGCCGCTGGAGCTATGCGGCCTCCAAAGCCCTCGACGAGTTTCTCGCCCTTTCGTATTGGAAAGAGAAGAAGCAGCCCGTCATCGTCGCCCGCTTCTTCAACACCGTCGGGCCGCGGCAAACGGGCCGCTACGGGATGGTCCTGCCCAATTTCGTGCGCCAGGCTCTCGAAGGCTCTCCCATCACGGTCTTCGGCACAGGCAAGCAGTCGCGTTGCTTCTGCGACGTGCAGGATACGATTGAGGCCGTCCTTCGTCTCACTTCGAATCCTTCCGCGGTCGGCGAGGTGGTCAACATCGGAACCGATCGGGAAGTTTCTATCGAGGCCCTGGCGCTTCTGGTACGCCAACGCGCCAATAGCGCCTCCCCGGTGCATTACATTCCCTACGACGAAGCCTACGAACTCGGATTTGAGGACATGCAGCGTCGCGTCCCTGCGCTTGAAAAGCTCGAACGAATCACTTCATTCCGGCCCTCGACTTCACTCGATCAAATCATCGATCGCGTCATCGCTTTCTTCCAGAAAAAGTCCGAGGACGAGTGGCCCGTGGGAACCGAGCCGTCGCGCGCCGTCGGGACTCGAGTCTCCGCTGCGGCGCCGTCGGATTAGCCTCTAGACGCTATGCCTAATTCGCTCTCCACAAGCAAGCCATCATCTGAGGTTCCGGCGTGATTCCCGCTCGACGGCGTCCGCTTCAAACTTCCGCCGGATTCAACGGGCAGTCTGCCGCATCTTTCGAAAGCGGCTCGTCTCCACTTCCCGGAATGCCGTCTCCCGATGCCGGTTCTGCCCTTGACCTCTCCGTTGTGATGCCCTGCTTGAACGAAGCCTCGACCCTCGCCACGTGTGTTCAAAAAGCTCAACGCACGATGGAGCAGCTCGGCATACGCGGCGAAGTGATTGTTGCCGATAACGGAAGTACCGACGGTTCGCAGGCGATTGTCGAGATGCTCGGCGCTCGCGTTGTCCCGGTCAGGGAACGTGGCTATGGGAACGCTCTGCGCGGCGGAATCGCCGCCGCACACGGCAGATTTGTAATCATGGGCGACTCCGACGATAGCTACGATTTTACGCAGCTCGGTGATTTCGTCGCCAAGCTCCGCGAAGGCTACGATCTCGTCATGGGAAACCGATTCCATGGGGGCATCCGTCCCGGGGCCATGCCCTTCCTTCACCGCTTTGTAGGCAATCCCGGCCTGAGCTGGCTCGGACGGCTTTTTTTCGGCTGTCCCGTGGGCGACTTTCAATGTGGCTTACGCGGCTTTCGCAAAGAGGCCATCGACAGTCTCGAACTCCAGACGACAGGAATGGAGTTTTCAACTGAAATGGTCGTCAAGGCCACGCTCTTCCGTTTACGGATCGCTGAGATTCCGACCACTCTTTCGCCCGACGGCCGCGGACGCCCGCCTCACCTGCGCACTTGGCGTGACGGATGGCGATACCTTCGCTTCCTCCTGCTCTACAGTCCCCGCTGGCTGTTTTTCTACCCGGGCGTCAGTCTTTTCCTTTTCGGGATTGCGCTGGGCCTGTGGCTGCTCCCGGGCCCTCGAACGGTTGGTCACGTCACGTTCGACTACAACACGCTCCTCTTCGCCGCCATGGCCGTCCTGATCGGCTTCGAATCCATCAATTTCGCTGCTTTCACCAAGCTCTTCGCGATCTCCGAACGGCTTTTGCCCGAAGACCCTCGCCTGAAAAACCTGTTCCGTTACATCTCCCTGGAAGTCGGCCTCGTCATCGGCGTGCTTCTGATTCTCTCCGGCGCCGCCATCTGGGTCTTCGGCCTCGGTTACTGGAGAGCTCATCAATTCGGCCATCTCGATCCGGACGCGACGATGCGCATCGTCATTCCCGGGCTTGTATCGCTCACTCTGGGCATCCAGATTGTCCTTTCCAGCTTTTTCCTCAGCGTCCTCGGGATGGGCCGCCGGTAGGGCCTTCTGTTCTCGCGTTGGGTGAAGCAATGCCGGCGCTCGAATCCGCGGACATTGCGAGCGCGCCAAATTCAGTGACGCCCAGAGCACCAATCTGCGCGTCCCGCGCGGAATCAGGTAAACTCTCCAGAGAACCGATGAGTGTCCGTACCACAAACAACTACTCCGGACCGCTGCGATCTCGTCTCGACGATCCGGCGCGTTCCTCTTTTCCCCAGTCCGCGCCGAAAACGCGAACGAGCACTTCGCTTACCGTCATCGTCCCTGTTTACAACGAGCAGTACCTCATCGCTTCCAGTCTGGCTCGGCTTGCCGTGCTCGGAGAATCCCTGCTACTCGACCACATAGAAGTCATCGTCGTTGATGACGGCTCCTCCGACGAAACCGCCCGATCGATCGAGAATTTCCGGATTTCCCTGGACCAGAACGGCTGCCATCCAAAATTCTCTTGGACTTTTTTGCGACACGAAAAAAACAGCGGCAAAGGCGCCGCGATTCGCACCGGCCTCTCTCACGCGACCGCCGAATTGCTGGTCATCCACGACGCCGATCTCGAATATCATCCCCGTGACCTCCTCCAGATGGTCGAATTGTTTCTCTACGAGGATGCCGACGCCGTCTTCGGCTCCCGCTTCATGCCCGGCGGCTATAAACGCGCTCTCTTCTTCCGCCACGCTCTCGGAAACAAGCTGCTGACCTTCCTCTGCGATCTCGTCTGCGACCTCAACCTCAGCGACATGGAGACCTGCTACAAAATGGTCCGCACCGGTCTCCTCAAGAGCATTCCGCTCGAGAGTTCCACCTTCGATGTCGAGCCTGAGCTGGCCATCAAACTCGCTCGCCGTGGCGCTCGTATTTTCGAGGTCCCCATCAGCTATTCCGGCCGCACCTATCGCGAAGGGAAAAAAATCGGTTGGAAAGATGGCCTCCGCGCCTTCTGGGCCATTCTCCGCTACAAAGTTTCCGACAAACTCTATACCGCGGATGCTCACGGCGCCGAAATCCTTGGCCGCTTGAACCGCGCCCCTCGCTTCACTCGCTGGATGTCCGACGTGATCCGTCCCTTCGTCGGCGACCACGTCCTCGAGCTTGGCGCGGGAACCGGCAACATGTCTCTTCACCTCATGCCGCGCGCAACTTACTGGGCCACAGACGTCAATCCGCATTATCTCGACTACCTCGATTCGCTCAGGGCCACTCGGCCTTATATGGACATTGCGCGCATTGACGCCGCTGCCGGCGAAAGTTATCCGGCTGGCCAGACCTTCGATACCGTGGTCTGCCTCAACGTCGTCGAACACATCGAGGATGATCTCGGGACTCTGCAGAATATTCGGAACGTTCTTGACGAAGGGGGCCGCGCGATCATACTCGTTCCCTGTGGCCCCCAACTCTACGGCACTCTCGATGAAGTACTCGGACACTGCCGCCGCTATACCATCGATCAGCTGGTCGACGTCTCCCAGCGCGCTGGATTCCATGTCGAGCAGGTACTGAAATTTAATCGTCCCGGCGTAGTCGGTTGGTGGCTGAACGGGAAAATCCTTCGCCGACGCAAATTCGGCCTCGCCCAGATCCGCCTGCTCAACCTGCTCACTCCCCTCTTCCGCCTCGTCGATTCCCGGCTTCCGCTCCCCCCGCTCTCCATCATCGCGATCCTCAAAAAGGACGCTCCGAAAGTTTAAATGTCACGCCGGGGTCTTCAGAGTCTGTGTGATGATGCAGGCTTTGTGTCAGGGGCGGCTGGCCCCCTAGCCCGACGGCTTGAATCTGTAAACTTGGGTTATCATCTGAATTCCGGCGCCAAGATGCCCCTGTGACAGAAAATTCCTCTACGCCTGTCGTTCGCACGCTCGATCGCGGCAAGCCGCCCCGCATGCCTTTCGGCCTAGGCCGCTATGAGCTCTGGCTGATCGTGTTGTTCCTCTCCAGCCTGCCGTTCGTCAATCCCTGGGTTCACGGCGACGGTGTCGGTTATTACGGATTCGCTCAATCGCTGCTGATCGAGCATCGCCTCGATTTTCGCAATGACTGGCTCCGGGCCGACCCGGAGTTCCGCCGAGCGCACACCGACGCGCAGGGTCGCCTCGGCCCCGGCGATTACACGTCGACGGGCCATATCGATAATCACTATTCGATTGGACCCGCCATTCTCTGGTCCCCCTTCATGCTCGCCGCCCATTCCGGCGTGGTCGTCGCGGATAAAGTGGGTGCCCACATTCCCGCGAACGGTTTTTCGAAGCCCTATCTCGTCGCGATGGCTCTCGCAACGGCGATGTATGGCTTTCTGGGGCTGTGGATCTCCTTTCGGATCGCACGCCGTTACGTCCACGAGCGCTGGGCCTTTCTCGCCACACTCGGCGTGTGGTTCGCCAGTTCCCTTCCCGTGTACATGTACTTCAACCCGTCATGGTCGCACGCTCCCTCAGTCTTCGCGGTGGCGCTCTTCATCTGGTATTGGCTTCGAACGAGAACTGAGCGCACTTGGCGCCAGTGGATCGTCCTCGGTTTGATCGGTGGATTGATGATGAACATCCGTTACACCGACGGCATCTTCTTCTTGTTTCCGCTATTTGAGTCTCTCGCCCGCTACTGGACAGACCTTCGCGCCCGATCCTGGCAACCGATCGCTCGGTTGTTTTCCAACAACATCGTGTTTTCCGCCAGCCTCGTGGCCGCCTTCTTGCCCACGTTAATCTGCAAAAAAATCATCTACGGAAGCTATCTTTCTTCGGGATACAGCGACGCCTGGTTCTGGAAGTCCCCCGCGTTCTTCAAGGCCTGTTTTTCCGCCGACCATGGTTTCCTCGCCTGGACTCCCATCCTGATTCTGGCTGTTGCGGGACTCTTCTTCCTGCGGCGTCACGATCCCGCTTTGGCGATTTTTTCGCTGGTCGCTTGCCTGATCTACGTCTACGTCATCGGCTGCTACGGTCGTTGGGACGGCCTCTCTTCGTTCGGCAATCGCTACTTCATTTCGTTGACGCCCATATTCATCCTGGGCCTGGCAGCGCTTTTCGATGCGCTCGCTCGCGCCTGGAACGCGCGCCGCGCCATGGCTCTCGCGACGGTCTCCACCGCGCTCCTGATTCTCTGGAATTTCGGTATGATGTATCAGTGGGGCATGCACCTGATTCCCGTTCGAGGGCCCATATCATGGCGCGAGGCCGCCTACAATCAATTCGCCCTGGTTCCGAGGGAAGTCACCCGGACCCTCGAGAGATACTTGGCGCGCCGCGGCGATCTCATGCAGCACATCGAAGAGAAAGACGTGAAACAGCTTCAATCGCATTCCAAATGATCTGTGCGTCAATGATAATTAGGTGTTTGCCCGCGGGCGCTGGTATCCCCGGGCCAAGGCTCTTTTCCGCGCCAACGCTGAGGATGGCGCCACCCAAATGACTTCCGCTGCTCAAGCGACCGCCGCACAAGCGCCGGAGCAAGTTCTGCCCCCGCGCCCGGTGGTGCGCGTCACTCCGCCCAGCGGCTGGTGGGAAATACCGTTCCGCGAAATCTGGGACTATCGCGAATTGCTCTATTTCCTTGTGTGGCGCGACGTCAAGGTCCGCTACAAGCAGACCGCCATCGGCATCGCCTGGGCCGTTCTGCAACCCGTTCTAACCATGGGGGTTTTCTGGTTGTTCCTGGGAAAACTGGCCAGACTGCCGTCCGACGGTTTGCCATACGCCGTGTTTTATTTCGCCGGGTTAGTGCCCTGGACCTACTTCGCCTCTTCGCTGAACGTGGCGACAAACACAGTCGTGAACCACCAGAATCTGCTGACGAAGGTGTATTTCCCGCGACTGGTGCTGCCGATTTCCGCGGTGCTGTCCGGGCTGGTGGATTTTGCGGTCGGCTTCGTGCTGCTCGTGCTGGTGACGCTCGGATATCACATTGTCCCGGGGCTCTCCATGTTATGGCTGCCTTTGCTCTTATTGCTTGCGGTCTGCACCGCGCTGGGGGTGGGGCTGTGGTTCTCGGCGCTGAACGCGCTGTACCGAGATGTCCGCTACATCATGTCGTTTGTCGTTCAATTCTGGATGTTTGCGTCGCCAGTGATGTACCCGTCGACGCTGGTGAGCAAGAAGTGGCCGCACTGGGCGTGGCTGTATGGGTTGAACCCGATGGCGGGAGTGATCGACGGGTTCCGTTGGGCGCTGACAGGACACGGACAGCCGCCCGGGCTGCTCTTGCTTGCTAGCTTCCTGATGGTGCTGGCTTTACTGGTCGGCGGCCTGATGTTCTTTTATCGGATGGAAGGAACCGTGGCGGACTTGGTCTAGAGGTCTGGCGCAAGACAACAGAGAGGGGATTTGATTTGCCTTCCTTCGCGCTCACGAATGACATCGAACACGGTGCCAATATCAATGGGAGGAGGTAAATGCGGGTCCTCCATCCTGGAGCATCGCAGCGGGTTCCCGCACGCTTCCTTGATTTTGTTGTTCGTTCTTTGCGCTTCAGCGACCACCACTTGGAGCCAGTCCGCCGCTGCTCTCTGGCATGGCGTACTCCGCGACTCGGCGGGCGCACCGATTGACGCCGCAACGGTCCGCTTGGCAGATTCGCGCGGCCAAGTCGAGGCAGTTACCCGCTCGGATGGACGTTTCCAATTGATGCTGCCCACTGGGAAATATCGCCTGACGCTCCAGACCGGCAACCGCAGGACCGAGTACGCCGAGCCAATCAACGTCACGAGCGGAAGTGCGGCCGTCGTGCTCACCCTCTCGGCACGCGGCGAGCTTTCTGTGGCGCCGCTCAAAGCGGATCAGGCTGCCGGAGGCGAGGACCTTTCGAGCCAAGCCGTCAGCGAGTTGCCTCTGAACAAGCGAGACTTCAGCGCCCTCCTGCTGCTTGCCGCCGGCACCATGACGGACACCAACGGAGCCACGAACTTCACGGCTCAGTTCGCCATCAACGGCCAGCGCGGTGTTGAGGCCACCTTCGCCATGGACGGCGCGGACATCAGCGACCCGGAGATGGGCGGTTCGACATTCTCGAACTTCAATGTGGATGCGGTTCAGGAGATCGACTCCATTTCCGGCGTGATGCCCGCCGAAGTGGGACGCGGAGCTTCGGGATTCACGAACATCATCACGCGCTCCGGCGCCGGCGGTTTTCACGGCTCGATCTTCGAGTTTGTGCGCAACTCAGCTTTCGACGCGCGCAACTACTTCGATCACCCTACACCGGCGTATCCCGGCCGCATTCCGCCTTTCCGGCGCAACGAATTCGGATTCACCAATGGCGGCCCAATCTACATTCCCGGGGTGTATGACGGCCGGCAACGCACCTTCTACTTCGTCGAGTACCAGGGTTTTCGCCAGGTTCTGGGCACGACGCAG
Organism: Candidatus Acidiferrales bacterium; assembly: GCA_035307985.1. GTDB lineage: Bacteria > Acidobacteriota > Terriglobia > Acidiferrales > UBA7541 > Palsa-295. The sequence goes on from DATGHM010000041.1 coordinate 32,013, forward strand.
GTTATGCCGGTGCCCACGGCAGCCGAACGCTTGGGTGTCGATCTCGTAACCTATCCCGATGGATCGACCGATACACTCATCGTCCCCGTGAATCCAAGCATCGCGGCGATCCTGGCCCGGTATCCGCTGCCGAATTACGCTGCCGGTTCGTATGGCGTCCGTACGTATGCCACAGCGTCCAAAGTTGTCACGAACGCGGACCAGTTCTCGCTGCGCATTGATCACAAGATCTCATCGAAAGATCAATTCTTCGCGCGTTTCACGATGGACAATCTGACGGGCCCCACCACGAACCCCGATCAGACCGCAATCGATCCAGCATTCGGCGTGCAATATATCGACAGGCAACGCAACGCGGCCGTCGCCTACACGCGCACGCAATCGCCTCGATTGATCCTCGAATCGTTGTTGAGCGTCGAACGAGCCACGCCGGGATTTCCCACCGCCGATTACACCGATCCCGCCGTCAAATTCAACGACGGTACCTTCGAAGGATTTAATGCGGCCGCCGGATCGGTCATGCAGTCGTATGGAAACCTGTTCCAGGGCCGCCAAACCGTGGCATACACGGTGGGGAATCATGCATTCAAAGCCGGCTTTGAAGCGCGCCTCAACCGCGACACGACCTATTTCGGCATCAGTCCCAACGGCGAGTACGGCTTTGGGGGCGGCACCGCCTATGCCACCGAGGCCATAAATTCACTTAGCGGAACACACAACGTTGGAATTGGCGATCCGCTGCCGGACACGTTGTCGGCTTTTCTCTCCGGTAGTGCGTTTGTCTATACCGCGGCGATAGCCCCGCCTTATTTTTCGAACGGATCGCACATAGGCCCGGCGGCCATCTCGCGCAACAATTACAGCCTCTGGGCCCAGGATACGTGGAAGGTGACGCCGCGCGTCACGCTCGACTACGGGCTAAGATGGGAGCTTTACACGCCGATCACGGAGCGCGCGCACCGCACGGGCGGCTTTCTTACCGTAAACGGCACTCAGGAGTATGTGGTTAATCCGCAGCCGGGGTACAAAACGAACTGGAACGGCTTCGGCCCTCGGGTGCAAACATCATGGCAAGCTACAGATAAGCTATCCGTCAACGCGAGCGGCGCTATCACCGTGATTCCGCCGAACATCTGGCAGGACAACTTTCTTACGGGTTCAACTCCGTTCGTCGTTTACCCCCGGCTCGTTGCGGCTCCGGGTGCGCCGATCGGCTACGGATTTCAGATCACCCCGTCGCAACTGCCCAGAGTGTACACGCCGCAAGGGGTCGATATTTTCGCCTCCGGCAACCCAAAAGACGTTCCTCCCAACACTGTGATGGATGTGGACCGCTACGAGCAGGACATTGCGGCACTGACGCCCAGTCATGTTGTGAGCGCACTGAGCTTGAGCGCTATCGACCGTTCCTTCGGCAACGCCACGCTGTTTACATGGACGACGGGAATCGAACGCAAGATTGGCGGCCTGACCGCAGATGCAAGTTATGTCGGCACGGCCGCCGAAAAGCTCCCTCGCTACGGATTCCCCAACGCTTATCCCGGTGCGAGTCCGCGTTTCGCGCCGTACACCCGGTTCGACAGTTCCGGGAACGTCACCGGCGGTTTTGGCACGGAAAACGTGATCTTTGCGGATGCTCATTCCACCTATCACGCGCTGCAGACCTCCCTTTCAGGAACGGTTGTCCATGGTGGTCCGGGAATCCAGGCAAGTTTCACCTGGAGCAAGTCGATTGACGACACCAGCGAGGTCATCGGCGGAACCGGATCGACAGGCGCTGTGACTTCCGGATTCTCGCAAAATCCTTTCGACACGCGTCCGGAAAAGGGCCCGTCAACGTTTGACGTGACTCGTAGCTTTGGCCTGAGCCTTGTTCAGGACCTGCAACTGGAAAAGGCTGGCTTTCTAGCCTCCATCAACAGAAAGGTTACTTACGGGTGGCAATTGCTCAGCATTTCCAGCATCAGTTCCGGTTTGCCATTCACTGTCTACTCGGGTATCCAGCAGACGGGTTACGGCTCAAGCGGTGTAGACCGCCCCGACCAGATTGCCAAGCCGCATCTATCCACTGCCCGCCAAAACCGCCAGGATTACTTCGGCCAGGGAGCCAGCAACGCTGCGGATTTCTTCTTTATCCCTATTCAAGTGCCGGGCGGCACAGGCCCAAACCAGGGACGGTTCGGTACTCTGGGACGCAACTCCTTCCGCGGGCCTGCTTTCTATAATTTCGACTTCGCTCTGATCAAAGACACTCCCATCGGCCGCCGCAGCGGAGGAGCTGAGCGCGTGGACCTGCAATTCCGCTCCGAGTTCTTCAACCTGTTCAACATCGTCAATATGGGTTTGCCGGCCAACATTCTCACCGGGTCCGGTTTTGGCGAGATCAGCAAAACGGCCGGGAACTCACGTCAGATTCAGTTCTCACTCAAACTCATTTACTAGCGGGCGCGTTCGTAAACGTCGAAAGTGAAAGCAGGAGCAATCGGCATGAATATCGCCACGGTGAAACGCAGCCTCTTCATTCCAGGCTTATTGGCTTTGTCCTTTGTAGCCGCCCTTGCGCAGAGCACGCCGGACCTCGTGGACGTGCGGCAATTTGGCGCGCGACCAGTCAATGCGTGGTCGCAGTACGGCACCACCGTGACGGGAGTCGCTGGATCGAACGAAGTGAAGGTGGCATCCGCTTCAACGTTCCGAAACGGCGACGGGATCGTGATTTATGGGGCCGGAGCGGCGCCGGCCGTGAGTGCGGCTCCCGCAGCGCCGCATATCATGCCCGGTATCTCCGAGACAGAGACTGTGCCCGACGCGCCTATGATTCCTCTGACGTCGGGAACAGAATCTTATTCCTACAGCGTCCTTGCGCGAGATATCCACGGCGGCTTGAGCCCCGCCAGCCCGATCACGACCATCCGAAACGGGCCAACCAAACTTGGCGCGCACGTAGTTGCCGTTTCAACTCTGAATCTGAAGGGGAACGTAATCACCGCAACGGCCGCTGTGCCGCATGGGCTGGCGGATAAACGAATCGGATCTCACCATGAAGGGTTGCTCGTACATTTAAAGGACTCCAGCGATTCACAGACGTTCAGCGGCTGGTGGAATGTGTCGGACCTTCCGAGTCCTACGGCGATCACCATCACGGGCACGAGCCGCCATTCTGCAGCGCCGAGGAATGCGACGGGCGGCTCTCTCGCGTACTTCGCGGGAAATCAAATCACATGGAAACCGCAGCCCGGAGCTTGGGAGTATGTCGTGTGCGCGCGACGTCCGGGAGACTCCTCTCTGCACGTGATCGGCGTGAGCATGCCTTCCGCCGGGCCGGTGGGCGGGTCCTACACGGTGGCAGCGTTCACCGACTGGGGCGCGCCGTTGATTGGCGTCAATTTCAAGCTGCCGAGCTATATCAATGACCGCTCCTGCACAGCAAAACAGCCGGCGAATGACTATCTCTCGACGACGGTCGTGTCCGGTGGAGGGACTCCGACGCTCGCACTCCACGACAAGCTGGCAAATGAAGTGAGCGGCGCAAGAGCGCTCATCGACGCGGCTCCGGGAATACTGGCAGCGGCGCGAGTCGCCGTCCAGAACGGCCAGACGCTCTATATCCCGGGCGCCGGGCGCGGCCAGAATTTCTACCAAATCAATTCCACGCTGGATTTGCCGTGGAGCCTGGACGTTCTCCAGGTTGGGCAACTAAGACTTGGCGAACCGATCATCGTAAACTCCTCGACGAATTGGCGAGGGAGGGGCAGTGCCGCGGCGCCGCAGTTTGCCTGGAAGGCGTCCCCGATGATTCACGTGGCGGAAGCGAATCCCGGCCTCTACGTCGAGCACGGTTCGGTTGACTTTGACACTCTTTCGATAGCGGCTGACGAGAATGCAAATCAAGCGCTCTTGATGGTTGTCGATTCCGCCTGGGGCTCCACGTTCAATTACATGAACCTCACCACGGGCGGCGCAAACGACATGACCGGCATCGCCGTGGTCGTCCGGCAAAGCGCGAATACGACTTTCCGCTACCTTAATTTCTTGGGCGGTCCAGGGCAGGTTATCGACAAAACGTGGACGCCTTTGCTTTACATGCCCGAATCCCAGGACGGTTCCGGCTCCACGGGCGTCTGGACCATCGAGCACGGCATGTTCAACCGCCGAGGCATCCTCTACCGCGCCAAAGGCGGCGGCGGGCTCAACTGCGGCATGGGTCCTGCGTATATTCAAGGAAGCATCACACCTTTCCTGGCGCTGGAAAACACTACGGGACTGGTGAACGCACAAGTGATTCTCAAACGGCTCGCGATGGACACCTCCTCGCAGGCGTTTCTGGCTCTGTGGGGCACGGGCGGTTCCTTTGGTGCGCAGGTGGACATCGACGGCACCAACGCCGGCGGCATGAGCGTCGAAGCGAAAGGTGGCCGCCCTACCGTTCTGACTGGAGTCTCCATCAGCGAGTTGACAGCGCGGGACATAGGAAGTGTACTCGGACAATGACGCGCCCGTGTTCTCCGAAGTCATGACTCCTGATTGTGCTGATGGCGAAACTGCTCACGTGGGGCAAGGCTGAAGCCACTAGCTGAAGCCACTGGCTGGAGCACAAGATCGACGGCCTGACGGAAGCTTCCCTCCGCTCTCCCCGTTCGAAGCCATGATTCACTGCCTGGCTGTATAGGGCCGTCGATGGCCACTCCTATTTCAACTCCCGCCTACCGATTTTTCAGGCTAGACTTCAGATTGCCGTCGATTCACATGCGTGGGAGTCACCATCCATTTCGATTGCCGCTCGACGTCAAATTCGAATTGCCGACTTTCGCCGTGGCGGACGCCGAGCTTCTAGCTCAGGAATATTACGGGCTGCGCGCGTCCGCGCGCTCGCTTCCCAGCGAGCGCGACCAGAATTTCCTCCTTGCCGACGACTCCGGTAAGCAATTTGTCCTCAAGCTCGCCAATGCGGACGAGCAGGAGTCCGTCCTCGATATGCAGAACAAGGCGATGGAGCGCCTGGCGAGTGGTGTTCCGTCTCTCCTGCTGCCCCGCCTCTGCCGGACGACCCAGGGCGAAATGATGGTGCAGGTCGAGAATGGCGATGGCTCGAAACATTTCCTGAGGCTGCTGACATATGTCCCCGGGAAGCTGCTCGCGAAGGTTTCTCCGCACGCGCCCGAGCTGCTAAGAAGTCTGGGAAGCGCCCTCGGCGCGATCACGAAGGGGCTTGTGGACTTTCACCATCCGTCGGCGGATCGCGAACTAAAGTGGGACGCGAGACGCGCGGGCTGGATTCGTGAATATCTGAAATTCGTCGCGCCATCGGAGCGGCGCAGACTTGTCGAACACTTTCTCGATGATTTTGAAGAGAATGTCGCGCCGCGGATTGCCGCCCTGCGCACGAGCGTCGTCTACAACGACGCGAACGACTACAACGTGATCGTTGGCGAAGGTGACGCCTGGATGCGGCGCGTAATCGGCGTGATCGACTTTGGCGACATGCTGCGAACAACCACGGTCTCCGATCTTGCTGTGGGAGCAGCGTACGCCATGCTTGGCAAGCCGGCTCCGCTCGCCGCCGCAGAGCACGTTGTCGCTGGTTATCACCACGCGTGTCCTCTCGAGGAAGCCGAATTGGAGATCCTCTTTTCCCTGATCTGCACGCGCCTGTCCGTGAGCGTGACGAATTCGGCCTACCAGCGCGTCGCCGCGCCGGCGAACGAATACTTGACCATCAGCGAAGCTCCGGCGTGGGCATTGCTCGAACGCCTTGAGGCAATTCATTCCGAGTTCGCGCATTTCTCTTTTCGTCATGCCTGCGACCTGGAGCCTAATCCGCGCACTCCGACGATCGTGCGGTGGCTCAAGAAGAATTCCGCCAGCTTCGGCAAGCTGGTCGAACCGGATCCGAAATCGGCTCGCCATGTAGTCTTTGATTTAAGCGCCAACAGCCCCGAGGTCGGCCTCCTAGAGGGCTGGCAGGATGCCCAGACGACCACGGAGCGCTTGTTTGCGAGGCTCAAATCCGCGGGCGCACAGATCGGCGTCGGCCGGTACAACGAACCGCGCTGTCTTTACACTTCCCGGGGATTTCAACTTGAAGGAATCGACGGCCCCGAGTGGCGAACGATTCATGTCGGCATTGACTTGTTCGCGAAGCCAAGCTCGCCGGTGCTCGCCCCGCTCGACGGAGTTGTGCACAGCTTCCGCAATAACAATCTTCCGCTCGATTATGGACCCACGATTATTCTGCAACACACCGCCGGCGATCGCGCACATCCCTTCTTTACGCTTTACGGCCATTTGAGTGAGGACTCGCTCGACGGCTTGCGCGAAGGCATGCCCGTCAAACGCGGCGCTCAAATCGCTCGCATCGGCAGTTTCCCGACGAATGGCGGCTGGCCGCCGCATTTGCATTTTCAAATCATCACGGCCATGCTCGGCCAGAAGGGGGATTTCCCCGGCGTGGCACTGGCGCGCGAGCGAGAACTTTGGCTCAGTATCAACCCTGACCCCAATTTGATTGTCGGCATTCCGGATTTGCACGAGAAGACACGGACCACAATCAAGCCAGATCAAATCTTAGTCCTGCGCTCGCAACTTATCGGCAAATCCCTGAGCATTTCCTATCGCCGGCCGCTCGAGGCCGTTCGAGGCTCGATGCAGTATCTCTATGATGAATCCGGCCGTCCATTCCTTGACTGCATAAACAACGTCGCGCACGTAGGCCACTGCCATCCTCGCGTGGTCCGCGCCGGGCAGGAGCAGATGGCCGTTCTCAACACGAACACGCGTTACTTGCACGAAAACCTGGTGCGTTTCGCCCAACAGCTGACGGCGAAGTTTCCCGAGCCGCTCCGCGTTTGCTTTTTTGTCTGCTCGGGCAGCGAGGCCAACGAGCTGGCGTTGCGTCTGGCGCGCGCCCATTCGAGGAGGAAAGACATCCTCGTCCTGGACGCGGCCTATCATGGCAATACCTCGTCGCTCATCGAAATTAGTCCATACAAATTTGACGGCCCCGGAGGGGCGGGCGCGCCGCCGCACGTCCACAAAGTTCCTCTGCCCGACGATTATCGCGGCGAGTACAAGCGAGGCGACGCGCAGGCGGGAGCCAAGTACGCGCAGCAGGCATGCGATGCCATCGAAAGGGCCGCAAAAGACGGCAGAAAAATCGGCGCATTCATCGCCGAATCCCTGCCGGGCTGCGGCGGGCAGATTGTTCTACCGCCGAATTTTCTGCGGGAAGTCTATCGGCACGTCCGCGCGGCGGGCGGCGTGTGCATCGCCGACGAAGTGCAGACTGGCTTCGGCCGCGTGGGCAGCCATTTCTGGGGATTTGAGACGCAGGACATCGTGCCCGACATCGTGACCATGGGCAAGCCCATCGGCAACGGTCATCCGCTCGCCGCCGTCGTGACCACGGCGGAAATCGCCGCGTCCTTCGCGAACGGCATGGAGTACTTCAATACGTTTGGCGGGAACCCCGTTTCCTGCGCGATCGGAATGGCTGTGCTGGATGTGATTGACGACGAACAGCTGCAGGCTCACGCCCGCGACGTCGGAACGCACTTGCTGAATGGTCTCGACGCGCTCAAAACCAAACATCCCGTGATCGGCGACGTGCGCGGGCTGGGCCTGTTCCTCGGCGTAGAATTCGTGCGCGACCACGAGACGCTGGCGCCTGCGGGGGAGCAGGCCGCCTACGTGGTCAATCGCATGAGAGAATGCGGCATCCTGCTGAGCACGGACGGACCTTTCCATAATGTCATCAAGATCAAGCCACCGCTTCCTTTCAGCCGGGCCGATGCGGATTTGCTAATCGCCACGATGGATCGCATTCTCGCGGAGGACTGCCCTTCCGGTTCGTGAATCCACCGCCAGTCGGCTCGAGCGTGACATTGTCTAGCCACGGCGCCAACCCGACTTGGCCGACTTTTGCATGGACGTTCTTTCCGGCTTAGAGTAACGCGGTGCGTCTAATCTCTCTGATATTCGAAATCCTGCAAAAAGCGGCAAAGGCCGGGTTCGGTAGGTCAAGGTGATAGGACGGTTATGAAAATACGAAGCGCGCCGTGGTGCTTATTTGTTGCGGTGAGTGCAGCCGTAGTCGCAGGAACGGGAGCGAGGGCGCAGACCGGTTCGCAGGCCACGAAGAAGCCCCCGGATTCAAAGAAACAGCAAACGTTGATCCGGTCGGTAGAGGGCGCGGATTTGTACCGGGCGTACTGCGCGTCGTGTCATGGGAAAAACGGCAAAGGGAACGGGCCGGTGGCGCCGGCGTTGAAAGTGAGGGCGCCCGACTTGACACTAATTGCGAAGAAAAACGGGGGCGAGTTTCCGGTGGCGCGCGTGCGGAGGATCATTATGGGGGAAGGGATGATCGCGTCGCATGGGTCGCGGGAGATGCCGGTGTGGGGACCAATTTTTCACCAAGTGGAGGCGGACGTGGATCGCGGGCCCGTGAGGATAGAGAATTTGGTGAAATATTTGGAGTCGATTCAGGTAAGCACGCGGACGTGATGCCCGGCAGAGGCGGGAGCCTAACAATTCACTCCTGACCCGAAACGCGACCTGCCACATCCGCTTGCGCCCGGTTGTCCTATCAAGTAAAGCAGATCCGCTGCTGGTCCAAAAGACTTCGTTCCCGGATAACCCCACAGAGACCATTGACCTCGAGTGTCGGGCGATACTACTGACGCGCCAGCATGCCGTATCCAGGTTCTCCGAAGCCAACGTCGACGAGACATTTTCCCTCATCGAAGGTCAGTCGTTCGATCGGCATGAACGGGACGGCTTTGGCAAGAGCGCACCCACTTTCAGAACGTCATTCGGCATGACCATGCTCCTTTATTTCAGCACTCTCCCAAATGCTTCCACGATCAGACTCACTTGCCTCCGTCTATAGCCAGTGTCTGGCCCGTGATCCAACCAGCGTGCTCGCTCGCAAAGAAGAGAACGCCGCTCACAATGTCCTGAGGCGAGCCGAGCCGTTTGAGCGCGATATTCTCAACGAGCCGGCGCTGTCCCTCTTGGCCGTAGGATTCCCACTGCCTTTCGGTCGTGGGATTAGATCGGACGAAACCGGGAGCCACGTTATTCACCGTGATGCCCCAGCGCCCAAGTTCGTGCGCCAACTGTCTCGTCAGTCCGATCTGCCCCGCCTTAGCTGAGGCGTAGGCTTGGATTCCGGTGAGACTGACGCCCAGGCCAGCGCCGCTTGATATATTAACGATGCGACCGTAGCGCGCCTCTTTCATTGCCGGGGCCGCGGCTTGGCTGCAGTAAAAAACACCATCGAGATTCACCGCGAAGATAGCCTTCCAATCGGCCTCGGATACCTCCTCAAGTGGCCGGCCGACCTGACCTAGCACGCCGCCGGCGTTGTTCACCAAGATGTCGATGCGTCCGCTGGCCTTCAGTGTCTGGGCGACCATGGCAAGCACCGCCGAGCGATTGCTCACGTCGAGCACGCGAACCTCAAGTGACGTTCCTTGTTCTTTCGCCAGTCGCGCCGTTTCGTCGAGTTCGCTCTCGAGTACATCGCAGGCCACCACGCGCGCGCCGAGATTCGCAAAGTTCAACGCGATGGTCCGGCCGAAACCATGGGCGGCTCCAGTCACGATTGCCGTTTGGCCGTCAAAGCGGATATGCATCGGGCTTACCTGGGAGCTGCGTTCACCCTCTCCTGGGCATAAAGAGCAAGTCAAGCGTGCAATCGCAGTAGATTGTCCATCGCCTGCGAACGCGCACCGCTCTCGACCTCCCGCATAAGCGACACAAGGCGTTCCACGTGGGGAATGGCGACCCTGTATCGGCGCGCGAGCTCGAGGATGGGCGCGAACTGCGCATCGCACTCGGTCTTGCGGTGGTGAATGGCAATGTCACGCCACACACCGCTGTGCGTCTTCGCCGAGCTGCGGTTGAACGCCACCATGGCCTCGAACGAAGCATCGATTGCGGCACGGGTTCCGTTCAGACTGAAGGCTGTGGGATCGTAGCCATTGAAGCCCATCGGGGTCACGCGCTCGGCCGCGGCCACGGCCATCACTTCCCGCGCCAAAGCCGTGAGCACCGGCCGCGCCTCCCGGGAGTCGAGCACATCGACGATGCTGGCCGGCGTGAGAGCGCTGGCGAAAAGCAAAGCGCCGTAGCCCATCTTCCCCCAAAGATAGCCCCAGATATTGTCCGTCGTGATCGCGCCCGCCTCAAAATACTGCAGTGCTCGGTGCACGCTTGCAAGACGTTGCGTTTGGCGTCCGTCGAGCTCGCCGACAACCACCGCGCCCCGGCCGCCGAGGTACACGACGCCAGGCTCCAGGACATCGGCGCCAAAGTTGATGAAGGCACCCATCGTGCGTTCCGTTCCGACTGTCTCGGCGATGATCAACTCGTTGAAGCCATTCTGCAAGGACACAACGACGGCGTCTGCAGCGAGGTACGCGGCGAGTTGGCGCGCGGCTGTTTGCGTGTGCAGAGCTTTGACGCAAAGGAAGACGGTGTTCCAGACGCCCGCGAGGTCGTCGGGCGTATACGCCGGCAGCAGTTGGGTAAAGGTCTCAATCGGGCCCGTGATCGCAAGACCTCGCTCGCGGATCACCCGAATGTGAGCCTCATTGGCATCCACAACCGTGACGTCCAGCCCGGAGCGACCGAGACAGGCCGCAATGGCGCCGCCAATTGCCCCTGCGCCCCAGACCAGAATCCGATCCGGCGAATCCGCGCCGCCGGGGGTTACTGCCACGGGCCCTCCAGCGCCTCGCGTGTCTCCTCGACGCCCGTATGCCAAACTCGCATCATCTGATCGTCAGGCTTCTCATATACGCCGCCGAAATTGCCATCGCCCAGGTAGGCTCGCACGCTCGCGGCGTCCATCGTCCGCATGCGCGCGATGTCGATCATCGGCTTCTGACCATCCGGCAGCTTCACGCCGGCCACGCGAGTCCACGGGAAGTTCTCCATCCACGATGCATGCGACGCAACAGAATCGATGGCAGCCACAGCGGCTGCAGTCTTCGGTGCATTCCACCAGTTATGCCACTTCACGGTAATCCCCGGATGATCGTTCATCCACTCCTGCAGGATCGAACCGCCCGGAGTGTTTCCGCCGTGGCCGTTCACGAACAGCACCCGCTTGAACCCCGTGCCCGCAAGGCTCGCGAGGACATCGGCGACGATGCGCTGGTAGGTGTCGAGACGAAGGCTGATGCTGCCGGGATAACGGAGGAAATAAGGCGTGATGCCAAAGCTGAGCACGGGAAACACTGGAACGCCGAGCGGTTCGGCCGCCTCGCAGGCGATGCGCTCAGCCAAGATGGCGTCAACGGCCAAGCTCAGGTATCCGTGCTGCTCCGTGCTCCCCACCGGCACGACGGCGCGACCGTCCTGCTCGACGTTCTTTTCGACCTGCATCCAATTCATTTCAGCGATTTTCATTTGCGTCGCCCGAAACTCTAAGCCAGCCAGAACGCCCTGGTCAAGGTTGGAGCGATCCGCTTGTGAGCGATCCGGCAGAAATTTTGACGAAAGCGCGACGCGAAGAAGCTCACAGCCTGGTCGTTATGGTCTCCAGTCCGTGCGAAGAGGGACCCGTTTCCGCCCGCCACAAAGCGAACGCGCATAGTACGGCGAGTACCGCAATCGCCGTGAACATCAACATTCCGGCATGGTAGCCGGCCGCGTGCGTGGCACTCGCCAGCCAGTGGTCATTCGCCCAGCCGATCAACAGATTGATGACGACGAGTCCGAGCTGCTGCACGGAATCCAGCATGCCATTGGCCAAGCCGAGTCGTGACCTCTCCACGACATAAAAAAGCGCCGGCCACATCACGGCCGGCACCAGCGCGAACGCCACACCCATCATGGCCAGCGGGATCGCTGCCGGGATGCTCGTGAAGCCGAGCAGGGGGAACACCGGCACGATGAGGAGTGAGCCGAACATCATGAGCAGCGACCGGTGGCCGTAGCGATCGACTAACAGGCCGAAGATCGGCATTCCAACCAGCGAGAAGAACGGCTCCATGCCCACCAGGAGCGCCGCGGTTTGGGGCGTGAGGTGCCGCGCCTCGATCAGGAATTTCTGTCCAAAAGTCTCGAAGGGAAAGATACAACCGTAGAAGGTGACGCACAGCGCAGCAATTAACCAGAAGGATCGATTGAAGCGGAACACTTCGCCCAGCTGAACTTTCGTGGTTTGCGCAGTGTGTCCCAGGGTGAATCGTCGCTCGCCGCGGGCGTCAAGCATCCAGTACAGTGCGGCGCCGAGTAAGCAGAGCCCGCCAAAACCGACGCCAAGAAGAAGAGGCCACCGCCAGTATCGGTACGCGCGGGGTGCCCAAGCCGGCGAAACCTGGGCGCTCAGCGATCCCAGCCGCGCCGCCGATCCCCGGAGTCCGAACGCCAGGCTCAACTCGTCCTGCCAAAACCAACGGGCTACGGCGACGTTGGCGGCCAGCGCTAGTGCTTCCCCGCCCGACCCGACAAACAGGCGGCCGACCACCATGACGCCCAGCCGCGGAGTGAGCGCCGTGACGATAAGACCGACGAAGATGAGCACCCCAAAAATCGAAAGCGACTTGCGGGTTCCGAGCTGGTCGATGATGATGCCGCAGACGAGCGTCGCGAGGATGTTGGGAAGACTGTAGACCGCTTGCAGCCAGCCGATGTCGGTATTCGAGAAGTGCAGCTGGCGGCTGAGCAGCGGCGCGAGCGGTCCAATGTAGTCGAATGCGTAATAGCCGCCGTAGCAGGCGACACCGATCACGATCAGGACGACCCACCGAGAGACACGCGACGGTGCCGGCTTGCTGGTCACGCCCGCTACCGCCCGAGCATCGGACATCCGTTGAAGCCCTCCCTCGTTCGCCGCATCCGAGGTTCTCTCGCGCCGGACGAATCATCTCACACAACATCAGGTCCTGCTGGCAGCGAAAAACAGTCATCTGGGAGTTCAGATGGATAGACGGTTTTCGAGCGGTGAGAGAAAAATCAGCCAACCCACACCGGCAAATGCCATCAGCATGCCCAGGAGTCGAGGCAGTTAGGTCGATCTGAAAATGAGGTAGCCGATCAGGAGGCAATAAGGCCGGAAAAATACCTGGCTGCTGCTTTTGTACGGAGCGAGGTTAAAGAGGCTAAGAACATCATTTGCGCGTTCAACGAGGCTGCAGGACGCCGCGAGTAAAGAGAGGTTCCTGTTTACCGGCTTAAACATGTAATCCGCGAGTGCCACTCCCCGTACGGAATCAAATCCAGATTCAATTCACCCACGACGGTGAGATCAAAGTGCTTCATGGTAGGCAGGGGCCACTCAGCGTCATTCGCCAAGGGTAACAACACGGCTCAGATTGCGCGGATTATCCGGATCGAGCAGTTTCTTCAGTCCGGTGTATAAACCCAGCAATTGCGCGGGAATCATTCTGGGTGCCAACCCCGCGTATTCGTCGCCGTCCAGAGGCAGTTCCAATAGCAGGTCCGCCGCGTCGCGGACCCGCTTGTCCGCCGCGCGAGCGACCGCCAGCGTCGTCCCGCCGAGATCTTTCACTTCTTCTAAAACATCGCGCTCCGGCTCGAAACCAGTCTCCGACAACTGGAACATGACCAACGTTTCCGGCCCGACAATGGATTTGGGACCGTGACGAAACTCCAAGGTGTGGTAACTCTGGGCGTAGGAGCAGGACATTTCGCTTACCTTGAGCGCCCCCTCGCACGCGAGCCCGTAACAGGGCCCCTGTCCCAGCCACACGTAGTCCGCGAAATCATGAATCTCCACGAAGGATTTCACGGCCGGGCTGGCGTTCTCGACGAACTTCTTGGACGCGCCCGGCGTCTCGCGGAGCGAGCTGAGAAACTGAGCGTTTCCGGCAAATTTCGCCGCCAAGTACTGAATGGCGATAAGCATGGAAGTAAACGACAGCGTCATGACGGTGCTTTCCTCGTTGGCGGCCGCCGGCCGGATAGTGGTTGCGGCCATCCGCTCGAGCTCCTCGCCCGCAGCGCAAGTGACTGCCACGAAAGGAATGCCCTTAGCGACCAGGAAGTCTCCCGCCCTCAGGATTTCCGAGGTTGCGCCGGACCGGGAAATTAGAACCGGCCGGGGCGGTGAACCCTGATCGAGAACCAAGTCAGGGAAGAGGAGCAATTCCGAGGCGGGGACAGCTTGGGCGCATAAGCCGGTCGTAGCCTTCCAACTGGCGGCTGCGGCCAGCGCCACGTAATAACTCGACCCGCAGCCAATAAACAACCAGCGCCGGGAATTGGAGAATTCGTGAATGGTTCGTTCGATCTCCGGATCTTTTTCCAGGTCGCGGAGGCTTTCCGCCCAGCGGTGGGGCTGTGAGTGAATCTCAACCCCAGTGTGAGACCCCGGTTGGGAACGTGGATTCGTCATATTGAATTCGAACTCTCCCTCGACAATGACAGTCCGAAAGCCGTTGCTTCAGCGGCAGCCGTGGGTTTGCCCATAGCGGCCGAACGGGGCGCCGCGAAATTGCGAGCCTACACAAACTCCGTCAAACAACCGTCACATTAATTCCTGCCTCTTTGAGAGCGGTTAAATCCAATTCCGAAATGTTCCTGTCCGTGATGACCTGATGGATATCTGAGGCCGCGGCGATCAGGGACAGGCTGCGCGAGGCAAACTTGCTCGAATCACAGACAACTATCCGGTGGCGCGCGATCTTCATCATCACCCGGTTGACATTGGCTTCGAGCAAATTCGGCGTCGTCAGGCCGAAGTTGATGTCGAAGCCGTCAACGCCAAGAAAAAGCAAGTCCGCGCTGAGCCGCTCCAACGCACTTTCAGCCAGCGGACCGATCAGAGAGAATGAATCTTCTCGCAAAATTCCACCGGTAAGGATGACCTGAATCGAGGTGCCCGCCAGCTCCGCGGCGATGTTGACGGCATTCGTGATGATGGTCAACTCGTGGAAATTACGCAGTGCCCTCGCCACAGCCGTCGTCGTGCTTCCGGAATCGAGCACCACCGATTGCCGCTCTTTCACCAAGCGGGCCGCCGCCGCTGCAATTCGGTGCTTCTCCCGCCGATGAAGCTTTTCTTTCTCAGACAAGGCTCGGTCCAGCAGGGCGGCGGAGCGAACCGGAAGCGCACCGCCATGCGTCCGATGGACATAGCCCTGGTTATGAAGCGCCTCCAAATCTTGACGGATCGTTACCTCGGAGGTTGAGAACTGCCGCGCCAGGCGGGGCACCAGGACCGTGCCCTGATGATTCACCAGGTCGATGATCTGCCGGCGCCTCTCCTCGGCCAGAATGCGGTTGGGTTTGGCGTGCAGCACCTGTTCGTATATACCTTTCGTAAACTTATGTTCACTTGCGAAATCGCAGCGTGCGTCGGAAGTCTTGCATATGAGGCCCGACGAAGGCAAGTTTTTTCGATTGGCGATCCACTCCTCGCCTGAAGGCAGCGCAGTCCGAAGCCCAATTCTATCAAGCTCTATGGCTTTAATGAGCGTGGGTTGAAGCTTTGATTGCCACGTGGCCCCCGCAAGCGCCCAAGAAACGGGATAATCCATTCCATTCAGCTTGATGACAGTTAAAAAGAGAGCTTGACTTTCCAAAATGCAGGAATATGCTTCGTTCTGTTTCGTTATGTTGCGTTGGGCAGAGTTTTGAATTCGGCCAACTAGTGGAAGCCCTAGGAAGAGTGGGGAGGGGAAGAGCATGGGGAACGGCAGCGGAACGAAGCGATGCCACATTGCAGCATTTCTGACCATTCTATTGGTGGTGGTCTTTGGGGCTCTCCCGGCCGCCGCTCAATTCACTACAGCCAGCCTGGGCGGAAGAATTACCGACCCGAGTGGCGCCGGCATTCCCGCTGCTGGCGTGACGGCGCGAAACACGGCTACCGGCCTGACTTACAAGACGACGAGCGAAGCGACTGGCGAATACGTGTTTCCCGCGCTTCAGGTCGGAACCTACGAGCTGACCGTGACCAAGAGCGGGTTCGAAACCTACGTCCAGACGGGTATCGTCCTGACGGTCAACCAGGCGGCAACCCAAGCCGTAGTTTTGAAGGTCGGCACGGTCGCGGAGAGAGTCACCGTGACCGCAAATGCCTCGCTGGTCACCACGCGTTCGGCCACCACGGGTCAGTTGGTGAACCAGCAGAGCATTGTGAATCTGCCCCTGAATGGCCGCGAAGCCCAGAGCCTGGTGTTCCTTATCCCAGGAGCAAACGACGTGACGGATCAGTATTGCGGCGTGGGCTGTGAAGGGGGAGCCTACCCTGGCGAGCAATATGCAAACGTTAATGGGGGCGGCCCGAATGGAGTCAACTACCAGATGGACGGCGCCGACAACAACGATACCTACATGAACGCCAACCTTCCATTTCCAGACCCCGATGCCATCGAGGAATTCAACGTACTAACTGGGAACATGAGCGCGGAGTACGGCAACGCCATCAGTGGGGTCGTCAATATAGTCACCAAGTCCGGCACGAACCAGTTCCACGGGGATGCGTTCGATTTTGTCCGCAACTACGTGTTTGATGCGCGCAATTACTTCGCCCCGGCACGGGACACGCTGAAGCAGAATCAATTCGGCGCGACGTTGGGAGGGCCTATCAAGAAAGACAAATTGTTTTTCTTCGGCAGCTACCAGGGCACGCGCACGCGGACGGCGCCCAATGGAAACATCGCTTTCGTCCCCACTGCGGCCGAGCGAACCGGTGATTTTGGGGACCTCTGCTCGACCTATGACTCGACCGGTCTCTGCACGGATCCGAACGGCACTCAACTGAGTGATCCCGATTCCGGTGCGCCCATCCCGTATAACAATCTCACGGCGGCTGGACTCACGCTCTCCACGGCCGCGCAGAACTTGATGAATTATCTGCCGCTGCCCAACGCCGGCGGCCACGAACTCAATTACCTGGGGGCGGCGAACGATACAAACGACAACCAGTTCCTTGCCAAGATCGATTACATCCGCGGCAAGCACCATATCAGCGGGAAATACTTCTATACGAAATTCGTGGAACCGGCCGTTCCCCTGACCAACAACAACATTCTGACCATCCAGTCGAATGCCAATCGGATTCGGGTGCAAACGATTTCCCTGAATGACGCCATTGTGGCCTCGCCCAACCTGCTCTTTAACACCTGGTTCGGGTGGAACAAGCAGGATGGTGGCTATATTCCTGGCGTTCCGTTCTCGGCCGATGCTCTCGGGTCAAAAATTGCCCCCTCGCCGTCGCCGCAACTCACCATTCTCGTGGATGGGTATTTTGACATCATCGGTCCCAACGTGGGCGCTTACAATCGCGGCGACCAGACACTTCGAGAAGTGGCAACGTGGGTCAAGGGCCGCAATCAGATCACGTTCGGCGGAGAAATGCTGCGAGTTGTCGCTCCCATTTCCAACCAGTACCTGGAGGGCGCCAGTTACGAATTCGGCGGAACTTTCACCGGAAACAATCTCGCGGACTTGATGCTGGGAGATGTCAGCATATTCAATCAGGGCGGCGGCATTTACGCCAACATTACGGGGTACAATTGGGACGCCTTCATCCAAGACGATTGGCGCGCCACGCCACGCCTGACGCTCAACGGCGGCCTGCGCTGGCAACCTTTGATACCCTATACCGATAGCCACAACCGCCTGCCTTGCTTTGAGCCGGGCAAACAATCCACGCTCTATCCCAACGCCCCTCTGGGGTTGCTGCTTGCCGGCGATCCGGGCTGTCCGAGAGGAACCTATCACAGCACGCTCGACAGTTTCGCGCCTCGCCTCGGATTTGCTTATCGCCTCACCGAAGATGGCAAGACCAGCCTTCGCGGTGGGGTAGGCTACTATTTTCAGCCGCCTGAAACTCTCGCCTACCAGGATGACGCCGGGGCGCCGCCCTTCGCGCCCATCATCACTCTTCCTCTGAGCAACCAGCTGTATGCCAGCTTTGACGATCCTTATGGCAGCGCCGGCATCGCCAATCCGTTCCCGCAGGATTTCGGGCCTAACCTTCCGCCCTCCAACTTCCAGTTTCCTCTCCCGGCCACCTTGGCTTACTTTTTCTCGCTCGATTTCAAGATGCCCGAAATCACCATCTGGAATCTGACGCTCGAGCGTCAACTCGGCGAGAGCTGGCTGGTCAAGGCCGCATATTTCGGGAACAAGGGCACGCACCTTTTTGGGACTTCGGACCAACAGCCGATGGCCGATATCAATTCGGGGCTGTATTCGCTGGGAGGCCAGCGGCCATATCCGAACTTCGGGCCTATCGGGATGATAGATTCGGGCTTCAACTCCCACTACAATTCGTTGCAGTTGAGCCTGGAGAAGCGGATGAGCTATGGGCTTTCGTTTCTCGCCGACTACACCTGGGCTAAAGCACAGGACGACTTTTCCGAATCCGTAAACAATGAGAGCTTCTACGCCACAAATCCATTTAACCGCAACGCCAATTATGGCTTGTCTGCCGACGATATAGCGAACAGCATCAAGATTTCGGGGACCTGGCAGATTCCCCATTTCAATTTGACCGGGGCGCCGGATAAGCTCGTGAACGGATGGGCTGTCGCGCCGATCATTA
This sequence comes from Candidatus Acidiferrales bacterium, assembly GCA_035307985.1. Lineage (GTDB taxonomy): Bacteria > Acidobacteriota > Terriglobia > Acidiferrales > UBA7541 > Palsa-295. Next base: position 50,542 of record DATGHM010000041.1, read on the forward strand.
CCTGGCGAAGCGGATTGCCATTCAGCATCATGTGCGGTTGCGACAATTCCCTCACGGGAGATTACGTGGACCGCGCGGATTTCGCTCCCGGCGCCACGATCGCGCAGGCGAAACTGGATCCCAGCCGCTCGCACAGCGCCCTGATTCAGGAGTACTTCAATCCCGCGGCGTTCACCCAGAACGCCCCTGGAACCTTCGGGAACACGAGAAAGAATATTCTGACGGGCCCCGGATTGTTCGATACGGATATTGCTCTGCTCAAAAACACCAAAATCGGCGAACGTTACACGCTGCAGTTCCGCGCCGAAGCGTTCAACGCTTTCAACAATGTCAACTTCGGCCAGCCGGATGTTTTTGTGGCCGACGGGCTGCCGTCCTCTGGCGGCACCTTCGGAACGATCACCTATACTTCGACGAGTCCGCGTATTATGCAGCTCGGGCTGAAACTGCTGTTCTGAGCTGAGTCACGGCATTCGATCCGGCGACGGCCCGTGACATGGTTTTCCTCCCAAACAAGACGGATCGCTGGTGCGAGACCGTCTGTGCCTTTATCCGAGGTCAACATGCTCGTAAGGAAAAGGACGTTCACGTATCTTGCCGTTTCAATCCTAGGGGTCACCCTGAGTGCTTCGGCGCAGGCCGGCCCTGCGCTTCAAAACAAGCAGCTTTCGGTCCGCGTCCGGCCCCAAGACGGGGCCTACGAGATCTTCCCGCGCGGCCTCGAGCATCCCGTGCTCATTTCGCGAGTGGATGCGCAGGTCAACCAGAAATGGATCCGATCTTCAGACTATCCCCGCCACGAGACAAGCGAGGCGCCCTTTCAAGACGTGCTCGGCCATGGGCAAGCTCTGACCCTAACCTTCAGCGGTCTGGCTGGAAAGCCGGATTTGGTGTGCATCCTGCACCTGTATGACGATGAGCCTTACGGCGACATTTCCGTAGCCGTGCGCAACGGATTGGGCCAGAGCGTTTCTCTTCAGGCCATTCGCGTGGTCGATGCGGTTGGTCAGCCGCTCGTTGACCTCGGAGCGACCGACCAGGACGACCGGGTACTGGCGGAAAGCGTCAGCGAGGATCCCACGATCCACATCGGCGGGCTGGCGGAGGCACCGCAGGGTGCCTATTTTGGAGTGCGCAATATCCTCCTCTATAACCTGGCCAGCAAGCAGAGCCTGTTGCTTTCGGCCCTGACCACGGACAAATTTCTGACCATTGCGCGCCTTGGGGTCAGCCGGAACGCCTCGGGCGCGGCGCACATTGCCTCCTTCACGGTGGGCTCAACCGGGACGACCCAGGCAATTCTCGATCGAGACCCGATCGCCCCCGGCCAGCAAGTTCAGTTGAGCCTCCCTGTGCCGCCCGGCGAGTCTCTTTCTTCCGAGCGCGTGATGTTCGCAGCCGGGCCGAATTATTTGCAGGAACTGGAAGCTTACGGGGAAGCCATCCATCGCCTTCATCCCTATTGTTTTCCACAAGAAGCTCCTATGGGTTGGTGGAGCTGGACGGCGTTTTACGCGGGAATCAACGCGGGTGAAGTCCTGGCGAATGCCCGCTGGCTGGCCGAGCACCTGAAATCGCTCGGTTACGATTATTTGCATATCGACGAAGGTTATGACTACGCCCGAGGTGAATACTCCACCCCGAATGCACCTCAATTTCCGCACGGGATGTGGAGCGTCGAGCACAAGATTTCGAGCTTGGGCCTTGTACCTGGAATCTGGACAGGGCCTTTCGAAGTTTCCAACCGGTCCTGGATTTACGAGCACCACAAAGACTGGCTAGTCCGCGACGATCATGACCGGCCCATTTTCATCGGCTACGTGGACGACCACGCCGACCGGCTTTACGTCCTTGATACCACCAACCCCGGAGCCCAGACGTATCTTCGCCAGACCTATCGCATTTTGACTCGCCAATGGGGCGTCCGCTATATCAAGTTGGACTTCATGGACTATACCTTGGTTGAGGGCCGCTATTACCGGCCCCATACGACGGCGCTGGAGGCCCAGCGGATCGGGCTCAAGATCATCCGTGAGGCCGTGGGCCCTGATGTGATGCTCGATAAAGACGGAAGCGAAATCCTGAATCCCGTGGGCCTTGTGGACGAAGGACGCATTGCGCCGGATACCGGGCATTCGTTTCAGGCCAGTAAAGATGCGGACCCGAATATCGCGGCGCGCTTCTACATGAATCGCAATTTCTTTGTCAGCGACCCGGACGCTTTTTCCGTCTCGAAAGAAGTCGAACCCCAACAGACCTGGCACGAGTCGAAGTCGGGGTTGACTCTGAATGAAGCGCAGGTTCAGATTGTTTTGGCGGCGCTGGCGGGCGGCATGTATGAAATCGGGGACGATCTCCCCACCCTGGGGGCGGACCCGGGCCGTTTGGCACTGGTTGAAAATCGAGAAATTTTAGACATGATCCGGCTCCAGCGAGCGGCCGTGCCACTTGACCTGATGACCTTCCGTCCTGGGGACGAAGAACCCAGCATTTTCTTTCTCCGCGAAGACGCGCGGCAGGCCATGCTCGCCGTTTTTAACTGGTCGGAGCAGCCGACTTCTCACACCTTTACCTTGGCAGACCTCGGTCTTCCCGCGGCGCATCCCTTCCATGCTTATGACGTGCTGAACCAAGACGCCCCCGTCGCCATCGAAGGAGGGACGTTGAAGATTGAAGATCAACCTGCGCGGTCTGTGCGCCTGATCAAGCTGGTGGATGATTCCATTCCCACGGGCGCGCCGGAAGTGACAGCTAAGCTACCGGCCTCAGCCAGCGCGGGCACGGCGGTGCGCCTCACGGCTGCAACGACGGATAGTCCTGTGCCGGCCATTTTCTATCGTTGGAATTTCGGTGATGGGACGGAGGCAACGGGCCAGAGCCTTATGCACACGTACACTGCGGCCGGCAATTACACAGTGCGCCTCACCGTCCAGGGCATAGAAGGGATCTCAACCGAGAAGAGATTTTCAATCACGGTCACCGGCCATGCGAATACGACGTTCGATCTTCCGAACAATCGACGATACACGAACTCGCAAGTCAAGTAGCATTCTTCCTTCAATATGTGCAATAGCGAGACTGACCATCGAGTCCGGCGGACGATGATGCGGGCAAGTGGCCTTAACGCGCTCGCCATTTTACGAACACACGAATACTGGCTCATGGTGAGCGTCATCCCCGCCCCATTACGCGCGGTCGCGAACGATGAGAGGTTTCCGGATGCAACCTGCCGAGGTTTGATCCCGTGACCGCGCGGCCCGGCGAATTCCTTTTCGCGTCATAGCGCTGAAGTCCACATTGTAAAAGCATTTTCGCTCAGCCCAAGGGCGTTCGAGAAACTGGCGCACCATGGTAAGAGAATCTGCGAGAGTGGACCCCGGACAATTTCAGGTGCCATGTTCGCGAAAGAACTTGGCGAGGTTGTTCCTATCTCGATACGCTTCCGTTCCACCTTCGCGCGTAGTCGAATACGCAGCGGCCACATTGGCGTAAGTCAGGCATTCTTCGACCGTCGCCCCTTCCAAAAACCGGTGAATGAATCCGGCGTCAAAACTGTCGCCAGCGCCCACAGCATCCACTGCGTTGACGCGAACAGGTGAGGCGCGGAACTCCGCGGCGCCTTGACGCGCAACCGCTCCCTCCCCGCCGAGTTTCACGGCAACGATCCCCACCCGGTCACTCAAGGTGTCGATCGCCCGCGCCAAATCGTCCGTTCGGGCGATCGCTTTTGCCTCGCGCTCGTTCGGAAAGAAGATATCGACGTGACGCAGTGTCTCGCGAACATCGTCAGCCCAAACATTGTCTGGATCGTCGTTTGTGTCAAGAGACGTACTCAAACCCCTTTTTCGCGCCTCGCGGAAAAGGTCCGCGATTCTGGGCCGCAGGCTTTTTTGCAGGAAGTAGGAGGAGAGGTGTAAGTGTCGGGCCGAGAACACGTAGTCGAGATCGAGATCCCCATACGCCAGTTCAAAGATTGTGCCCGGGTAAGTCAAGATGAACCGCTGGCCTGGATGGGTCAGGATGACCGTCAGGCCAGTTGCTGAACCCATGTCTGCTTGCCGGATGCGTGTGACATCCACGCCTCCCTTCGATAGCCAATCGATGGCCAATTTCCCGAATTCGTCTCGACCGATCTTCGACATCATGCCAACGCGCGTGCCGAGCACCGAAAGGTTATGAGCGAAAATTGCAGAGGAACTTCCCAGTGTCAGCCGGAATCCCTGGACAAGGAACTCTCGTTCGGGCTTCAAATCTTCCGGCACGCCGTAGAGGATTAGGTCAGGATTGATCTCGCCGACGACCGAGACGTCAAGCCTCGCCACGGATTCTCCGTCCGCGCTATCGAGCATCGCCATCCGGCTGACATAAGGCGGGTTGTCCGGATCGAGGCCTTTTTGGACGCCGGTGTGAAACCCGAGCAACTGCGCCGGAAGGATGAGAGCTGCAGGTCGCGCTTAGCATTGCGGTTCGTCTGACCCTGTTTCGTGTTATTTCTTCTCGTTACCTTCTTGGTGTGAGAGCTAGCTTGACACAAAATGAGGATTGCCGACAAGCCTCAGCAGGTGATCGAAAGCGCGGGGAAAGCCCACACGGGAGGGTTTAGCCCGACGGATCGGAAGCGCAAGAGCAGCCTGCTTTCGCGAGTTGTTAACCAGGAATTCCTGCGCTCTGGCTGCAAGCGCGAACCGGGCTGGCGTAAGTGGACATCGGGTTGCCAAGGTGCGGTTTCGGAGTGGGGCACCATTCGTACGGCGGTTTCGGTTCATTCCTTTTCTTGTGATTTGCAGCTGTGCTAGCTTGGCACAATGCTCTCAAGGGACAAGCGCACGTGATTGGCGCACCAATTGTTTGCGTCAGCGCAAATCCTGCGATTGATCGTCGTCTACGCTTGGACGCGTTCGCGGTCGGCCGCATCAATCGCGCGAAAAGAGCCGAAGCGTTCCCAGGAGGGAAGGCCGCGCATGTCGCCATGGCTGCTCGCGCTCTCGGAGCACAGACAGCGTGGCTTGGGTTTCTCGGCGGCACAACGGGCGATCAATTTTTGCGCCAGCTTGGTAAATTCGAGATCGAAATCGCTTGCGTTCGTACGAGGGGAGCCACGCGAATGAACCTCGAACTCCTCGAGAATTCAGGCAGAATCACGGAGGTTCTCGAACCGGGCGAGCCGCTGGACAGAACGGAAATGCGCGACATGGTGCAGACCCTTGCCATGAATCTACAGCAGCGGTGGCACGGAGCGGTGGTTGTGATTTCGGGCAGCTTGCCGTTCGGCGTGCCTCCAAAGTTCTACGCGTTGCTGATTGCGGCGTCCCAGAGGGCTGGTTCCCAGGTGCTTCTGGATACAAGCGGAGATGCTCTGCGGGCGAGCATCGCGTCCGGGCCGACTTTCGTCAAGCCGAACAGACAAGAAGCCGAGGAGTTCCTCGGCCGCAGACTGCGAGGTCGAGCTGCGATTCTCAAAGCCGCGCGTGAATTCGTCGACCGAGGCGCCAAGAGCGCCGCGGTATCTCTAGGATCAGAGGGTCTCGTGTGGATCGAGGGCGAAAACGCACCGGCATGGTTCGGCCGTCCTCCCCACCTGAAGCCCATATCTACAGTGGGTTCGGGTGACGCAACGGTTGCCGGATTCGCCGTTGCGGCGGCCAAACGCATGTCGGGAGAAGCAGCAATCAGGCTCGCAGTTGCGTGTGGAGCGGCCAGTTGCCTCGCCGAATTTCCGGCCGCAATCTCGTCGGGCAGCGTTAAGGCATTAATGCAAAGAATCGACGTGCGCAGAATTGGCGAATGATCCAAAACACAAGAAATTACGTCTTGGCCCCTCGATGACACTATGCTCAGCGATTTCAGGTTAGGGCCGCCCCCTTCCTCTGCATCGCGATTCCGGAGTCCGTTCTTATAGCATCGGGTGTCGCTTGCGGTTCTTGGTGTATTGAATGTAACAGTAGAGGTCCGCTTGACAGGTCGACCGGCTTTCGTTCCCGCGAATTGCGGCGGGACGTCCTTGATTTTCGCTGGGCTCGAAAGTCGGGCTCGCAGGGGTCCTTCGGCGCCGCCCTCTCGCGTAGGGACTCGTGAATGTCAGATTCTTCGGAGTTCCGCATCCACTGCGCAGCAAATTCCGGGCCGCTCGGATGCAACCGCATGGGCGAACAATCCGCGCTTCTCCTCCGTGTGACTTAAGTCATAGTCCACGGGTGTGACGTCCTTTAGGTTTGTATTCGCGGGAGGAATCACGCACGCCAACGGCCAGCTTGGTTCGCGGCGTGTAATCGAGCAGGCCGCTCGAAGCTCACACAAACTACCGCCATTGCCATGCCGAGCCTTTCGCTAGACATAGCGACAGCTGCTGGGAAAAACACCGGATGGAACGGGAAGCTGCTCGCATCGCCGCGTGACCCACGGCCAGTAAGGCGGCCGTGAGGATTCGGCGTCCGATCCGCTCTGGGGCGTCACGTCCCGGAGGAGTGCGCATCTAGATGGAAGCTCGCGAGTGCTTGGGCTTCGTCTTCAAAAGTGGAAATATGGTCGGACCACTTCATCGCCTCCAGCGCCACGCGTACCCGACCACGCGGCCGCAGTAATTTCAGGGTGCCGCCCTGACGGCTGACGCTGACGAACGTGCCTGCGATGGTGCCGATACTCGAACTGTCCACCTGCGTTAGTTCCTCCAGATTCAGCAACAGATTGCGCATCCCTTTGGCGACCAGCTTTCTGAGTTCGCTGTTCAGCAGGTCGTTGTCAATGCCAATCGTCGCTTTTCCTTTCAGGTCCATGATCGTGACACCATCGGATTCGCGAATGGAGGTTTGAAGGCTCACAATGGTCCCCTGGACGGCTCGTTCGGACGCATTAGTATACCGTAGCCATCGGCAGGTTTTTCAGGGGGGGCGGCGTCATCACGCGCGGCACCGTTTCGGTGAAGGCCAACGCGGTCTGCTATTTCCGCGTGGTCGACGCGAGCCTGGCTGTCGGCAACCAAAACCCGTGCAATTTGACTGACACTCATGCTCTGTTACGAAAGCTCTCAGTCCCCCAATCAGACCGGGGTGCCGAGAGTCTCTAACGGCATTGTCGCGAACCAAGACGCTTGGCTCGCTTGCCGCAGATGCTTGCAGGTCGGACTCATTCTTCCTTAGCCCGCTCCCCCTGAGATAGCTCGGTCGGCTGTTGGAAGGGCAGACGGACCCGAAAGCGCGTGTCGCCGGGCTGAGATTTCAACTCGATGGAGCCGTGGTGCTTTCGGACGATGCGCATGGCAGTATCGAGGCCAAGGCCTGTGCCTTGGCCCACTTTCTTGGTAGTGAAGAAGGGATCGAAGACGCGCCCCTGCACATCCGGCGGAATGCCGGGGCCATTATCGCGGATTTCCACGACCGCGCAATCCAACTCGTGAAGCGCACGCACGCGGAGCTCACCCTTGCCGTTCATGGCGTCAATGGCGTTGTCAATGAGATTGGTCCAGACCTGATTGAGCTCGCCGCCATGGGCGCAGACGCGCGGGAGTTGCGGATCGTAATCGCGGATGACCGTGATGCCATTCTTCAGGCGATGGCCGAAGATTTTCAGAGTGTTGTCCAGATCTTCTTGGAGACTCACTTCCTGGAGAGAGCCCTGATCCATGTAGGAATAGCGTTTGATGGCGGTGACAAGATCGCTGATGCGGCGGGTGCTGTTGTCAATTTCCCGGACCAGCCCATAAACGGTGATTAGGGCGGCGACGCGACGAAGGACGTAGCCAACAGCATTCTTTCCCGTCGTGGCGGCAAGAGCATCCAGTTTATGCGGGCTTACCCCAGCGTCGGCCAGGAGCGAGGCAATCTCGTATGGCTCTGGGATGGCGTTGCGCTCGAGCCAATTCGTCACGGCTTCCTCGCGATCACTGAATTCGAGGGGATCGGACGACTGTTCCGCCGGAGAAGCGCTTTGCTTCATGACCTCCTGTTCGAATTGCAGCATCGCAACCCGCTGGGCCTCAGAGAACGAGTGCTGAAGGAGCTTGAGGCTGGCCGCACGGACATTCTCCATAGCTTCCATCAGGGTTTGCGCAGCGCGGCGGGCAGCGGCGGCGGGATTGTTCAACTCATGGGCGAGGCCAGCAGAGAGTTTTCCGAGGGCCATGAGCTTTTCCTGTTGCGTTTCCATGCGGGTGACTTCGCGGATGCGGTCGGACATCAAGGCGACCAGACGCTGGGCAAGCTGGGGCATGCGGTGCAGCATTTCCGGAAAATACTGCTTGTGGAGGCGCAGCAGCCGCGAAGGCAGAACGGCGCGGGCCATGCCGCGCACCTGCGTGAGACGCGAAAAAGGAAGCAAGCCCGTAACTTGGCCGGCTGACGCGACGAGGAGCGGCGAACCAGGAGTATCGGTGCGTTCAAACTGGATCTCGCCCTCGAGAATGACGCTAAGATACTCGACCGGATCACCAGGACGCGCGAAAATCTCTCCTGCGCGGAGGATTACTTCGTCCATCCGTGAGGCGAGCCATTCCAGATCCTCCGCGGGCAGATCCCCGAAGACAGAGATCAAACGCAAGGCTGCCACGAAGCGGGCAGCCTGATCGTCCATTTGTGGTTCGCTCATCTCACACCGCACTCAAGTATTGATGCACGAACTGCACGGCGTTGGAGCCCTCGCCGACGCCGGAGGCAACGCGCTTGATGGAACGGTAGCGCACGTCGCCCGCAACGAAGATACCGGGGACACTGGCTTCGAGGAGCCATGGATCGCGCTCGAGAGGCCAGTCTTTAGGGGGTTTCCCGTCACGCATGAGGTCCGGTCCGGTCAAGAGAAAGCCCTTTTCGTCACGTTCGATCACACCTGCAAGCCACTCTGTGCCGGGTTCGGCCCCAATGAAGATGAACAAAGAGTGCGTGGAGATTTTTTGAGCTTCCCCGGTCGTAGAGCAGCGGACCGAGATCGCTTCCAGGTGGTCTTGGCCGAAGACCTCGATAACCTCTGAGTTGAGCTCGACGTCGATGTTTTCAGTCTGGCGAATCTGGTCAATGAGGTATTGCGACATACTGGTTCGCAGCGAATTGCCGCGCACGAGCACGATGGCGCGCCGAGCGTACTGCGAAAAAAACATGGCGGCTTGCCCCGCGGAATTTGCACCACCTACGATGTAAACGTCCTCCCCTCGGCAGGAGGTAGCTTCGGTCATAGCCGCGCCGTAATAAACGCCGGCGCCTTGCACCCGATCCACTCCGGGAACATTCAGTCGACGGTAGGAAACGCCAGTCGCGATGATTAAGGCTTTGGCGCCGATCTCGGTGCCGTCGGCAAGCGCTACGAACTTGGAGCCGGCTTCGACGCGCAGCCGAGTTACTTCCTGTGGCGTAAGGATTTCCACGCCAAAGCGGCGCGCCTGAGTCACAGCCCTTCGGGCGAGATCAGCGCCGCTCAAGCCTGAGGGAAAGCCCAAATAGTTTTCGATGCGCGAACTCATGCCAGCCTGCCCGCCAGGAGCGTCCCGCTCGATCATGACCGTGCGCAAGCCTTCCGAAGCGCCGTAGACGGCCGCGGCAAGTCCGGCCGGCCCACCGCCGACGATCAGGAGGTCATAGAAGGAAGTCTCCGCGCGGGTGCGCAAGCCGAGGCGCTCGGCGATTTCCAGAGCGGTGGGATCGGAAAGAAACGTGCCGTCCGAAAATAGGACGATGGGGAGCTTGCCCGTTTCGCTGCGTGCTGCCGCCAGAGCATCGCGGGTTTCCGCGCTCTTCTCGGCGTCTTCGGCATCGAGCCAATGGTGCGGCACCTGATTACGCGCGAGGAAATCACGCACGGCATAGGAACGAGGAGACCAGCGATGGCCCAATACGCGCACGCCCGAAAAAGCAGGGCGATAAGATGCCTGCCAATCTTCAAGAAGGTCGTCCAGCACCGGGTAGAGCTGCTGCTCGGGAGGGTCCCACGGCTTGAGCAAGTAGTGGTGAATCCTGGCTTCGTTGATGGCCTGGATTGCGGCATCCGTGTCCGCATAAGCAGTAAGCAGAACGCGGCGTGCCTCAGGGTAAATATCCATGGCGCGGCGGATGAAATCGACGCCGCTCATCTCCGGCATGCGCTGATCGGCGAGCAAAAGGCTGACCGCTTCACTGCGCCTTTTCAGACCATGGAGAGCGTTGAGCGCGGCAGCGCCGGAATCCGCGCGCAACACGCGATAGCGTTCGGCATAGTGCTTGCGCAGGTCACGCTCCACTGCCCGCAATACTTCGGGATCATCGTCAACGGCGATCAGTACCGGCTTGGCCATGCTGGTTCCGTGCCCGTTCCCGTGCCCGTGGATTTGCTGGACTCCACTCTACACTTTGACCTGGTTGGATGCACGAGCGGGGCCGGAGATTCGCGACAATCCAGATAGTGACAGGGCGTCCGTGCGGTCGTTCTGGCGTTCCCTCTTTTCGAATCGTTGGCTAGCTGCTGGCAGGCCCTGAGTGGGGGGCGGTGTTACGTGACTTTTTCTGAGCAACGTCTGCTTCGGCGGCGGCTCCCGCGAGCGATCGATTGGTCCACTCCTCGACAGAACTTCGCCCAAGAACGAGTCTGATCCAGTCTCGCTCAAGGGATCTTAAACCCCTCGACCATCCCCTTTGGCCATTTCAGTGAAAGGCTGTGCAGCTCGCGTGAATGCTATCAAGTGCGATGATTCATGGACCGTCTGCAAGCCGGAAGTAATGGAACAATCAGGTTTCCTGGGATAACTTCTGGTTGCCCCGTCATCCGCTCGCGATGATCCGAAGCATTATCGAAGGCCGAGTCGGAAGCGCCACGCACGATATCGGACATATGGCACGCGGCGGGAAGCAAATCCGCGTCCTTCAGCTGGGGAGTCTGAGTTAGCACTGAGCGCTGAGTGGGCAAGTATGGTGAGACGCGAAGGTTCGTCGCCCGATCTCCTTCCCGCGGGTGAAAGGGACCTTTCTGAGTGAACCGGGCGGGTCCTCCTTGGTCTGTGCACTGAAAGGAATCAGCAGTGCCTGGGCGCATCAGCAAAACAAATAGGGATGGGCACGAAATGGAGAAATTGTTTTTTGAGTTGCCCGTCATTCGCTCGGAATCGCCGGGCATACGGAGCGCATGCCCGTTGAACGCGAATCTGTTGGTGAACCCACGTTGTTGTAGTTTATGGCTGCCAACCCATTTCGTGAGTGCCGACTTGCGAGGCTCCTGCAGTATACTTTCCCGGTTTGCGCGGTCCGATTCTTACAAGAGTGCATACATCATGAATCGAATTTCGTGGGTTGCGTTTTGCGAGCTGGCTTTCGCCAGCGTGCTGGCATTAACTTTGAGTGCGGCGGCGCAGGTCAACCCCGACCTCTACGCCGGCCTCAGGTGGCGCAACGTGGGACCTTTCCATGGCGGACGCATTTCCTCTGTTACCGGCGCTATCGGCCAGCCCGGCGTGTTCTACGTCGGAACGCCCCAGGGAGGCATCTGGAAAACCACCAGCGCGGGCGTCACCTGGTTTCCCATCTTCGACCAGGTGCAGAGTGTGGATAGCGTCGGCGCGGTCCAGGTGGCGCCCTCGAATCCCGATATCGTGTATGCCGGCGCAGGCGACCCGATCGGAGGCAGCTTGGGCAACGGCATGTGGAAGTCCACGGATGCCGGCAAGACTTGGCAGCACACCGGCCTCGAGGACACGGTGAAGATCGACCGCATCTTGGTCGATCCCCGCGATCCCAATTTGGTAATCGTCTCCGCGCTCGGTGATGACACGCACCACGGCGGTGGCATCTACCGCTCCACTGATGGCGCCCGGACGTGGAAAAACGTGCTCAAGCCCGCCAACTACGACGGCACACGCGACCTCGAGTCCGCATACGACGACCCCAAGGTCATGCTGGCCGCGACGCAGGGCACGGGCGGGTTCCGCTTCGGCCCCGCCCCTAAAACCAAGCCGCCGCTGGTGTTCAAATCGACCGACGAAGGCCAGACCTGGACCGAGATCAAGATTCCGCCGTTCCCGGGACGCGTCGCGCTGGCGATCGCGATGCACACCGACGGCCAACGGATGTACATCGTCGGCAACAACATTGAAAAGGGATCGGGGCTGTACCGGTCCGACGACGGCGGTGCCACCTGGCGGCACATGGCAGGTAAGGACACCCGCATCAGCAACGGCCAGGGCGCGTATAGCTCCGGCGTGTTTGTGGATCCGGAGAATCCCGACATCGTCTATACGGTCAGCACCGCGCTGTACCGCTCGACGGATGGCGGCGTCACCTTCCACGCGTTCAAGGGCGCACCCGGCGGCGAGGATTACCACCCTCTGTGGATCGACCCGACGAACGGCAGTCGCATATTGGTCGGGGCCGACCAGGGCGCCAGCGTTACGCTCGACGACGGCAAAACGTGGAGTCTCTGGTATACGCAGCCCATCGCGCAGGTCTATCACGTCGCGACGGATAGCCAGTATCCCTACCGGATAATGGCCTCGCAGCAGGACACCGGTGCGGTCATGATCAGCAGCCGAGGCACGTGGGGTCAGATCGACTTCACCGACTGGAGCCCGCTGCCCTCGTCCGAATTCGGCGTCATCACGCCCGATCCGCGAAACCCGCATATCCTCTATGGCGTCGGCTATGGGCCGGGTAGCGGCGGCAGCGGCCTGATCAAAATCGATATGTCAACCGGGCAGTGGGGTAACGTTGCGCCCAACTTTGGTCCCGACGAGAGGAAGTATCGAGCCAGTCGCGATTTCGAGAAGAAGTTCGACACCGCGTTCGATCCGAGCGCGCTCTACGTTGCGTATCAGTGCCTGGTGGTTTCTCGCGATGGCGCGCGGTCGTGGAAGGCTTTCAGCCCAGACCTGACGACGGCCAAAGGCAAACCCTCGATACCCTGCGGCACGCCACTACCGACTCCGCCGAAGCCGACGCCGATGCCAAAGTCAGCGACGAAGTCGACGGCTAAGGGGACGCCAAAACCGGCGCCCCCTCCGAACCCCTTCGGCCCCGCCGGGCCCGTGATCAACGATTTCTCCATTTCGAAGGTCAAGCCGGGCGTGGTCTGGACGGTGAGCAGCAACGACCAGATCTACAACACGATGGACGGCGGCACACACTGGACCAATGTCAGCAACATCGCCGACGCTCCGGCCCATGCTGACTTCAACACGATAGAAGTCGGCGACAACGTCAACACTGCCTATGTGACCGGCCGCATCGGCGGCCAGCGCCGCCCCGCCGCTCCCAAGATCCCCGCTACTGAGGACGCAGATGTGCCGCTCATCTGGCGCACCACTAACGGCGGCAAGACTTGGACCAGCATCGTCAATGGTCTGCCGAGCGACGAGCGAACGGGAAGTTGGGTAAACGCCCTGCGCGCCGATCCCAAGCAACCCGGCCTGCTCTTCGCCGGCACTGAGACTACTGTCTACGTCAGCTTCGATAATGGCGATCACTGGCAGTCGCTGCGGCAGGACTTGCCCAGCACATCCATTCGCGATCTCGTCATCCACACCGATTACCACATGAATGATCTGGTGATTGGCACTTATGGCCGCGGCTTCTGGATTCTCGACGACATCACGCCGCTGCGCCAGATCGCCGCCGAAGCGAAGGCCATCAGCGGGTCCTCCGCCTATCTCTTTAAGCCCGAGGAGGCCATTCGCGCCCGTATCAACAGCAACTGGGATCAGCCTTTCTCCGTCGAAGTACCCCATGCCCCCAACCCGCCTTATGGGGTGATCGTGGATTACTACCTCGGCCATAAGCCCGGCGGTCCGATTCAGCTTCAGGTCTTCGACGCCCACGGCGATCTGGTGCGCACCCTGTCCAGCAAGTTGCCGCCGCCCATCGAGGGCCAAGCTTATCCCCGCTATTGGCTAGCCTCGCCGCAGTCGCGCGCCCTCACCATCAATGTCGGTATGAACCGCGTCAACTGGGACCTGCAGTACGACGATCCTCCCGCCTTCCAGCACGACCTCGAAAACCAGATGAACATGGTGGCGGGCAGCACCACCCCTGGTCCACACGGGCCGCAGGTGATTCCGGGCGTTTACACGCTGAAGCTCACCGTGGACGGCCGCGTCTACACACGCCAGGTCACCGTCATCAACGATCCGCGCGTCGGCCAGAGCCCCCAGCTTATGGCTGCCCTGCGCGCTCAGAGCCGGCTCACCCTGCTCGCGTATCACGGTATGCAGCAGACCTACGAAGCACGTAGCGAAGTGGATGCCGTCCAAACCCAGCTTTCGTCGCTGATGAAGAAGAACCTGCCCGCCGATATCGCCTCGCAGGCAAAACTACTCGACGCCAGCCTGACCAAGATTAGCGGCGTGATGCCACCCGTCGGACCCGGCTTCTTCCGCCAGCACCCTCCCGAGCCGGACGAGATGCGATCCTTCCTCACACTGAACGACGACTACAACACCATAGTCAGCATGATGCAGGTGGGCCTCGACATGGCGCCCACCCCAACGCAGATCGCCACTTGGGAGAGCGACTGCCGCAACTACAACCGCACCGTGACCGCCTGGAAGGCGCTGCAGAAGCAACAGATCGCCGCCTTCGACGCCTTGCTGGCCAACGACAACTTGCAGGAGCTCAACGTCGCGCCCACCACGCTCGCCGACCCGTCGTGCACCTTTAAGGCCGGCTCGAACTAAGCAGGTCGCGCAAAAAGAACACACCGCTTAGCGTATAACCTATTGCATGAAAGCGATTTAAAGGAGTTCGTTTTGTAATTTGCACTTCAGCTCTGGTCGGCGCTTTTCTCCAGCAAACCATCATGTGTTATATTATTATATAGTTATTATAAATATATGTTACTTTAAACAGTACCCGTAAAGAACGCTTGTCGTAAAAAAGGGCGGAACGCTATAGTGTGCAAGTTTCTTTTGTCGGCGGACCTAGGGAGAAGGCTATACCGGACAGTTCAGGAGCGGGCACCTTTGGCTCGAAGCCGCGCCGACAGTTCCCGCCATCTCTGGGGGTCAGTGATCGC
>DATGHM010000042.1:0-76384 GCA_035307985.1 Candidatus Acidiferrales bacterium
CAGGACCAGAGACGGCGCCAGTTCCAGCGCCTGTCACAGCATAACTCGACCCTTTTGACACGGCAATTCAGAGCGTTCCGGGAAACCGGAGCGCTCTTTTTTTATTCGTGCGGGCCAGCGCGCGAATCAATTTCGTAAAACGCATTCTAGGTGGGGATTGGAACTACTTCGTTGCGCCGCCCGAGGCGGTGACGGTTCCTAGCCCGGATTTCTCACCGGGAATGAACAAAGAGGATTAATTCGAAGTAGAAAAAGGCCGTCATCTCAGGCATAACTGCGTTGTCTAGTCGAAGTAAATGCCAAGAGAAGGGCGGCCTTTCTAATGACAGAGTGTAACCAGTCGCAGTTCGAGTTTGAAGTGCATTTTTCGCGGCGGGTGGTGGCGGAATTTTCCGGCGAACGGCTGACCACCGAGGGCGGAGGATTATTGTTGCGCGCGACGGATCGCAAGATCGGGTTGCTACGGCGCGTGGCGAGTTGCTTCACTGATGCACGCGATCCGCAGCGCATCGAGCATGCGCTTTCCGAGATGCTGGCGCAGCGCATCTACGGGTTAGCGCTGGGCTACGAAGACCTGAACGATCACGAAGAACTGCGCAACGATCCGCTGCTGGGGATGCTGGCCGGGCGCCGCGATCTGAACGTGCCGCTGGCCGGGAAGAGCACGCTGAATCGCTTGGAACTGACACCCGTTGGTTCCCCCGCCACGGAACGCTACAGCAAGATCAGCTACTCTGCCGAAGCGCTGGACGAACTGCTGGTCAAACTTTTTCTGGAAGCGCATCCGCGTGCGCCGCAGGAAATCGTGCTGGACCTGGACGCCACGGACACGCCGCTGCACGGGCGGCAGGAAGCGCGTTTTTTCCACGGCTACTACGGGCACTACTGTTATCTGCCACTGTACGTGTTTTGCGGAGATCATCTGCTGTGCGCGCCGCTGCGGCCCTCGAACATCGACGCCAGTGCTGGAAGTCTCGAAGAAGTACAGCGCATCGTGCGGCAGATCCGCGCGCGGTGGCCGAAGACACGCATCATCCTGCGAGCGGATTCCGGCTTCTGCCGTGAGGAATTGCTGGCTTGGTGTGAAAACAACGAGGTGGACTATGTCTTCGGCTTCGCGCGCAACCAGCGCTTGCGACGGATCATCGGCCGCGCGATGCAGGAAGCCAAGCAACAACACCGGCGCACGGGAAAACCGGCGCGAGTGTTCACCGAGTTTGCTTATCGCACGAAGAAAAGCTGGTCACGGGCGCGGCGCGTGATCGCCAAAGCGGAACAGATCGAGGGCAAGGAAAATCCCCGCTACCTGGTGACCTCGCTCGGCAAAGAAGCCTGGCCGCCGCAGAACCTCTACGAGCAACTCTACTGCGCGAGAGGGGAGATGGAAAATCGCATCAAGGAGCAGTTGAGCCTGTTCAGCGACCGGCTGAGCACGGAGACGCTGCGGGCCAATCAATTGCGGCTGTACTTTTCCTCGCTCGCTTACGTGCTGCTGGAAGCGCTGCGGCGGCTGGGTCTGACGGGTACGGAATGGGCCGAAGCCCAGGTCGACACCATCCGGTTGAAGCTGCTGAAAATCGCCGCGCAGGTGCGGATCTCGGCACGCCGTATCTGGATCCACTACAGCAGCGCGTATCCCTGGCAGAACGTCTTCGCCGCAGCTTACACGGCTCTGCGCTGCTGAAAAACCCCACCGCTCACCAAACAGATCGATCGTCGCGCGCTCCCGGCGAAGTGCGCGCAAAAACCGCTTCAGCGTCAATCGAGCCTCGATCAACACCGCACAAAATCAAAAACCGCCCGCCGCCCCTGCCCCACGCACCAAAATCAGACCTCCACCGCCCACTTCACAACCTCAATTCACAACTGGTGAGAAATCCGGGTTAGTCCGCCTGTGCGGCAGCGGGAGCTGGGGCGTGGCCGTGCTTGCGAACGCCTTGGAGCCAGGACTGCAGACGGTCCATGTAGATGTAAACGATCGGCGTAGTGAAAAGGGTGAGCATCTGGCTGACGATGAGGCCGCCGATGATGGTGATGCCCAGCGGGCGGCGAAGTTCAGACCCCACGCCGGTGCCGAGCGCGAGAGGCAAAGCGCCGAAAAGCGCGGCCATAGTGGTCATCAGGATGGGCCGGAAACGCAGCAAGCACGCCTTATAAATGGCGTCGAGCGGCGAGATTTTTTCCTCGCGCTCCACCTGCACCGCAAAATCAATCATCAGAATGGCGTTTTTCTTGACGATGCCGATCAGCAGGATGATGCCGATGAGGGCGACGACGCTGAACTCCGACCCGCAGATGATCAGCGCGAGAATCGCGCCGACGCCCGCGGAAGGCAGCGTGGAAAGGATCGTGATCGGATGAATGTAGCTTTCATAGAGAACCCCGAGGACGATGTAGACCGTGATGACGGCCGCGAGGATCAGGAGCGGTTCATTGGCCAAAGAGGCCTGGAAGGAGGCTGCCGTGCCCTGAAAAGCCCGCTGAATGCTGAGCGGCATGTGAAGGGACTGCTGGGCTTGATCAATCGCGGTCGTGGCGTCACCGAGAGACGCGCCCGGCGCCAGATTGAAAGAGATGGTGACCACGGGGAACTGGCCCTGGTGGTTGATGGTCAAGGGAGCGGGAAGCGTTTCGAAATGGGCGATCGCGCTGAGCGGAACGGCAGCGCCGTTCTGCGCGCTGACTGCAGGAGGATTCCCCGACGCGGTGGGCGCGCGAGGATTCGCGCCGGATATGCCGCTAACCGAGCCCGAGGAGGAGGATGCGGTGACGACGCCGTTGGAATTTGCACCGGCCGCGCCGCCAGAAGAGGTGGCGGCGAGCGCCGAGCGCACATAAATGTTGTGCAAGTCGGACGGGCTGCTCTGGAATTGCGGCATCACCTCGAGGACGACGTGATACTGGTTGAGCTGCGTGTACAAGGTGGAGACCTGGCGCTGGCCAAACGCGTCGTAGAGCGTCTGATCGATCATCTGGGGCGTGATGCCCATGCGCGAAGCGGTGATACGGTCAATGACGAGCTGTTCGGACAGGGCGCCGGTCTGCTGATCGGTGGCCACGTCGCTAAGCTGGGGCAGTTGCTGGAGCTTCGCCATCAAAATGTCGGTCCAATGCTGCAGTTCAACCGGGTCGGGATCCTCGAGGGTGTACTGATACTGCGTGCGGCTGACGCGGTCTTCGATGGTCAAGTCCTGCACGGGCTGCATGTAGAGGGTGATGCCCTGGACTTTTTCCAGCGCGGGCTGGAGCCTGCGAATGACGTCGCTGGCGGTGATCTGGCGGTCCGCCAGGGGCTTGAGATTGATCAGGATGCGGCCGTTGTTGAGGGTGGTGTTGATTCCATCGACTCCGATGAACGAGGAAAGGCTTTCGACGGCGGGGTCCTGAAGGATGACGCTGGCGAGCGCCTGCTGCCGCTGGGACATGGTTTCGAAGGAAGTGGCCGGCGGCGCTTCGGAAATGCCCTGGATGAGTCCGGTGTCCTGAACGGGGAAGAAGCCTTTGGGCACGATGATGTAGAGCCAGACGGTCAGCACAAGGGTTCCGATGGCGACCACGAGTGTTTCGGTCTGGTGCCGGAGGACCCACTGAAGCGTCCTGCCATAGAAGCGGATGACGCGTTCGAAAACGCGTTCGGAAGCGCGGTAGAAGCGGCTCCGCTCCGATTCGGGCTTATGGCTGAGGATTTTCGAGCACATCATCGGAGTGAGAGTCAGAGAGACGACGGCGGAGACGAGGATCGTGACGGCAAGCGTGATCGCGAATTCGCGGAACAAGCGGCCAACAACATCGCCCATGAAGAGCAGAGGAATCAGAACGGCGATCAGCGAGACGGTCAGCGAAATAATCGTGAATCCGATCTGTTCGGAGCCTTTCAGTGCGGCTTGCAGGGGCGAGTCGCCCTCTTCGAGGAAGCGGTGGATGTTTTCGATCATGACGATGGCGTCGTCGACGACGAAGCCTGTGGAGATGGTGAGCGCCATCAATGTGAGGTTGTTCAGGCTGTAGCCGGCGAGGTACATGATGCCGAAGGTGCCCACGATCGAAAGGGGGACGGCGATGCTGGGGATCACGGTAGCGGGCAGGTTGCGGAGAAAGAGGAAAATCACCATGACGACGAGCCCGACAGTGAGCATCAGCTCGAATTCAACGTCCTTGACGGAGGCGCGAATCGTGGTGGTCCGGTCAGTGACGACGGACACTTTGACCGCCGCGGGCAGATTGCTCTGCAGGAACGGCATGAGGCTGCTGATGCGGTCCACCACCTGAATGATGTTGGCGCCGGGCTGGCGCTGGATGTTGACAATGACGGCGGGCTGATTGTTTACCCATGCGGCCTGCCGCAAATTCTCGGCAGCGTCGATTACATTCGCAACGTCGGAAAGTCGCACGGGAGCGCCGTTGCGGTAGGTGATGACGATCGGGCGAAAAGCGGCGCTGGTCAGAAGCTGGTCGTTGGCATCGATCTGATAATCCTGGCGCGGGCCGTCGAAATTCCCCTTCGCCGAGTCGAGGCTGGTTTGCTGGATCGCCGTGCGGACGTCCTCCAGGTTGATGCCGTAGGAGGAGAGCGCCGTCGGATTCACCTGGATGCGCACGGCGGGTTTCTGGCCGCCGCTGATGCTGACGAGGCCGACGCCCGGCAACTGGGAGATTTTCTGCGCGAGGCGCGTGTCGGCCAAGTCCTCAATCTGCGTAAGCGGGAGAGTGTCCGAAGTAAGAGCGAGCGTGAGAATGGGCGCGTCGGCCGGGTTCGTCTTGCTGTAGATCGGCGGGACGGGCAGGTCGGGCGGCAGATACGTCTGCGCCGCGTTGATGGAGGCCTGCACTTCCTGCTCGGCGACATCGATGTTCAGACTGAGCGCAAACTGCAGGACGATGATAGAGCTGCCGTCGGAGCTGGTGGAGGTCATCTGCGTCAAGCCGGGGACTTCGCCGAACTGGCGCTCGAGGGGCGCGGTTACGGCGGAGGCGGTGACTTCGGGGCTTGCACCGGGGTAGAACGTGACGATCTGAATCGTCGGGTAATCGACTTCAGGCAGCGCCGATACGGGAAGCTGCGTGAACGCGACGATGCCGGCGAGCATGATGGCCGCCATCAGCAGCGAGGTGGCGACGGGCCTCACGATGAACGGACGAGACGGACTCAATGGGCCTCTGTGCCGGGCTTGGAAGGATGTGAAGCCTTGGCGTTCGCGCCGGGCCGGCCCACGCCGGCGGGCGGGCCGTTTGCATTCCGCACGGCGACTTTGACGCCGTTCTGCAGCTTGTCGAACCCGTCGACTGCGATGACCTGGCCGGCTTGCACGCCTTGCACGGCAGACTCGGTTCCGTTGGTGACTCCCACGGTTACGGGCTCGATCGACGCGGTCTGATCCTTGATGACATAAAGGAAGGCGCCCTGCGCGTTGCGCTGGAGGGCCGTGTTGGGAACGAGGTTCACTCCGTGTTGCGTATCGACCAGCAGCTTCGCGTTCACGAATTGATTGGGGAACAGCATGCTGTCCGGATTCGCGAAAATGGCGCGCATCTTGATCGTGCCAGTGGTGGGATCGACCTGGTTGTCGATGGTCAGGAGCGAGCCGGTCTCGAGGAGTTTTTCGGCGGCGTGGTCGAGAGCCTGGACGGTCATTTTGTGGCCCAAGCGAAGCTGCTTCTGGATCTCCGGGAGGTAATCCTCGGCGACGCTGAAGATTACGGTGATGGGTTGCAGCTGCGTGACGACCACCAGAATGGTGCTGCTGTTGGCTTGCACGATATTCCCGAGATCGACCAGGCGCAGGCCGACGCGGCCGCTGATCGGCGAAGTGATATGGCAATAGGCCAGATTCACTTTTGCGTTGTCGACCAGGCCCTGATCGTTCTTTACGGTGCCTTCGAACTGCTTGACGGATTGCTCCTGGTCGTAAACCTGCTGCTGCGAAATGGCGTTCTTGCTGAGGGCAGCGCGATAGCGATCGAGGTCGATACGCGCCTGCGCCAGAGTGGCTTCGTCGCGGGCCATTTGCCCCTGAACCTGGGAGAGCTGCGCCTCATAAGGGCGCGGATCGATGTCGATGAGAGGATCGCCGGCGTGCACCATCTGGCCTTCGCGGTAATGGACCGCGACAATCTGGCCCTGCACGCGGCTGGTGATGGACACGGTGTTGACCGGCGTTACGGCGCCAAGGCCTTCGACGTAGACACCAATGTCGCCCTTCTGCACGACACCCGTGGTAACAGGAACCGCGCCAGACCCGCGCCTCGCCGTGGCCTGGTGGGCCAGTTGCGCGGCCTGGTATTGGTGATACATCCAGTAAGCGGCACCGAGAATGAGGACGAGCGCGATCAGCCAGACCCAGGGATGGTGACGGCTTCCGGCCGGAGGCTCTGGCGGCAGCCGGGGAGGTTCGTGAAATGAATCAGAGGTGCGTGGGCTTCCGGTTGAGGTAGTTGTCGTGTCCATGAGTGGGTGGCTGCGAATCTCCTCACCTTTCCAGGTGCACCTTTCGTGGTGCCACTTGCATTGGACGAGAATTCAGGGGGCGGCGTTTCACGACGCGAGTCGGAAGAGCGGCCCGCGACGAACAGGTTCATTGTCGCATGGCCCACGTCGGGCGCGCCTCAATTTGGAGGATTAGCGGCTGGGGATCAGGGCCGAAGAGGTGGATGAACCGCCGCGGCCACAGAAAGGCTGTCCATGAGGCTTAGAGCCGGCAAAGGAATGGTCACTCGTGAGGCGGGCGGGACGGCGCGGAGCGGGGAGCTTCGGAGGCGCGGTTGACGAACTGAAAATCCTGACGAACGCTGCGGAGCATGTCGCCGCGCAGGTTCTCATAAGCGCCGAAGAAAAGGAACGGAATCAGAGCCGCGAACACCCAGAACTTGGCTCGTCCCGGCAGCTTGGCCTCGGGCTCCCATCGGAAGAGCTGGCGGGAAATTTCGAAGGCGACGCCGAGTCCGATGCCCAGCGCGACGAACTCAGTGATAATTTCGCCGCGCGTGGCCAAATTGTTGGCCGCTGATTCGAGGCCGCGAGCCAGGTACGTGGCCGGAATGAAGAGCGCACAACGCTGGAGCCATCCCGGGAAGACGGCAAGAGGAATCGTGGCGCCGGAGAGAAAGAGGAAGCCCGTCCACAGAAGGTTGTTGATCATCTGGGTTTCCTGCATGGTGTTGGTCACACTGGCGACGATCAAACCGAACGCAGCGAACGCCGCCGATCCGAGCGTGACGAGGACGAACATCTCCCACAGGTTGCCCCAGGAGTGGAGATGGAACACATAGCGGCAAATCACAACTTCGATCACGACGATCGGCAAGGTGAGGAAGTAGTTCGAGATGATGCTCGAAGCCAACATCGCGCCGGCGGGAACAGGTGCGATCCGAAATCGACGCAGGATGCCCTGCTCGCGAAAGGTGACGAGCTGCACGCTGAGGCCCCAGAAACTGCCCATGACGGTGAGCGTCAGGATGGCTCCCAGGACGTAGGCGGTGGCGGCGTTGGAGCCCTTGCCAAAGAACGCGATCGCGCCGAACAAAAAGATGAGCGGCATGACGACGCTGAAGAAAAAGAAGGCGCGATTGCGCAGTGCCAGCCGGATGCGCATCGTGGTCAGGGTCCAGATCGTCCTCACAGGTTTACTCCTGTTTCAGCTCGAATCACTCGCGCAACCGGCGGCCGGTCAGCTCGATGAAGACGTCCTCGAGCGACGGCGAAAACATTTCCAGACTCTGCAGTTCGTTGTTCTCCGCATCGAGTTGCTTCACCAGCGCGACGATCGTCTGCGGCGGCTTGGCCGAGTGCAGGACATACGCGCCGTCGAACTCGCGGCAGTCGACGACGCCTTCCATGCGGCTGAGGATGCCGTCGGTCAATGGGTGCGCCAGGCGCACTTCGATGCGCGTGGTTCCGGCGGAGCGCTGCTTCAGCTCGCGCGGCGTCCCGAGCGCGATCACTTTGCCGTAGTCGACGATAGCGACGCGATCGCACAGACGTTCGGCTTCCTCGATGTAATGGGTGGTGAGCAGGACGGTTTTCTGTTCGCGTTTCAGCTGCTCGACGATGTCGTAGATCTCGCGCCGGACCTGCGGGTCGAGGCCGGCCGTCGGCTCGTCGAGAAAAACTACCTGAGGATTGTTGACCAGGGCCATGGCCAGCGCGAGGCGTTGTTTTTGGCCGCCGGAAAGCTGGTTGTAGAAAGCCGAGGCTTTCTCTTCGAGCTGAAAACGCTTGAGCAGCGCGCCCGTGTCCGCGCGGTTGCGATAAAACTTGGCGAACAGCTCGATGGCTTCCGCGACGCGAATCTTGTCGGGCAGGGAAGTGGACTGCAGGACGGCGCCGATCGTTTCCTTGAATTTCTGCCCGCTGCGTTCGGGATCGAGGCCGCAAACACGCGCCTTGCCGGAATCCGGCGTGCGCATGCCTTCGAGAATTTCGATGGTGGTGGTTTTGCCGGCGCCGTTCGGACCGAGCAGGCCAAAAACCTCGCCCTGCTCGACGGCGAAGCTCACGCCGCGCAGCGCCTGCACGGCGCCGTAACTTTTTTGCAGGTTTTCGACCTGAATGACGGGCTCGCTCAATCCTGAGGACCTTTCGGAATGCTGCGGGTCTTATCGAACCTATTTCTATATCACATCGCCCGCGTGATTTGCGAATCGGCTTGAAATTCGCGCTGAAGAGAACTGAGGTCCGACCGCGCGGGTTAACCTAAAGGCACAAGAATGGTGACGCCTTCGCTGCGCTTCGCCCGGAACGTTAAACTTCGAGCAGAGATCCGGCAGAGCGAGAGCAAGCACAAGACGATTCAATTGAGCGGGATCGAAATAGGGCTGAGGAAGCCTTCGGATGGCGCGGGCACATCCGCGGTTATTTCGACCGCGAAGAGCACGGGCGGAGTGTTGTCGTTCCTGATGCTGATGCCGGGACTTCTGGCCTGCATGCTGGTGCGCGCGGCATATCCTCTTCTGGATGACCGAATCGCGCTGGGGTTGATGATCGCATTCTTCCTCCTGCCGTTCGTGGTCCAACTGTTCTTGATACTGCGAAAGCAGTCGAACGCGCGCTTGTTGCGGATCGTGTACGCCTGCTCGGGATGCGCGCTGGTGATTCTGGCGCTGGTATTCTTTGTGAACGGAGGGATGGACAGGTCTCCCGGGACGGTGATGAGGGCGTCGGTGATCCGAAAGTCAGTGCTCATCGGGAGACACGGCACGCGGCAATATCATCTGAAGGTTTCTTCCTGGCGGCCGGGCAGGGATTCTGAGGACCTGAACGTCAGCTCTGGCGTTTTCCGCAGAGCGGCGGTGGGGCGAAGCGTCGCGATCGAAGTACACCGGGGGTACCTCAATCTGCCCTGGTCGGAGAAAATTTCAGCCGAATGAGAGTCACTGGGTGGCCGTTCGCCCTGTTTGGAAAAGTCACACTTTCAAGCTCCTCGGCGGCTTTTGGCTGGCCATGTACACGATATCATTTGGTGGAATGAACTCGCGTGCCGCCACGACCCTGAGAACCTTTCCCAAAATCTTGGCTTGGTGTGCGCTGTTAGTCTGGTTCGGCTTTATCTATCTATTTCTACAATACGACGCGACGCGTCCGACCGTACCTCAGCGCGCGGAAGGCAGAGTCTACGCCTCAAACAATCACGGACATATCACCTACCTGAACGATTCGGAAGAGGATCGACTTCACCTGCTGGAATTTGGGGCTCTCGGGCTTTTTCTGATTGCATCAGTTACGGACCACTTCCAGCGTAACCCGCAGCAACTTGGCGAAATTCACGTGATGGCCACGCGAGCGGCGTACGACATCTTGAGTCCCGTCAGCTGGTATGCGGCGGGGACGAGACTTGCTCGCGCGTTTAAGCCGACCCGCATCCGTTCGGCCGCGCGCGTCCTCGTAGACCAGAAGAGAATTTGTCTCGTTTCTGACGAGAGCGTTCCCAATTGCCAGGCTCGCCTCGAAGGGGCGGTCGGGTTCAACACCGTGGGTCCGATCCTTGGCGAGGTCAGGGGAAGCAAATTCCGTTTGCACATCTTGAGGAAGGATTTCCGAAATTCGTTCGCTCCTCACTTTCATGGAGAGCTCAGGGCCGCACCGTCAGGAACGACCATTGAGGGTAAATTCACAATGCACTTCTTTGTGCGGATGTTTCTGACTATTTGGTTTGCAGGCGTAATCGGGATCGGAGGCAAGATGGCCCTCGTCTCTGCTGAAAGTATCGCGACGGGGCGGCCCGTAGAGCATGTCTATATCGGCCTTTTCTTTCCCACAGCGCTTCTCTTTGCCGGCATCCTGATCGTTTATTCGGGGAAAACCCTGGGGGTCGACGACGAAGCTCAAATCTTGAAATTCTTGCAGCACAGGTTGAATTGCCGACCACTGCAGGCAGGGAGAAAGTAGCCCCCATCCTCGCCCACGCTGGAGAGGCTATCGCTTTAGCTTTGGGGGAGGGGCTTGCGGACGGAGCGTTTGCCCCGGCTGGTGCGCTTGCGGGGTGAACTGCCGCGCCGAGCGGGCGACCAGCCAAAAAGTGTCATGTTGATCCGGGCACCGTCGAGTTTAACGCCCTCGGATTCGAGTAGGCGGCGCTGAAGGGAACCGTGAGGTTCGGGGATGAGCAGGCGGCCTCCCGCGCCGACGACGCGATGCCACGGGATTCCCTGGCCGCTGGGGCAGGCGGCCATCGCGTAGCCGACGGCGCGCGCTCCCCCAGGAAGCCGCAGGAAACGCGCTAATTCGCCATAGGTTGTCACCCTACCGCGAGGGATCTTTTTGATTACGCGATAGACCGGTTGCCAAGACATGTCTTCTGTTTTCTCCGCGAAAAACTACTCACAAGGCTGCATATTGTTCCAAACCGGGGACAGAAAACCCGCTGGGATTCGCGCGCATCCTATGTTTTCCCGGTTTTGGGAGCAGTCGGACGCTCAGATTCACCTTCGCCAGCACGTACCTGCTCGTTCCTCCCGACTAATAACTGATTCGCTGCAACTTTCCCATGCCGCGAGCATCGTACCATTGACGGC
Organism: Candidatus Acidiferrales bacterium; assembly: GCA_035307985.1. Classification (GTDB taxonomy): domain Bacteria; phylum Acidobacteriota; class Terriglobia; order Acidiferrales; family UBA7541; genus Palsa-295. Next base: position 11,008 of record DATGHM010000042.1, read on the forward strand.
GTAGTGGACCAACCATACACTACGCTCGCCCGAGAAGGAGGCGGTCGTGGCTTTCGTCCGGCGCAAAGGAAACAGCTATTTCCTGGTGCACAACGTGCGCCGGCAAGGAAAGGTACGACAGCTCCATCTGGCGCGGTTGGGGGAACGGCCGCGGATTACGGACGACGTGGTGCGGCAGGTTGCACGCAAGCACCCGTTGCTCGACCTGGACTGGTCCACCCTGCGGGAGCAGGTGAACGGCCGGGTCGAGCTGTTTGACGTCCGTTCACCGTTCGTACAGAACCTGATGCATTCGGTACGCGACCTAAACTTGGACCTGGCCGATCTGTCGCCGCCGATGTTGTTGTTGACGGACCGGTCGAATTCAAGCCGCGAACTGGTCATGCAGCTGCGGCTGTTGCGCTCGATTCTCGATGTGAAACTGAATCAATTCGAGAGAACCGAGCCGCGCAGCCTGCAGAATCAGAGACGGTTCCGGTAAGGTTCAGCGTTCGTCTGCCGAGGCGGGCAGGCGCTGGAGTTTGAAGGAGTACGAACGTGGGCGCGCAAGCACAATTGGATCCCACTCTACGGAGTGTGGAATCTCGTGATTTTGAAGGCGGGCTTCGCAGGAAGATTGTGGGGCAAGACGAAGCGGTGCAGGCGGTGGTGGATCTCTACCAGGTCTTCCGCGCGGGCTTGAACTCGCCGGGGCGTCCGGTGGGAAACCTGCTGTTCCTCGGCCCGACTGGCGCGGGCAAAACGCGCGTAGTCGAGGCAACGGCGGAAGTTCTCTTCGGCGATCCGCACGCCGTGATCAAAGTGGACTGCGCCGAATTCCAGCACTCGCACGAGATCGCGAAGCTGATTGGTTCGCCCCCGGGCTATCTGGGTCACCGCGAAACGCATCCGCTGATCACGCAGGAAGCGCTCGCGCAGTATCACACGGACAAACTGAAAATCTCGTTCCTGCTCTTCGACGAGATTGAAAAGGCCAGCGACGCGCTGTGGCAATTGCTGCTCGGAATTCTCGACAAGGCGACGTTGACCCTCGGCGATAACCGGCGCGTCGATCTCTCGCAGACGATGATTTTCATGACGTCGAATCTGGGCGGAGGAGAAATTACGGAGCTGATGACGGGCGGAATGGGATTCGCGCCGACCACGCGTCCGGAATCGAAGCCGCGCCTGGACGAAAAAGTGGAAAAGACGGCCTCCGAAGCGGCGAAGCGCAAATTTGCGCCGGAATTCATGAACCGCATTGATAAGGTGGTTGTGTTCCATCCGCTGCGGAGCGAGCAGCTCGAGCAGATTCTGGAAATCGAGCTCGGGATGGTGCAGCAGCGCGTGCTCGAAACGGCCAAGGGGCGGTTCCTGTTCCGCGTCAGTTCTTCAGCGCGTGAATTCCTGTTGCGCGAAGGCACGGACTTGAAATACGGAGCGCGCCACCTGAAGCGCGCCATCGAGCGCCACATCGTTTACCCGCTGGCGAGCCTGCTCGCGACAGAGCAGGTGCGTCTCGGGGACGTGATCTCCATTGATTGGGATGGCTCGAGCAACTATCTGAAGTTTCTGAAGGAGGCGGAGGGCGCTCTGGTGCCCATCGTCTCGCCGGCCCCCGAACCATTGACGCAGTCGGCTGCGGCGACGGACGGCCGCGCAGTTTCGGCTCCTTCAAATGCGAAGGCCGTTGCGGAGTCGGCGGAACAGAAGACGTCTCCTGCATCCGCGCAACGCGCCGCGCCACCGGAAAAAGGCAAGAACGACAAGAATAACCGCTAGTTCTCCATGGAGCGGGTCGCGACAAAATCGCGGCCCGCTTTTTGTTTTGTCGCCTACGATCCGCCTCACCAGGTTTTCTTTATCTCGACGCCGATCACCGGAAGTTCCGATTCGCCCACATTTTCGAGGGTAGGCGGCGCAAGCGGCCCCGACCAAAGCGCGCCGCGCAAGAACGCGACAGAGTTTCAGGGCTTCCAGCGCAGGATTGGTTTGCGGGCGGCGGCGACTTCGTCGAGGCGTCCGACGCGCGTCGCATGTGGTGCGGCTTTGACGATCTCCGGATTTGTTTCAGCTTCCTGCGCGATCGAACGCATCGCGTCGATGAAGAGATCGCATTCTTCGCGAGACTCGGACTCGGTGGGCTCGATCATCATGGCGCCGGGGACGATCAGCGGAAACGCCGTCGTATAGGGATGGAAGCCATAGTCGATCAGGCGCTTAGCGATATCCATCGTGCTCACGCCGTTCCGCTTCTGGCGCGCATCGCTGAAAACGACCTCGTGCATCGAAGGCGCGTCGTAGGGAAGATCGAAATACTCCTCGAGATGTTTGCGAATGTAGTTCGCGTTCAGGACGGCGTCTTCCGTGGCCTGACGGATGCCGGGACCGTACGCCAGAATGTAAGCCAGCGCGCGCAGCAGGACGCCGAAATTGCCGCAGTACGCGCGAACGCGTCCCACCGATTGCGGACGATTCGAGTCCAGAGCGAAACGCCCGCCCTCTTTTCGGACGACGACCGGCACGGGCAGAAATGGCTCGAGCATTTTCTTCACGAGGACCGGTCCGGCGCCGGGACCTCCACCTCCATGCGGCGTGGAGAACGTTTTGTGAAGGTTCAGGTGCATGACGTCCACGCCAAAATCGCCGGGGCGCGCGACGCCCGCCAGCGCGTTCATGTTGGCGCCGTCCATATAGAGCAGGGCGCCGCGTTCGTGGAGGATCGCCGCTATTTCGGCGATGCGCTCCTCGAAAACGCCCAGCGTATTGGGATTGGTGACCATCAGCGCGGCCACATCTTCCGTCGCGAATTCGCGGAGATGGTCCGTATCGATCTCGCCGAGGCGATTCGATCGGATGTTCTGGACTTCATAGCCTGCGATCACCACGGACGCCGGATTCGTGCCGTGCGCGGAATCCGGGATCAGGACTTTCTTGCGCGGATTTCCCTTGCTCGCGAGATAGGCGCGAATCATCAGCAGGCCGGTGAGCTCGCCTTGCGCGCCGGCGGCGGGCTGAAGCGTCGCCGCGTCCATTCCCGTGATCGCGAGCAGGCAATTTTGCAGGTCGTAGAGGATGCGCAGGCAGCCTTGCGCGACGTCCGCGGGCTGCATGGGATGCGCGGTGGCCAGAGCCTCGATCCGCGCGACGTATTCGTTCACGCGCGGGTTGTACTTCATGGTGCAGGAGCCCAGCGGATACATGCCCAGATCGATGGCGTAATTCCACGTGGAAAGACGCGTGAAGTGGCGAATCACTTCGATCTCGCTGACTTCCGGCAACCCTTCGACGCTGTCGCGGACGAAGTCCCGCCCGAGCGCCGCGGCCGGGTCAACGGCAGGCACGTCGAGCGGCGGCAACTCCATGCCGCGCTTTCCCGCAGCCGATTTCTCGAAGATCAGCCCTTCGTTCTGGCTGACGTGGCGCCCCGCCTTGCGAATCGTCGCGGGCGGCGCTTCCGTTTCTGTCATTTTCGAATTCAAGTCCGAATGCTCCCTGGGCGGGTCTGAGACCCGGCCCCGCATCGCTCCGCGTCAACGGCCGGGTCGCGCCATCGCGGGCAAGCGAACCCCCTGCGATCCGTCCATCTGACGCGCGCAAGAGGCGCGCACTTGCCTGTTAGATCGGCGTTTCCAATATGTGCCGAACGGCGCCCGCGAGGCGCTCGATTTCCGCGCGCGGCATGGTCTCCGTGACGCAGACCAGGCCGTGCTTCGTCAGGTCCGGGTAATGCATTCCCAGCGGCAAAGGTCCAATGATGTTCTCGCGCATCAGTGTGGCATTGATCATTTTCACGGCGCGCGGGAATTCGAAAACGAACTCGTTAAACACGGGCCCGGAAAACGCGCGGCGCACCCCTGGAATCTTTTCGAGTTCGCCGATCGCGAATTGAGCTTTCGCCACGTTCTGCGAGGCCATCTCGCGCACGCCTTCTTTACCCAGCAGGCAGAGGTGCACGGTGGCGACCAGCGCAAAAAGCGCTTCGTTCGTGCAGATATTTGAAGTGGCCTTTTCGCGGCGGATGTGCTGCTCGCGCGTGGCCAGCGTCAGGACGAAGCCGCGGCGCCCGTTGGCGTCGGTGGTTTGCCCCGCGAGGCGTCCGGGCATCTGCCGGACGAATTTCTCGCGCGTGGCGATCACGCCAACAAACGGGCCGCCGTAGCTCGGCGAAATGCCGAAGGCCTGGCCCTCCATGGCGACAATGTCCGCTTCCACGGGCGGCCGAACAATGCCCAGCGAAACGGCCTCGGCAATGGTATCGACCAGGAGAGCGCCTTCCGCATGCGCGATCTCGGCCAGGCCCGCAATATTCTCGATCACGCCGAAGAAATTCGGCGACTGCACAACCACAGCTCCGGCGCCGGCCAATCTGTCCTTCGTCAGCGCCTTCGCGTCGAGCTGCCCCGACGCTGTGTAACCAACTTCCTCGATTTCCAGGCCAAGATTCTTCGCGTAGGTGGCGAGCACCTGGCGATATTCCGGATGGACGCTGCGCGCGACGAGAACCGTGCTGCGGCCCGTAAGGCGCTCCGCCATCAGGATCGCTTCCGTGAGTGCGGTCGAGCCGTCGTACATCGACGCGTTGGCCACTTCCTGGCCGGTGAGCTGGCACATCAGCGTCTGAAATTCGAAGATCGCGGTCAGCGTGCCCTGCGAAATCTCGGCCTGGTACGGGGTGTACGAGGTGAGGAATTCGCCGCGTTGCACGAGCGCGTCGGTCACCACGGAGCGATGATGCTGATAAACGCCAGCGCCGAGGAACGACGTGTACCCGGGCGCGTTCTCGGCGGCACGAGACTTGAAATACTCGATGATCTCGGGCTCCGAAAGAGCGCGAGGCAGGGGAAGCGGCTCGCGAAGGCGGAATTCCTGCGGGATGCTCTCGAAAAGTTCCTCGATGGAGTGCGCGCCGATGGCAGCCAGCATTTCCTGGCGCTCGGACGGGCTCTTTGGCAGGTAGCGCATCAGGCCGATTGTTCCTGGGCTTTCTCGTCGACGTAGGTTTGATAAGCCTTGGCGTCCATCAGCGCGCTCACTTCCTTCGGGTCGTCGAGCTTGATGCGGACCAGCCATGCGGCGCCGTGCGGATCGTGATTGATTTTCTCGGGCGCATCCACGAGCGCGGAATTAATTTCTGCGATTTCGCCCGACACGGGGCTGAAAATGTCACTCACGGCCTTCACGGATTCCACAGAGCCAAACGATTCGCCCGCTTTGATACGCGCTGCGACCTTCGGGAGTTCGACAAACACGACGTCGCCCAGTTCCTGCTGCGCGTAATCCGTGATTCCGATCGTGCCGAGCGAGCCCTCGACCTTGATCCACTCATGGTCCTTCGTGTAGCGGTAGTCCGCTGGATACATTTCTGCTCCTATCGTCGATCACTGCACGGCACGCGTGTTCCTCAGCGCGGCCGCTTGTAAAAGGGCAGCGCGATGATTCGCGCCGGAACGGCTTGCCCGCGAATGCCGATCTCGATTTGCGCGCCGGGCGCACTCATTGCGGGCGGAACGTAGGCCATTCCTATATTTTTCTTCAGCGTCGGCGAGGGGCCGCCGCTCGTCACGCGCCCGACTTCATGTCCCGAAATCCTCACTGGATAGCCGTCGCGCCCGATGCGCTTGTCGAGCATCTCGAAGCCGACCAGCTTGCGTGAAACGCCGGCGCGCTTCTGCGCCGCCAGGATTTCGCTGCCCAGGAACGGGCCCTTGTCAAATTTAGTGATCCAGCCAAGACCCGCTTCGAGCGGCGTGGTTTCCGCGTCGATCTCATGCCCGTACAGGCACATTCCCGCCTCGAGGCGCAGCGTGTTGCGGGCGCCGAGTCCGCATGGGACCAGCTTCTCGTTGGCGCCTGCTTCGAGCAAGTCGTGCCACAGCTTCTCGCTGTATTCCGGCGCAAAGTAGATTTCGAAGCCGTCTTCTCCCGTGTAGCCGGTGCGCGCGATCAGGCACTGGACGCCGCTCACCTTCCCGAACGTGAAATGATAATAGCGAATCGTGCCGAGAGCCATCGTAGTCAGCCGCTTGAGGATCTCGAGCGCACGGGGACCCTGAATCGCGAGCTGTGAATAGCGGTCGCCCGCGTTCTCCGCCTGCGCACCGAAGCGATTGTGCGAGACGATGTGCTCGAAATCATCGTCCTGGTTGGCCGCGTTGACGCACAGGAGATAGTGCGTATCGTCGATCTTGTGGACCAGCAGGTCGTCGACGAACGTTCCGCGCTCGGTCATCAGCCCCGAATAGTGCGCCTGGCCGCTGGCGAGCTTTGAGGCGTCGTTGCAGGTGACCCACTGAACGAGGTCGAGCGCGCGGTCACCGCGAATCTCGATCTCGCCCATGTGGCTCACGTCGAAAAGTCCGGCGCGCGTGCGCACCGCTTCATGCTCGGAGAGAATTCCCGAGTATTCGAGCGGCATATCCCACCCGCCGAAATTCACCATCTTGGCGCCCATGCGCCGGTGAGTGGAATTCAGGGCCGTTTTGCGGACGTCAGCGGTGGTCTGAGTGGTCACGAAAACTTCTCAAGAGTGTGGACAAGAAACTCAACGTAGCATGCGCGTTTTCGAGTGTCAAGAAAGGCGCTCATCGGATGCTGTCCTCACCTGAATTAGGACAGTACCGCTCATCGTGTGACAGACGCGTGCACCAAAGGCGGCTACACACACGGCGCGTGTCCCGCTATTTCGGCCGGTTCCTTCCATCCCGTCCACGAGGCTTGGCCAGCGCCGACGTGATCCGCCGAACATAGTTTTGCGTTTCGGGGAAGGGAGGAATCCCGCCGTAGCGCTGGACTGTCTCCGGACCTGCATTGTATGCGGCCAGTGCCAGCGGCAAATTGCCCTTATATTGATCGAGGAGAGCTTTCAGGTAGCGCGTACCCGCGTCGATGTTCTCCGCGGGATCGAAGACGTTCACGACGGAGTAGCGCGCGGCCGTTTCCGGCCCGAGCTGCATCAGTCCGAATGCGTCCTTGCGCGAAACGGCGCGCGGATTGAAATTCGACTCCGCGGCGATTACACGCTGAATCAAAGCGCCGTCGACTCCATGCCTGGCCGCGGCGGTGCGAATCAGCTTCGCGTACGGGCCGGTAACATGGGAAGAGGACGAAGGATTCGCGGCGAACTCTTCCTCGGGTTCGATCGAGACGATGTCGCTGGCCGCAACTTCCACGGTGCCGCCGGCAACGGTCAGGCGGACGCGATCGCCGATTTGCTGGTAGCCGCTGATGTGCAGACGCGCGCCGGAGCGGAGCACGGCGTAATCGGCGCGGGCTGCGGGAACCGCGACGATAGCCGCTAGGGCGGCGAAAATCGCGACGTAGAGGGCTGGGCGGGCCATGGTCAATTGTTATCGGTCGAGATCGCTACCACGAAGCGATCAATTCGCTTGTCAGTGGGCGGGGTCTGAGACCCGCTCCTGCGGAACCTGTTTGACGCTCGTTTCGCGATTCGTCCGTGTCTGTAGAGGACTGATCGGCGCTCGCATTCAAGGCTGTAACGCGTATTTACGGATGGCAGCGGCGAGGCCGTTCTCGTCATTTGTAAGGGTAAGCGTCCAGCCCTGAGTTTTCAATATATCGACGGAATTGCCCATCACGATAGGTAACCCGGCGAACGCGAGCATGTCGCGGTCGTTCCAGTTGTCGCCGATGGCCATGACTTCCTCGCGGCGAATGCCGCGACGGCGCGTCCACTCGGCGAGCGCGGCGCCCTTCGACACGCCCTGGCGAAGCACGTCGAGCACCGAAATATCGCGCGTGAGGTATTCGGTGAAGGAAAGCATGTATTGGTCGGCGAAATCGAGCTGCTGCAATTTCTCGCGGGCGTCGCGAATCGTCTGGCAGAGCCCGACGAACATCACCTGTATGGGGTCGTCGGGCGTCGCGCCATTCCTGCCGTTCAGGCAATCCGTGAGGGGCGAAATCTGCGCAACGAATTCGCGGCTGCGGCGAAAGTAACCGCCGCGGAAGGGATCGTCCCAGTCCACGGTTTCGAGGACCACCTGGTTTTCGCGCGGCCGGTCGAACACGACGGAAGCGCTCGAGCGGAATTCCGGCGTCGCCTCCAGCACGCGCCGCGCAATCCCGGCGGGAAGCAGAAAGCGCTGGTGCGTCTCGCCCTCTCTGGACTTGATCAGCGCGCCGTTATTGACAATGAGGTGCAGCTCGCAGGGTAGCGTGTCCACAATCAAACGCGCGGAGTGGTAGCGCCGCCCGGTCACGATCAGGATTTCGATTCCTCGCGCTGCCGCTTCCGCGATCGCGCGCGCGTTTTCTTCGGGAACTTTGGACTCGGAGTTCAGCAACGTTCCGTCGAGGTCCATCGCGATGAGCTTGATTGCCACGGACATATTGTACCGAAAGGTGCGATTCGTGAGTGATGGTTGGTCCATGGTGATTCGCGATTCGTGCCCCCCGGGGCGCACGATCCCGACTCGCAACCCGTGACTCACGAATGGCGCGCCTGAAGGTCGGCAAAGGTCCCAAACGGCTCGTCGCCGTGGATGTTCGGTGAAAGCTTATGTTTCCGAATTGCGGGGGCGAAGGATTTTGCTGAAGACTTCCGCGCGCTCGACCAGGTCGTCAACGCAGCCCACGAACTGTTCGCCCCAGCCAAGATCAAGGTGAAAGGCGATCGCGTAGGCGTGCTTCTGCGTAAATTCGGAAGGGGCGGTCTCGCAGGAATTCATGCGACTGATGGAGTCGGCTTCGACTTCCTCGAGGAATTTCTTGTACTCGGCAAGCTGCGCCATGACTTTTCTCCCTGCTGCGGTCGGCCCCTGAAGTGTGTGGAAGAAAACCGCGTTGATGCCCAGGAAGGCGGCGGCAAGCAGCGCTGCCGTTGTCGTCGACAATATCGCCAGGGCCGCGACCCCGCCGAGCCCGGCAAGGAGGAGCGTGAACGTCATGCTATCGGAGCTAGACCATGGTCGTTTCGGCGCCGTGCTGCCAGGAAACCAGCTGAAGATCTTCCCGAGCGTTTCAGGGAGCGTGCGGATCGCAACGACGAAGCAGCCGAAGGCAAGGACGATGAGGTTCGTGATTCCGCGATTGGAATGGGCAAGGTAGTTCCCTTGGAGGAGGACGAAAGCCAGCCCCAGTCCCGAGGCGATCCAGGCGGGAACGGACAAGACGGTGCGGCGCGAAGAGTAGCCTGTGTTCACCAGGGCTTGCGCGAACGCGCCGAGCGCGGACTTGAGCTGGGGCGTGGGATCGTCAAAATCAAAGCAGTCGTAGCCCTTGAAGAGGGTGCGTGCGAGGGCGTCTTCTTCCGGTTCCAGCGAGAGCGACACGTCGGGTCCGAGTTGCGTGACGGAATACAGATCGCCGCGCTGCTCGATCTGAAGGTAGCTTTTGGCTGCCATGTTCACCAGGGAGGCGGCCATCGCGCGGGCCAGATCGCCCCGTTCAAAAAGCCACGCCGCAACTCCGGGAGATGCGCCGTGCGGCGGCTCATAGCGCGGGACAACGACGTTTTGGGGCTGGAAGGCGCTTAGAATGAGCGCCGCAAGAGAGAAATACGCGAGCACGAAAACCAAGGCCAGCAAGGCCGGCTCGTAGCCGCTAATGAAGGCGTTGAACTCCCGCATGATACGCCTCGGAATGAGAGGAAGTGTGGCTGCGGTAGTGTATCGCGTTTTCGGTTCTTTTCATGTCAAGCGGGGCCGGGACCGAGCGCAGACCCACCCGTGACTGCAGTCACTCCAGCGCGTGATGTCGATCATGGCATTTGACTCCGGCTTGCGCGAGGTTGGAGGTGAAGGCAACGGGCTCTCGACGGAGGTCGCGCAGTGAAGACGGAGCGCTCTGGCACCGGCACTCCATTCACCCAGCGCGCCGGAGATTCCTACTGAGCCCTCCTTCAGGGCCGCGACGAGGTCGCGACCAATCTGGGCGAGTGGCTGCAGGACAAATCGGAAAGCGAAGTCGAGCATCGCTACGTGGCTATCGGAGAACGCCGCGCAAACCAGGGAGTTCCGCTGAGTCAATTGATTCTGGCGATCGTCGCGACGAAGGAACACATCTGGGAACACATCACCGAAGAAGTGCTGACCGAGCATGCGCTCGAACTGGTACAGGTGCCGGAACTCTCCCGCTCCATAGAGATGTTCTTCGACCGCGCCGTCTATTTCGCCGGGGTCGGGTACGAGCGCTATCAGGGCGCGCACGAGCGGGCAACTGCTACAGGAAAACGCTGACAAGGGGCGAGGACGCGCTGGCGAGGGCATGCCGAAAGCGCACCTGTTCTCCTTCCGCCTGGGGGTACGTCCATATCATTGCAGATCGATCCGGGTGTGTGAGCGGAGCGTCTGCGCGCTCGAAGAGAATTCGTGGCGGGCGTAGAATAAAAGCGAGAGGTGCGTATGCCAACGGCCACGAAAACCCCTTCGCGCGAGTGGGGCTTTTTTGTACATGGCAAATGGATGATGGAAGGAGAGCCGGTTGAAGTCCGCTCTCCATACGACGGCACGGTGGCCGCCACGATTCGCCGTGCGACGTCGTCCCACGCGGAAGCGGCGATTCGCGCGGCGCAGCATGCCTTCGAAGCCACGGGCAAGATGGCGGCTTACGAGCGGCAGCGGATTTTGCGTGCGATCTCGTGGGAAATAGCGGCGAACCGCGACGAGTTTGCGACGCTCATGGCGCTTGAAGCGGGCAAACCGATTCGAACGGCGCGAGCGGAAGTGGACCGGGCCGCGTTCACGTTTGATGTCGCGTCGGAGGAAGCGACGCGCGTCGGCGGGGAGTGGTTGCCGCTGGATCTGCAGCCGTCGGCAGTGGGGCGCGGCGGGATCGTCCGGCGATTTCCGCTGGGGCCGGTGCTGGGAATTACGCCGTTCAATTTCCCGTTGAACCTTGTGGCGCACAAAGTGGCGCCGGCCATCGCGGCTGGGTGCACGATGGTCTTGAAGCCTGCGACGAAGACGCCGCTATGCGCGCTGCGGCTGGCGGAGATCGCCGAGAAAGCGGGCTTGCCGGAGGGCGCGCTGAACGTACTGCCGCTGGCCAACGCAGATGCGGAGCGGCTGGTCGGCGACGACCGGCTGAAGCTGCTTTCGTTCACCGGCAGCGCGGCGGTGGGCTGGTCGTTAAAAGCGAAGTCAGGGAAGAAGCGGGTGGTGCTCGAGCTGGGCGGGAATGCGGCGGTGATCGTTCATTCCGACGCGAACGTCGAAGAGGCCGCCGCGAAATGCGTCCAAGGAGGCTTTTCGTATGCCGGGCAAAGCTGCATTTCGGTGCAGCGCATTTTCGTGCAACGGGACGTGGAATCGAGATTTACGGAACGGCTCGTGGGCGGTGTTCAGAAACTGAAGGTTGGCGACCCGCTCGACGAGACGACAGACGTCGGGCCGATGATCGACGAGGACGCCGCGCGACGCGCCGCGGAATGGATTGAAGAGGCAGTCGCCGGCGGCGCGAAGCTCCTCTGCGGGGGGAAGCGGGATGGCGCGCTGCTGGAGCCGGCTGTGCTGACGCAAACGAAGCCACAGATGAAAGTGAACTGCCAGGAAGTGTTTGCGCCGGTGGTCGTCGTTGAGCCCTACGGCGATTTCGACGAAGCGATCCGGCGCGTCAACGATTCGGAATACGGCCTGCAGGCCGGAGTCTTCACGAACGACGCACGGCTGCTCTTCAGAGCGTTCGAGCAGATCGAAGTGGGCGGCGTGATCGCGAACGACATGTCGTCGTTCCGCATCGACCACATGCCGTATGGTGGCGTAAAGGATTCGGGTCTCGGGCGCGAAGGGCTGCGCTATGCAATCGGGGAAATGACGGAGCCGCGCCTGCTGGTCTTGAATCTGCACTGATCCCCACAGCCGTGCGAACGCGCGCGTGCGCCCAGCGATCAGGCTGCGGCGTTTGATTTATCGCCGCGAGCCAGCACGGACGCCACGATCGCGATCGCCAGAATTCCGCAAATCACGACGAGAGAGACGCCCGCCGATATTTCGAAAATCGAACCGAGCGCCATTTTCAGTCCGGCGAACGCCAGAATCAGCGCGATAGCCTGATGCAGGTAGCGGAACCGCGGAAAAATTCCCGCCACGGCGGAATACAGCGCGCGCAACCCGAGAACTGCGAACGCGTTCGATGAGTAGGCCACGAAGGTGTTGCGCGTGATGGAAAGCACGGCCGGAATCGAGTCGGCCGCAAAGACGATGTCCATTGCTTCGAGCACGATCAGCGCCAGCAGAAGAGGCGTGCCCTTCAACTTGCCGTTTTCGCGGAGGAAGAACTTGCCCCCGTCGTAGCGGTCCGTGACCGGGAAGAGTTTCTGCGCTACCCGCAGAATCCAGCTTTTTTCGGGATGGGCCGTACGCGCGCCGCGGAGAAGCATTCGAATTCCCACAACGACGAGAAGAGCGCCCAGGATGTAAGCGAGAGGGTGAAAGAGCGACAGCAGCTTGAGTCCGGCTACCACGAAGGCGGCGCGTAACAGGAGGGCGCCAAGAATGCCGCCGTACAGCGCCTTCGGTTGAAAGTCGGGGGGAATCTGCAGAGCCGAAAAGATCATCAGAAAGACAAATATGTTGTCGAGACTGAGGGATTTCTCGAGGACATAGCCGGCCAGAAACTCGGTTCCGGAATGCGGCCCGAGAGACCAGTAAACCCAGACGGAGAAAGCCAGAGAGAGTCCGATCCAGCATGCAGTTTCGACCAGCGCGCGCCGAACCGAAATGCGTCTCGCGTGCCTATGAAAGAGGAATTGATCGACTGCGAGTGCGGCGGCGATCGTCGTGCCGAAGACGATCCAATCTTGCGCAGAGGTGTGAGTCATTCTGGCGCGACGAAGGTCAGTCCGAGTGTACAACACGCCGCGAAGAGGTTAAGCCCAGTTTTTCGGCGACGAGGGTGGGAAATAGCATCCCCAGTTGGCGTGAGCTGGGCGAAGCCGGAACTGGAGCCACGAACGGCCGGGAGTTTGCTATCGCACACGTATGTGGCCCACGTCACTTATCGACGCCACGAAACGGCAGTATAGTTCGGGGTCGCGAGTCCTTGGCTCGCTCCGTATGGCGGGCTTTCGGCCTTTCCGCCGACGAAGCGCGGCGACGGATCTGGATCGTGAATCGTGGCGGCGTGCTGCACAGCGATCGCGATGGCCGCGCGCTGATCGCAACCGGGTCGCCGTTCGAGCCGGTGGACTTCGACCGGCGGAAGATTCCGATCGCGCAATGCAATAACGTGTATATCTTCCCGGCTGTGGGGCTGGGTTTGATTGCGTCGGGAGCGCGTCGAGTGACGGACAAAATGATGATCGCCGCCGCGCGGGCGTTGGGCGAAAACTCTCCTGCACTTCGCGAACCGGCGGCGGCGCTGCTTCCATCTCTAAAGGAATTGCCGCGCGTGGCGCGCGAGATCGCGTTCGTCGTGGGCGCGGAAGCGCAGCGCGCGGGCGTGGCCGATCCATCCTCGGAAGAGGAATTGCGCGCCCGCATCAAAGCTACACAGTGGACGCCGTCATATCCCGTCCTGGAAAAGGCTTAGCGACTTTGGCGCGCGGGCTCGAGCGGAATTCCCCACGGTGCTGTCTACGTGGGGAGGGCGGTCTGGAGAAAACTCCGGAATTGGCGAAGGAAAAGAGAAGGCGGAAAAACGGATTTTGTATCGAGTAGAAAACTCGCCGCCCTTTGTTTTCATGGGCTTACGGGGATTTCTACTCGAGGGCTGTATCGAGTAGACGTCGACTGGGCGCCCAGGGACGGGAAGGGACCGGAATTTCGCGCTCTTCGTATTGGCTTCCGCATTACTGATTTCGACACCCGCGCCGCTCTCAGCAATTGATCCCAGGCGCCGGGCTCTTCATCATCGACAGGTACACGTGCCACGGGCAGTCCGGCACGCGCACGGGGCGATTTACGGCATTCCTTAGCCGTCCAAGGAAACCAGATGAAGCACTTTGCCGACGCAACTGCGTCGCCCCGAGCGAACTGCGCCCGACTGCGGGCGCCTGCGAATTGGACCGCGATCACTTTCGCCGCGATCTTGTTGTTGCTGGGATTTCCACGTGGGGCTAAAGCCCAATCCGGCGATACCACCCTCGATGCGCCCCGACCCGTTCCGATCTTCAGCGCCGGCATGGGGTTTATCACTCCCTTTGAGGGCGGCCAACCGCATCTTGAGCCCTTGATTTCGCCTGTCGTCCTTGTTCCGCTGGGCGACCGCTGGCTGATCGAATCGCGGGACACGTTCGAGTCCGACCTCTCGACGCCGCCAGGAAGCCAGTCGTTTCACGGGGACGTCGAAAAGGAAGTCGATTACCTCCAACTCGATTACATTGCCAATCCGTACGTCACCATTACGGTGGGACGTTATTTGACGCCGTTCGGGATTTACAACGAGCGGCTGTACCCGATCTGGATTCGCGACCTGCAGAGCGATCCGCTGATCCTGTCCCTGGCGACGGGACCGAGCGGCGCGGGAACCGGCGCAATGGCGCGCGGCGGATTCGCGCTGAGCCCGAGCGTGAACCTCAACTATGCGGCCTATTTTTCCGTGCTGAGCACGGTTTCTCGTCTCGACTCGGATCGTTTGGCCGGAGGACGCGTCGGGCTGTTCTTTCCCGGGCCGCGCCTCGAAATTGGAACGTCGTTTCAACATCTTTTGCAGGACGACCGCTCCAACGCCTTCGGATTCCATTTCGAATGGCAGCCTCCGGCGATTCCACTCGATCTACGTAGCGAGTATGCGCGCTCGAGCCAGGGCAGCGGTTATTGGATCGAGCCGGCCTACCGGTTGAGCCAGATTACAAAGGGCCAGGTGTTCTTTAGCCGTATTCAGGTTGTGGCCAGAATGCAGCAGTATTTCACCGGAGTTTTGCCTTCGGACGACACTCCACCGGTTAACACGAAGCACTTCGAATTCGGGATGAATTACTACTTTCGGAGCGATCTGCGCGCCGTCAGCAGCTATGGACGCCAGTTCAGCGTTGAGGGCAATGAAAATATCTGGACCGTCGGGCTGACGTATCGGTTCGTGCTTCCGATTGGCCATGGAGAAATGAATTGATGCGCCGGCTGGCGGTCGTTGCGATGTTTCTCGGGGCGACGATCTCGCTCGCGCTGGGAGCGCGCGCCCAGAAGGCCTCCAAGGCGGCTGTGGCTTCGGCCTCGACGGCGGCGCCGGGGGCCAAACCGAAAAAGGGGCAGCTGACTCACAGCGAACTCTTCTCACTGGCGCAGGGCGAGAAACGTTTCCGCCAGAATTGCGGGCGCTGCCACGTGGCGCCCGATAAATTTCCTCCGCGGATGATGGCAACGGTTCTGCGCCACATGCGAGTGAGGGCCACAATCACGGACGAAGATGCCCGGCTGATCTTGTGGTACATGACCCAATGACTGTGCGACGAGTGCGGCGAAATTCGAGTTTGACTCGCATCGTGGCGCGCGCAGGCGCGATCGCGCTCTCGAGCACCCTGGCGTTCGGGCCTGTGCTTCTGGCGCGGAGGCAGGAACAGGAACGCGTCATCAACGTCATTGCGGGCCACGACAGCCGGTTCAAAATTCCCGGCCAGGACAAACCGGTGATCACGGTGAAGGCGGGCGAAACGGTTCGCCTCAGGATCACGGCCGTGAAAGCAAAAAACCGGAATCGCGACGGATCGGTTCACGGTTTTGAGCTCCTGAAGGAAGGGGACCGCACGCCCGTGCCCGGCTGGGACCTGCTGTTGAAACCCGGCGCCCAGGAATTCGTTCTCAAGGCGCCGGACGAACCGGGCGAGTATCTCGTGGTCTGCACCGTGATCTGCAGCTCCAATCACGAACAGATGACGATGAAGTTCATCGTCGAGCCGAGCGGGAAGTGACGGCGGCCGGCGCAAACATCTGGAAGCGAAGAAAGGGGAACAGAATGTCGCGCATCAGGATTTTCGCGGGGTTTTTGTTGGTTCTCACGCTTGCGCCGGGGATCATTTCCGGCGCTCAACAGAAGGAAGAGCGCGTCTTCGAGGGGTATATCTCGGACTCGCAGTGCGCCTTGAACGTCCATTCACTGAGCCGGTCTCATAAGGAAATGCTGAAGTCGAAAGAGTTCGGCACAACCCCGGCGGACTGCGTCTGGTATTGCGTGAAGCGGCGTGGCGGGAAGTTTGTGCTGCAGGCTGGACGAAAGGTTTACAAGCTCGACGACCAGAACATCGATCGCGAACTGGCCGCGAAGAAGGTGCGTATAACCGGCTCTCTCGACGAGCAGACAGAAACGATTCACGTGTTGAAAATTGAGGCCGGCGGCCGGTGACCACCTAAGGAACGCCTCGCTTTCTACTCCACGGGGCGCGCCAGGCCGGCCCGCTTCAACGTCGCTCATTTTGCAGCCGAGTCGTCGTGGCCTTTTCGACAGCTCGCACCGTCAAAACCGATCCTTTCGCCCCGCCCGACTGCCCGCGCCGCGAAATTACAAGTTCGTGACAATAGAAAGACAGCTTCATGGCAAACCAGTCCCCGGAATCCGCTACTTTGTCCCCGCGATAGAACCGAAATGAACCGTGGTTGAGCCTTCTCCCCAGAGAGCTGCGGAAATTTCGATTCTTGCTTGCGGCGGAGACGGTGGCCTGAAAGCGATGCGCAAACGTCTCCGCCGATATGACTCGAAGGAACGCAGAAGGTAGAGGCGGATCGAGATCCTTAGCGATTGAGTGATCAGCATTCTGCGGGGTGATGTGCAGTCGCCTGAGCGGCGACGAAACAGATTTGAAGCCCAGTTTTCCGGGGCGGGGAAACTCCGGCCGGGGTTCCTGCACCGGAATCCGCGATGTGGCGGCAGTCTGAGGTACAGCATATTAATCGCCCCATGCTGACCAAAGACAGCCGCTGCATCCAGCGGCGCTATCGTATCGGGCCGAATTTTCACTTGACGGTGGGATTTGCCTGTCCCAGAAATTCCTTCAGAACGGCGACGCAGCAACCTATCTGGGAAAATTCGAATCGATACCCGAGTCACCTCAAGGAGTGACATGGGCGAGAGTACGGACGTATTCGTCATCGGCGGAGGGCCGGCGGGCCTGGTGGCTGCGATCGCAGCCCGCAAGCAGGGCTTTCGAGTCACCGTCGCGGATGCGGACGAGCCGCCTATCGACAAAGCGTGCGGCGAAGGTTTGCTCCCGAACAGCCTGGAGGCGCTCGCGCGGCTGGGAATCAGCCTGACCCCTTCAGACGGGTATCCGTTTCGGGGAATTCGATTCGTGGACGGCGGGGTGGCGCCGGAGGCGCATTTTCCGGGAGCGCCGGGAAGAGGGGTACGGCGGAAGGCGCTGCACGGAATAATCGTAAGCCACGCATCCAGTTGCGGCGTTCGGCTCTTGTGGCGGACGCGCGTGACGGGGTTCGACGACGAAACGGTGTTTCTAGGTGGAACGCGCATCGACACTCGGTGGATTATTGGCGCGGACGGGGCGAATTCACTCGTGCGGCGATGGGCACGACTCGACGGCCGGGTTCAGGATGAGGTCCGGTTTGCGCACCGGCGTCATTACCGATTGCACCTCTGGACGGATTGCGTGGAGGTGCATTGGGGCGACCGAATGCAGGTTTACGTCACTCCTGTCGGGCCGAACGAAATTTGCGCGGCTGTAATCTCACGCAATCCGCGAATGCGGCTGGCCGACGCCCTGCGGAGTCTTCCGGCGCTCGCCGCCCGACTGGAGAACGGCGCGCCATCCAGCGCCGAGCGCGGTGGAATAACCTGCATGTTGGAACTACGGAGCGTTTGCCGCGGCCGCGTGGCCCTGACTGGCGATGCGGCGGGATGCGTCGACGCCATCACGGGCGAAGGCTTGGGGTTGGCATTCCAGCAGGCGGAAGCATTGGCAGAGGCCCTCGCGACAAGTGATTTGCGGGCGTACGAGGCCGCTCATCGGCAGATTGGGCGACGCGCGTCCCTGATGGCAAAGTCCCTCTTGGTTCTGGATTCGTGGCCCGCTCTGCGGCAGCGCGTGATGCGAACCTTCGAGAATCATCCGCCCGTTTTTGACCGGCTTCTGGCCGCCCATGTTGGTAGCGGAAGTGACGCCAATCTCGTCGCGAGCGGCGTAAAGCTTGCCTGGCACGTCGTTACCGCTTGAGGCGAGCCGCCCGCCACTCCATCTCCATCCGGCTGGAGAAAAAGGGCGGTTAGTGTGAGCGAGGAGACGTGCCTTGCGTTTCGGGGACGCCGGCGGGCGGGTCCGCAGCAACCGGCAGCGAGCGCGGAAGCCTGACCAGGAACGTGCTTCCGGAGGGCGAGGAGTGTTCAAGAAGGACGGAGCCACCGTGATCCTCGACGATCTTGTTCACGATGGCGAGCCCCATCCCGGTACCGTTCGGTTTTCCGGCGCTGACGAACGGATCGAATAGCGATTCTCGAATCGAGGCGGGGACGCCCATCCCATTGTCGGTGACGCGAACCTCGAACGATTCCGCCAGGGAGCGGACGTCAACCCGAATCCGGCACTGGCTGGGAGTGGAGGCTTCGCAGGCGTTCAGCAGAAGATTGAAGAAAACGCGCTCCATTTTCTTCACGTCGAAGGTTCCCGTCATTTCTCCTGACGTAGTGATGTCGATCGAACAATCGCGGAGTTCCGGCCGCGCAAGCACCGATTCGACCGCGCGACGGATGCAATAGTCCAGAGCCCCCGGCGAGGGCGAGATCGCGGGGCCTTCGCGGGACAATTCACGGAGGGAATCGAGCAGATCGGTCATTTGCGCGGACGCTGCCTGGATTTCGCCGTAAATTTCGTCGCGGTCGAGCTTCAGCTTCTCGCTTTCGTAGAGGAATTCGGCATTCGCAACGACCGTGGCGAGATAGTGGCGCAGATCGTGGGAAAGAGAGCCGGCCGCGCGGCCCAGGGCGGCAGTGCGTTCCGCGGCGAGGCGCCGCCTTTGCGATTCCAGGAGATCGGCGCGCATTTTGGCAAAGGCGTTGCCCAACTCGGCGACCTCCGTACTGCCGCGCGGGGTGATGGCATATGCGTAGTCGCCGGAGGCCAGGGCGCGAACGCCGGCGACAAGATCCTCGAGCGGGCGGGTAATCCTGTAAGAAACGAAACTGAGCAGAAGAGCGGCGAAGATCACAGCGCTTACGGCGAGGACGAAGATCGTTCGATTGAGCCCCTGGAGGAACATGTTCGTTCGCTCGAGAGGCATCAGAACGTAACAGAGAACGGGAGCCTGTGCGCTCTTGCGCAGGGAAACCGAGGCGAGCTGATACGAATGCGCGCCCAGTGCGATGGGCTGAGCGTCGACTTCCGGGGGGGCGCGCGGCGTGGCGATCCACGAAGCGAACTGATCTTCATCATCTGCCGAAAGCGTCGAGGCGATTACTTTGTCGCCCATGGTGAGGGCAATTTGACTGCCCGCCACAAGAGCCAGTTGCTCGGCCACCGACGAATCGACCTGATATCCCACCGCGACCACGCCGAGCGGTTTGAGATCGCTGCCAACCCCTGCCGAAATCGGACGAAGGAAGACCCAATAGAGCTGCCCATCCGCATACCACCAGGCAGCTTCCTCGCCGCGCGAGAGCGAATGTCCCAGGTCGCTCTCGACGAGGCGGCTCGACCACCCGGGTCTGGCGACGTGGAATCCGAGAACGCGCCCGCCCGGATCGGCAAGCAGGAGCAGATCGCTGCCGGCAAGCTTCCAGAAGGGCTGTGATCCGTCCTGGATCGTGAGCGGATCTTCGCTGGTCATCAGGGCCTTGAGGGTGGGCAGTTCAGCCAGCATTGCGGCCGTGCGGGAAAGCTCAAGCTCGCGCTGGCGCTGGACGTTGGCGAACGCGCGAAGCGACGCTTCCGTTCCTCCGCGCACCTCGCGTGCCACTCCCGCCTGGACGGTGTGACGAACGATGAAAAGGATCGCGCCCGTGAGCGTACAGATGATGAGCAGCGAACTGATGACGAGCTGGGTGCGAAGACGGAAATGGGCCATGATCAGTCTCGCGCCTGCTGTTTTTCCGGCAAAGAAGCAGCGGAAGGAACGAACTTATAGCCCGTCCCGTGAACGGTCAGGAAATACCGTGGATGAGCCGGATCGCTTTCCAATTTCTGACGCAGGCGAAGGATGTGGTTGTCGACCGTCCGCGTGGTCGGATAGTTATCGTAACCCCACACCTGGTTCAGCAGCTCTTCACGTGAGAAAACGCGGCCCGGCGCGCCTGCCAGGAACTTCAGGAGCTTGAATTCCTGGGACGTGAAGCTGATCGGTTCGCCCTCGCGCGAGGCTTCCATGCTGGTGAAGTTCACGGTTACGTCGTCTAGAATGAGCACTTCATGCGGCGCAGAGCCCGCCGGCGCGCTGGCCACCTGAAGCGGCGTCGCCGCAGCGCGGCGAATCGCCCGGCGCAGGCGCGCCAGCAGTTCCTTCGGGCTGAACGGCTTGGTGACGTAGTCATCCGCGCCGAGTTCCAGGAGCAGCACTTTGTCTTCGACGTCGGCATTTGCGCTCAGCACAACAATAGGCACCGAGGGGGCGAGCGCCTTGAACGAGCGGCAGAGTTCCTTGCCCGGCAGGCGCGGCAGTTTCAAGTCGAGGATCACGGCGCAGGGAATCTGTTTGCGAAAGGAATCCAGTCCTGCCACGCCATCGCCGGCCATCTGCACCTGCAAGCCGTCCATTTCCAGAAGCCGCTGCAGCGTGCGCTGCATCGAGCGATTATCCTCGACGACGAGAATGGTTTCCATTGAGCCCGCCTCCTCCCGTTTGAACCAGAGCAACGGGTACCGCTAACCTTCAAACCGAAGCGCGCGTCAATAAACCGGCGTCAACGCCTTGGGATCGTAGTCGTGCCCGTACAGATTCGGGTGGTGCAGCCAGTCGTGCTGGGTGACGGGCACGGTGAGCGCCGCCACAACAGCGCCGCCGTTTCCCACTTCAACTTCGCGTTCCAAAGCTTCGAGTGCCGCCGGAGTGGAATTTTCGTACCAGACGTGAAGCCGGTAGCGGCCGGGTGGCACATTCTGGATCGACCAGTGTCCCGCTTGATTGGAAACATCGGAGAAGGGAGTCTCCACGGTCAAAACGACCGCCATCATCTCCGGGTGGATGTTGCAGAAAATGTACGAGGCGCCCGGGCGATCGAACCTCACGGCCTTTTCCGAGCCGGCTTCGTAGAGGCCCAGGTCAAAGCGTTTGCCGCGATACAGCGAGAAGACGTTGTGGAACCACGGATCCAGATTCGGGAAGATGACCGTGCTGCCCAGAGGCACAACCAACAGATGCGGATGGAACTGCTTGTTGTGCTGCAGCATGCGGTACGTCTGCTTGGGCGCATCGAGGCGCGCTGTTTTGATCTCGCCGAGCGGAAGGAGCCAGACCGCGGCGCCCGCGGAATCCTGCAGCGTCTTGCCGGATTTCTGTTCCACGAAGTGGATTTCGCCGGAGACACTTGAAGCCGGAGTCGCGGGCGGCGCTGCTTCCTGGGCGCGCGCCATGCAAAGAGAGCCGGCGAGCCCGAACGCGACGACGACATTGCGCAGAATCTTCATAAGCCTCAAAAGAGAAACGCCGCCGCAAGCCCGATCTGCGAAGCGCTAGCCGGAGCGCCGTTGATGGGATAGGTGCGCAGACGGCGATACTCGGGCGAGAAGAGCAGGTCGGATCGTGGCCGGAAGATATAGTTCACGAACATCATCTCGTTGCGGGGCGACAGGTACTGCAACGGAGGAAACAGGACAGCTTCCTGCGCGACCTCGCTCGAGTTACGACCGCCCGTTCCTACGGCAACGTTGAATTCGTTCCGCGAATCGATCGTGAACTTGAGCTGCGACCATCCCCCCAACAGGGTGATTCGCGCGAGCGCGGGAGCCCCCATTTCGAGGTACTCATTATAGTCCTGCGACTGAATGTTCGGGACCGGAACGCCTCCGAAAGAGTCCAGCCCCTTGCCGGCGAAGAACTCGCCGCTCAATTCCGTATGCGGAAGGACGGGAAATCTCCAATCGAGAATGCCGCCCCAGCCGGAAACAGTTTCCCCCTCGGGGAAGCGTTGTGGAAAATAGATTCCGGAGACTCCGACGGCTGCCGGACGGTCGCCATGAGTACCGTTGGCGGAAAACCGCACCGCATAAACGGGCTGGCGGGAACTCTCGCCCGGCGTGGGTTGGCGTGTGTCAGAACTGGCCGCGGCATAGGAGGCAGGAGCCAATAGGCCCGCTTCGATCTTCAATTGAGAAAAATGCGTGTCGAAGCGATGCTCGACGCGAATCGTCGGCGACCATGTCCAGAGATTCCCCGCGGCGGCGAAAGCGGGGACGGCCACGGACATGTAGGAAGTCGGGGCGTTTGGTGAAAAGAACGGCGTGTCCAGGCCGCCAATCACGGAGGTGTGGTCCCAGTCGAAACGGATGCGCGCGAGCCGGAGCCGGAAGATGCCGGACGATCCGGCGCCATACCCGCTGGGCAAGCCGCCAAAGAAGTCCATCTGCAGGTCGGCGGAAGTGCGAGCGCCGAAAAGATCAGGCCCGAAGCCTGTGATTCCGACGATTGATTGCCGCAGGGAAGCGCCGAGACTGCCCGGAGCGTTGCCCGGAAATCGAGGCAGGGCGAGAGTGGGCACATCGAGGTCGTCGACGCGGCCGTTCACGTCGAAAGCGTTGAAGAGAGCGAGTCCCCACAACTTCACCCGGTACTTCGAGCCACTTTCCACTTTTTCCTGGGCCTGCTGCTGGACTTCCGTTTTCAGAACCTGCCAATCGTCTTCGCTGATCCTGGCGGGCGGGGCAGCCGGCTCGGCGGTCGCCTCCGCGGCTTGAGGCTGAGGCGAGGTTTGCGTCCGCTGAGAGCTGGACGAGGGGGGCGTCGAGGAAGATCTCTCCATCTTCTGGTTCATCTCTTCGAGCAGAGAACGCAGCTGGCGGATTTCTGCCCTGGTCTCGCTTAGCTCGGTCCTCGTTTCTTGCAGCGACTTGTCCAGCGCGGCAATCCGTGCGTCCGTGTCCGCCTGGCCAGACGGCTCTGTTGACTGTGGAAGGTTTTGGGCACAGATCGGGCCGACCCCCAGTAACATCACGAAAGCAAATCGGGCGCAGCCCCAGCCGACGCGGTATCCCGCACCTTTCATCATTTCTCCCCTCCTCCCGCCGATCGGCAGCGGCGAATGACCGGGACATTTGGCAAGACAATTTGGTGTGCCGTACCGATCCAGGAATTATCGACGAGCAGGCCTTCCTTTTCCATCGAAGCGTCAGGCGTATTGGCACGCATAACGAGATAGCACTGTAAGGTAAATTCGCGCGGATGAGTGAGCCGTGACCGAAACTTGACGTTCTGGTGACAATTTGCAGACAAATGAGACATTCATCGGCCCCTCGAGTCAATGTCCGGAACCGGCGGGAGGGTGTGCCGCAGACTCGCCGGGAGCCGGTAAGCACGTGTTGCCGTTGTAAACGGGCGGTTCACCCAGGCTACCAGCAGGAGGCAAGTGGCGAATGTAGATAACGACGTCCCAGATTTCTTCGTCGCTGAGAATCCCATGCGAGGCTGGCATTCCCGACGGCCCGAGGCCGTTTGCGACGATCCATTCCAGTTGGCCATCGGTATACGATTGCACGTTCGGGGAAGCCAGCGAAGGAACCGGCGGGAACGTTCTCTCTGCGAATGGAACGCCGGTGTTCTGCCCGTCGAGGCCGTGACAGACAACGCAGTAGTAAGAGAACGCTTCCCGGCCAGCCGCGATGTTCTCCGGAGTCGCGGCGAACGGATTTTGCGCCTTTTTGTTTCCGACGAACACGTGGTGTTCCATCGAGGTCATCAGGCTGGTTTCCCACTTGCCAGGTTGCCGCGCTTTGCAGCCGCAGAGGGCCAGGAGCGGAAGCAGAAAGAGCGCCGCGGAATTGTTCCGGGTCGCGATCATTTATCGACCACGTTGATGACGAAGGTCATCGAGCCGTGCCCCATGCCGCAGAAGTGGCTGCAGCGCGCGACAAAATGTCCGGCCCGGTGCGGAGTGAACGTCACTTCGGTTGTTTGTCCCTTATGAATCGTCGCGTTGAAATCAAAGTCCTTGGATTTGAGGCCGTGGGTGACGTCATCGGACGTGATCTCCAGGATCACCGGCCTGTTGTCCTCGACGGTGATCTGCTCCGGCTGAAACGAAAATCGTTTGGCGGTGACGTTGAAGCGTTGCGGCGAGGTATCGCCGCCCGCCATCACAACGGGAGCGAGCAACAGCGTCAGCAGAATTCTGAGACAGTATTTACCAGCGTGTTCCATTCTTGATGAACCCTTTCCCGGAAGTGTCCGGCCGGAATTTTAAGGAGCGAGGAATTTCAGCAGCGCCCGCTCGTCTTGCGCGGTCAGGTTGGCTCTAACGCGCATTTGACGAACCACCGCGCGCGCTTCCCGCGGAGAAAGATCTTCGGGAGGATTGTGGCAACGGCCGCACTGCGCGTGAAAGACGCGCTCACCCTGACGGATTTCGAGCGTCGCGTTGTTCGAAGAGACGGTCGACTCGCGCCCGGCTGAACGCGTCGGGCTCTGCGCCGCCGCGAGGAGACAGAAGAAGGTCAGAAGTACCGCAATCGAGGTCAATGAGAAGCCAAAGCGTTTCATGGTTGTCCATCCTTGCTCCCGGGAAATAGCGGGAACAGAAACCGGTACGTCACAGCAAAATTCCACACGTTGCGATCGCCGAGGGACGAGAACTGGCGTCCGTAGCTGGCGCCGAGCCGGACTTCGTGCGGAAGGTAGTAATTCCAGCCGAACTCCGCTCGTTGCGTGTTGACGCTCGGGAGCGCCCCGGTTGGATCCGGCTCCCCGTGAACGAACTGCTGCACGCGCCCGACGGCTTGCAGCCGCCCCAGGAGCGAATCGGGACTTCGGAAATGCGAGAAGCGGTAAGCGCCTTCGAGCCAATATCCTTGTCCCAACAATGAGTGCGCGTACTCGCCGCGGAGTTCGAACGGAACGCGGTCGGGTTGCCAGGAAAGATAGGTTCCCACCGAGTTCGTGCGCTGGTCCTGCAACAGCTTCTGATACGAAACGCCGAATTCGAGCTTGTGATGGGGAAAGAAGATGCCGGCGCGGGCGCCAACCGACCGTCCCGACTCGAGTTTGTTGATCGTGCTCAGCGTCGAAAAATAGGTCGTGTAATCCACCTGGTAATTCTTCCGGGACAGCAGAACGCCCCGCGCCATGAAACCGTCGCTGTACCCGTTCGTCCGTGTGCCGATCGCAAAATTGAGTGGGGCGTCCTGCAGATTACGGATCCAGATCGCCGTGAATCGCTCGTTGTACATATTGAATGGAGTGAGAAACCGGCCGGCGACGATGGTGAGCCAAGGAGTGGCGGTGTAGTCGACTTGGGCGTATTCGATCGTGTCGAAGAACTGACCCTGGTACCCGTTCGATGCGCTGGGTTTAAAAATCAATCCGCGCAGATCGACTCGCGTTTCCAGAAGCCACCGGTCGCCCAATGGAGCCGCAACCACGGGAGCGATGACCGGCTGCATGAATGTGGAGCCGCCGTCGGTGGTGCTGATAAAACCGGCGCCGCCCGAAACAATCGGCGAATTCGATTGCGCGCGCGCTACCGGCCGGAAGAGGAGAACCAACAACAGCAGAATGATGAGCCGTCGATAGATCATGGACTTCGAACTCCCGAAACCTGTGATTGTCGCCCGCAGATTCCCGTTTGCTGTTCCGGGAAACTTGCGTGCGAACCTTACGCGAACCAGCCTCGCTCATCGTGAGCATCGTGTTGTCACGTTAATGTCACAAAGCTGCGATATTTATGTTTTCTGTTCCGCAGCTCTTCGCCGCTCGATCGCCATCGCTTCCTCGGAATTTGTTGCTTGCGGTTTTCAAGGAACCCGGACAAGCCGCGTCTCGCGATCCAGGCCAAAACGTTACAAACAGTTGACACCCCGACGACGACTTCGCGGATGCGTTTTCCTACACTCGCACCGCTCAGAAGAAAGGCGCGCTCGCGGAGCAGTGGCGGGCAGGCGACACGGCCTTCGCGTCGCTGGCTCCGCGAGTTTTCTTCTGGGCGATTCGACGACAGCGAATTCCGCCGCAGCGAGGCGGCGCGTGAAAAAGAGAAAGGTGAAAGCGATGAGCAAGGAAGCGGAAAATCGGCCGCGGCCCCAAGGAATTGAAAAGGCGGATTGGCGACTCCGGCAACGCGTGCCGCAGAGGGC
Source organism: Candidatus Acidiferrales bacterium (assembly GCA_035307985.1). Taxonomy (GTDB): domain Bacteria; phylum Acidobacteriota; class Terriglobia; order Acidiferrales; family UBA7541; genus Palsa-295. The sequence goes on from DATGHM010000042.1 coordinate 37,100, forward strand.
GAGTTCAGGGCCGCTTGAGCGCGAAGGGCAGAGAGCGCCGTTCCTGACGATCACCGACGCCCGCGCGCGGGCCCGCGTGGCGCTGCTCTCTCTTGCGCTCCTGGCAGCGTGCGGAATTGTGAACGCGCAGAGCTCTGGAACCGGCGCCATCGCCGCGCGAATCCTCGATCCATCGAGCTCGGTCGTTACAAACGCAACCATCACCTTGATAAACGATGAGACGGGCGCATCGCGAACTCTGCGTTCGTCGCCGGACGGTGTCTATCGCGCGACGCTGCTGCCGCCGGGTCACTACTCGCTCCGCGTCGATGCTTCAGGATTCGAGCCGGTGAGCCTCCACTCGATCCACGTGCTCGTGACAGAGACCACGGCGGTCGACATTCCTCTTCGCATCGGCACGACGGCAGCGAGAGTGGATGTGTCTGCTGCTCCTCGTTTCGTGCAGACGGAAAGCTCGGCGCTGGGCTGGGCCACGGACGCCGATGCGATCACCGGCTTGCCTCTCGCGAACCGAAACTTCACCCAGATACTCGCGCTATCGCCGGGCGTAACCGTCGAATTGCCCGACGCCGGCGCTCTGGGACGTAACAATCAAAACGTCGCCGCCGATGGTGCGAAGACCACGGACAACAATTTCCAGTTTAACGGGATTGATGCGAACAATATCTCGGAGAATTCCGCCACTGGCTTCGGGGCCGAAGTGGGCGTGGCGATTCCCGCTCCCGACACGATTGCCGAGTTCAAAGTTCAGACGGGCCTTTACGATGCCGCTTACGGCCGTTCTGCGGGCGCGAACGTCGATCTCGTCAGCCGGGGCGGCACCAACGGATTCCACGGTAACGTCTGGGAGTTTTTTCGCAACGATGCGCTGAACGCGAACGACTTCTTCCTCAACCAAAACGGCCAGCCAAGGCCGGTCCTGAAGCAGAATCAGTTCGGTTTCACTCTTGGGGGGCCGATTCGGCGCAACAAAACGTTCTTTTTTGCCTCGTACCAGGGCACCATTCAGCGAAACGGGGAATCCAGCCTTTCCCTGCAGAGCGCGTTCCTGCCTGCTCTGACCAACGATCGATCCGCCGCAGCGCTTGGGAATCTCTTCGGAGGACAGACCGGAGCATTCGGAGGCGCCGCTGTGGCGCCCGATGGATCGAACATCAATCCTGCGGCTCTGGCGCTCCTCAATTTCAAATTTCCCGACGGGAGCTTCGCAATCCCGAGCCCGCAAACGATCCTCCCGGGTGGAATCGGCGAATCGACCTTCTCATCGCCCGCCAGGTTCCACGAGGATCAGTTTACGTTGAACCTGGACCACGCGGTCACCGCGCGAAACGAAGCGTCCGTCCGATTCTTTTTCTCGCAGGATCATGAAGCTACGCCGTTCGCGTCATTCGGGGCCACTCTGCCGGGCTGGGGCCAAAACGAGACCGACAAGAACGCAATGCTCGTTCTGTCAGACACGCACACATTCAATGCGCGGCTGGTGAATTCGGCGCGCTTCGGCTATGTGCGCTTCAACGGAGCTCAGGTCGGCCAGTCGCCAATCCGCGCGGCCGACGTCGGTATCACATCGCCCACAGGCCTTCCGCAAATTCCGGCTATCAGCATAGCGGGGCTTTTCATGATCGGGTCTAACGGCAGCCCATTTTTCTTCGAAACGACCAACACGTTCGTCGGGCAGGACACGCTGTCATATCTATTCGGCAAGCACAGCCTGCGGGCCGGATTCGAAGCCAAGCGGACGCAATTGAACGTCAACGCGCCGTTCGTCACCGACGGCTTTACGTTTTATCTCAGCTTTCCAGATTTTCTCCTCGGCGAAACTGCGGCGCAAAACGGAAGCCCGGTCAGCAACGTTTTTCTGGTCAGCGGGGCTTCCGGCCTGTTCCCGAAGGCCGAGCGGTACACCGATCTTGCCGGTTTCATCCAGGACGATTACAAGCTCACTTCGCGTTTCACGCTCAACGCCGGGCTGCGCTATGAATTTTTCGGGCCACCCAGCGACATTCATGGCCAGTTGCCGAATTTCGATCCGGCGCTGGCGGATCCGAATCCATCCAGTTCAGGCACGCTCACCGGGTTGGTCCTGGCTTCCAATTACCACGGACCGCTTCCCGCGGGCGTGACGCAAACAGGTGAAACGGGACTGTGGCAGAAGGACTTCAAGGACTTCGCGCCGCGAGTGGGATTCGCCTGGCAACTGCACGATCAACCGGACCTGGTCCTTCGTGGCGGATATGGAATCTACTACCAGAGGCTCTCGGGACAATTGGCGCTGGACACGATCGGAGCGGCGCCGTTTGCTCTCCAGGTGCTTCGTTCCGGAGCTAGCAACGCCGATTCGAGCCTCCAGGTTCCCTTCGATCCAGCGTTGCCGCCGCCTTCGAGCTTCCCGGTCTTTGTGCCGCGCGCTCCGGACAGTTCGATTTTCTTCCCGTCGATTTCGCGTTCCATCCGCAGTCCGTATCTGCAGGAATACGGGCTCGACGTTCAATATTCACCGACGCGCGATCTGCTGTGGGACATCGGCTATGTCGGCTCCTACGGTTCGCGCCTGACGGGCTGCCTTCAGTTCAATCAGGCGGAGCTTGCCTCGCCCGATAATCCGGTTCGCGGCGAAACGACGAACACGCTCGAGAACGTCGCGCAGCGCGTTCCGATACTCGGCGTTGGCGGTGGATCGTTCCAGTGCCAGACGGTTTTTCATTCCAACTACAACGCCCTGCAGACCAGCGTGAGAAAAAGACTCAGCCACGGGATGAACCTACTCGCCAGCTACACGTACTCGAAGAGTCTCGACGTGACCAGCGGGGGCGGGAACGCTTCGCCTTTTGACCTGAGCTTCATCACGAACGACCAGACCGATCCAAATAACGCGTACGGCCCGTCCGATTTCGACCGGACGCACCGTTTCGTGCTGAGTTTCGTCCAGCGTGCTCCTGATTTGCGGACCGGCCCACGGGTTGCGCGGCAGGCGCTTTCCGGCTGGCAGTTTTCCGGAATCCTCGTGCTGCAATCGGGACTGCCGATCACGCCCGTCGACTCGACCGCCGGCACCGTATTCGGAAACTCGGTGAGCGAAGTGCGCGCCAACTGCACGGGAGCGGATCCAGCCGGCTCGGGTTCGGTGACGAGCCGTCTGAATGGCTACTTCAATCCAGCCGCTTTCGCCCCACCGCCAGCCATCGGCGACGGCACGGGTTTTGGAAGCTGCGGAACGGGCATCGTTCGCGGTCCCGATCAGAGAAACCTCGATCTCGGCGTACAGCGAGGGTTTCGCGTGACCGAGCGGAGTAACATCGAGTTCCGCGCCGAGTTCTTCAACCTCACAAACACGCCAAAATTCGGGCTGCCGGTGCGGGATTTCTCTTCGCCGTCGTTCGGAGTGATTTCGAACAGCGTGAGCAACCCGCGCATCGTGCAATTGGCCCTCAAGTTCAATTTCTGACGGGCTCGGAAAGACGGCGAATGCCGTGCGGCCTGTGTCGAAGTGAGGAGGTTCTGAGACGTGCCCGAATCCTTTGAGCCATCGAGATTTCCTCCGGACCCGTTGCTGTACCGGTTTGAGATGCCTCTGAAGGGCTTGTACTACCCATTCGGCTTTCCGGTGGAGATCACCACAAACTCCGCGGATGTGCTGAAGGCGGCGGAGCGGCACTGGGGAGCCTTCCAGCAGATGTTTCCTGAGCGTCCCGTGGAAGTGCGGATCGGCGTGCTCGAAACCGGCGCCGAAATCGAACTGGTCGAGCCCGTGCTGCGCTCGCAGGGCCACCTGCTGATCAAGGTTGGCACCACCGACGACTTTGCCGTCTGTGACATGAAGCAGGGATTTGCCTTCGCGTGGGTGTCCGCTGCGACCGCCAGAAACCACGCATATATTCATACGCACTACATTGAAGGAACCGCCTTCTGGGTGCTCCACACAGCGTACCTGACGCCGATTCACGCCGCGTGCGTGGCCTTCAACGGACAGGGTCTCCTGTTCTGCGGCGAGTCCGAAGCCGGCAAATCGTCTCTGGCATACGCCTGCGCGCGTAAAGGTTGGACCTTCGTCACCGACGATTTGAGCGAGCTCGTCCGAGGCTGGGAAACCACAAGCGTGCTCGGCAATCCCTATCGCTTCCGGCTCCGCGAGTCCGCCGTTGGCCTCTTTCCCGAACTGCGCGAACACCCGATCACCCTTCGCGCGAATGGCGATCGAGCCATCGAGCTGTTTACCGCGCGTGATTCAACGTTTGTGACCGCTCCTTGTTCGCGGGTGGACTACGTCCTCTTTCTTCGGCGCCAGAGCAGCGGTCCCCCCAGGCTCGCGCCGTTCCCGAAGGAGAAAGCGATGCGCTGGTTCGAGCAGGTTTTGTGTTTCGGCGACCAGAACGTCCGGGAGGCTCAAGCCGCTTCATTCCGCCGTCTTCTTGCGGCCGAGATTCTTGAGTTTCGCTACAGCGATCTCGATTCCGCCGTGGACGAACTCAAGGTTCTGGTGGGCGCCGTCGAGCATCCAGCTCGCGTTCAGGGATTTTCGATGGGATACCGGGAAAATGGCTAGACCGCGCCATGTCGCAGCGCTGGTTGCGGCGCTCCAGTTTCAGGATCCACGGCCCGAATCGTTGCGGACCCTCGACGACGCGGAATGGCGGCAGCTTCTTGCCTACTCCGACGTTGCGCGGCTGACTCTGATCCTTGGCCGCTCGTGGCACAAGCGGTTGCCCGAGTGGGTCCGCTCGCGTATCGCTCGGAATCTGGCGGACAACACGGAGCGACTGGCTCGCACGCTGCGGGCCTATCAGGAGGTGGCCGAAGCGCTGCGGGATGCCGGTGCCGAGCATTTAGTCTTAAAGGGCTTCGCGCAATGGCCGCACTTCGTTTCGGACCTTCGGTTGCGGCCACAAGCCGATCTTGACCTGTACTGTCCGGCGAACTCCCTTGCGATCGCCCAGAAAGCGGTGCTGAGCATCGGTTACAAAGAAGGCCGAACGACCGGGGTCAGCGACCATCTCCCGTTCTTGATTCGTCCGGCGCAGAGGCAGTGGCGGGGAAACGCTTTCGATCCGGATATCACGCCCGCGGTAGAGATCCATCACCAATTCTGGGGACGATCCTACACGCGATTCGGTCCCACGCATTTCGAGGCATTTTGGGAGCGCCGAAAAGGGTGCAGCGTGGGCGGAATTCAGTTCGATGCGCTCGACCCTATCGATGCTTTCGCCCACTCGGCGCTTCATGCGCTGCGGCACTTGCTCTATGGCGGCCTGGCTCCCGCAAGCATCCACGAGCTTGGCTTCTTCCTGCACGAAAACGCAGACGATGAACATCTGTGGAACGTCTGGCGCGAGCGGCATGATGAGCAACTCCGGCTCATCACCGCCATTCCTTCGCTTCTGGCGGCTCACTGGTTCGGATGTCGCCTGCCCGCAGCGGTCGAAAACGAGATCGGCCGTCTCCCAGACATCGTGCCCAGGTGGATCCGGCGCTTTGGCGATGCGGCTCTCGTGGATCCGTTCCGGTTCAACAAAAACGCTCTCTGGCTGCAGCTCGGATTGATCGAATCAAAGCGCGACAGGTTTTCCGTCCTGGGGCGCCGCCTCTTTCCGTTTTGGCTGCCTCCGCTGAATTCTCGATGGGTGCAGGAAAGCGATGAGAGCACTGGTACCGAGCAGCGCGGACGAATATCAAAATGCGCCGTCTATTTCAACTGGTTTGCCGCGCGAACGATCCGCCATCTCGGCTTGTTGCCGTCCACGCTGTGGTACGGGCTTCGCTTGTGGTCGGGCTGAATCGAGCGTTGCGAATGGAACGCAAGACCACTCTCGCGGGCCCCTCGGAAGCAGAATCCGGCCTCCCGGCCCGCCGCTCGCTTCCCGTGCGCTTATCGAGTTGGTGGCTCGACAAAAATCTGGGCAAGGAGTTCTGGAACTTTATAACGGTGTCGTTCCTGTTCGATTCGGGAATGTTCATCTTCTTTCTTCTGTATAACCTGTACCTGCTCGACTTGGGCTTTCGCGAAAATTTTCTCGGCTGGACGGCGGGCGCAATGGCCCTGGGAAACATTGCGGGAAGTCTGCCATGTGGACGATTCACCCAGCGATTCGGCCTTCGCAAGACGTTGTTGGTTTGCCTGTCCGTGGTTCCGGCGCTCTGCGCTTTTCGCGCCATCTTTACCTCCGGTCCCTGGCTGCTTGCCCTGGCCTTCTTGGGCGGCGCCATCTCCTCTTTGTGGGCGGTTGCCGAGCCGCCCGTGGTGGCTCAGATTACGGACGAGAGGCACCGCGCGTTCGGCTTCAGCGTGGTTTTTGCTTCAGGCATCGGCTTTGGCATTCTCGCCGGGCTGGTCGGAGGCTATCTGCCGACGTGGTTGTCTTTCGTGCCTTTTGGAGCGGCACGCATCGGCGGAAAGCGAGCCGCCCTGCTGTTTGGTTGCGGGCTCGCGGCCCTGGCTCTCTGGCCGGCTTCCCGCCTGAAGTTCAAAGCGCCGCCCGCCGGCGAGAAACGGCACTATCCGCGAAATCGTTTCGTATTCCGTTTCTTTCCCGCTCTCGCCGTCTGGAGCTTCGCGACTGGCGCTTTCGCGCCGTTTTTCAACGCCTACTTCGCGCGCGATTTGCGAATGCCGGTCGAGCGCATTGGCGCGATTTTTGCCGGCGCACAACTGGTCCAGGTGCTCGCGATTCTCGTGGCCCCAGCCATCTTCCGGCAATTCGGTTTGATCACCGGAATCATGTACACGCAGTTTGCCTGCGCCGCTTCTCTGATATGGCTCGCCGCGGGCAAGGGCGGCTGGAGCTCTGTCGTCGCGTACTCCGGCTTCATGGGTTTCCAATGGATGAGCGAGCCCGGAATGTACACGCTCCTGATGACTCGAGTGCAGCATGGCGAACGAGCCGGCGCCTCGGCTTTGAATCTGCTCGTGATTTCAGGCGCGCGCGCGATCGCCGCATCCGCGGCGGGTCTTGCCTTCACGCGATTCGGGTATCCGGTCGTGATGATTGCGGTGGGAGTCCTCATCTTCCTTGCCGGATGCTCGTTCCGTCTGCTCCTGGGCGGCGAATCGACCGAACCGTTGAGCGGGGCGCGGGAAAAATGCGCGGCCGCCAGAGAGGCTGGCGCCGCATGAGCGGGGAGCACGGGATGCCGGAAAAGGTCAGCGTCTACATTCTTGCCGCCAACCGGCTTCTGCGCGAAGCGTTGGGACACATCCTCAAGAGAGCGGGATTTGAAGTCACTGGCGCTACAGAAGAACCGCGCGTCGGCCTCGAGGAGATAACGGAACTCCAGCCGAGCGTGATTCTCCTGAATGGAAGCGCGCTGCAAGCCGACTGCTCGAGTCTCATCATCGCTGCGCGCAAGGCCGCGCCGGAGAGCCCTGTGGTTCTGTTCGGCGCGCGGGAAGATCCCGAGACATTCTTCCGTTCGATTCGCGCCGGAGTGGTGGGCTATGTGTCGAGCGAAAGCCCCGCATCCGATGTGGTCGCCGTCGTGCGTTGCGCGGTACGAGGCGAGGCTCTCTGCCCGCCACGTCTGTGCCGCGAGCTGTTCAAGTACGTGGCGAGGCAAGCCTCGATTCCCAAATCCGCCAACAGATCAAATTATCGACTGACGCGCCGCGAACAGCAATTGCTTCCCCTGATCTCCGAGGGCCTGACCAATAAGGAAATCGCGGCTCGCCTAATCATCTCCGAACTGACCGTGAAGAATCACGTAGGTCGAATCCTGCGCAAGACCGGCACGCGCGACCGCCTCTCCGCCGCCGAGGCCGTTGAGACCTCCTCGTGGATATGTGAATAAGCCCCGTCCAGCAGGCGGGAGTGGCCGCACCTGTTCCGCTGGATCAGGATCGTGGCGCCGCGCCGACGTTTTCCGTGGAACTGCGCTCACCCTCGCGTGAGGCGAACTCCCTTCTTTATCGTCTTCGCTGGTTATCAACCGCCTTTTCAGACTCCGAACCTCAGAGGTCCGCGATGTTATCTGTTACGGCCACTTACGCTGATTCGCGCAGCATTTGTGCTACTGTTGCTCTTATCTCAGGGGTGCCGGCTACAGACTCGGAGTCCGACGCCGGAATGGCGATTGATCCCACGAGCGCTCGTTCTATGCCTCGAGGTGTAGATTAGCGGTCGTGGAATCAACGCAAAAGGGGGCCCAGCATGAACCTATTGAATATGGTGCAGCAGTGGCGAGAGCAGCGTGATGCGATACCGACAGAGAAAATCAAGACTTTGGGATTGATTGGCGGTATGGGGTCGCATCGCAGACAGTCCATGGACGCAGGCAATCCTTTTCTGGAACGCGGTCCCATCAAACCGCTCTCCTTCGAGCGCGCCGAACACCGGGTCAACATCAGCGGCACGGCAATGCTCATCGGCAGGCACGGGAAATTGGGAGTTGAACAGGCAGCCATGCAAAACGTAAGTTCCCGTGGCGTGCGCCTCATTTCTGGAAGCGAGTGGTACGTGGACGATACAATTTTGGTTTCGTTGCCGGCTAGCCACTTCACGTCCGCCGCCCGAGTGGCCTACTGCGACGCCGTAGCTGACGGGCGCTTCGCCATAGGGCTGGAATTCGTCGGGTCTAACCAGCCGCTGGATCTGAGCGCGCTCGTCCCGTAGCGAGATTTTCCACAGTCACACGCCGGGTTAACTCCGCGTCGTAGCCAGGTCAGCGGTGTTCGGCTCGCCACGTCGATCGCGAAAGCATTCGGGTGAAGTAGTCTGATCTCGAGAGTGTTTGCGTGCGCGTGGAGTGCTTCTGGCGGCGGCAATTCACTTCGTGTTGTGATTCGTCCGTCCTAATCCAACGCCACCTCATGTCCGGCTCGCGCAAAGATCGTTCCGAGCTTTGCGCCCATCAACCCCGAACCGGGAATGCCAACTCGCATGCTGCTTCCCCTCACCCCTCAGCGGCCCACCATTTTTTGCATCTCTTCGGGGTACCGAGCGCCTTGCAGCGCGATCTTTGAGGCCGCGGACTCCAGTTCGCGCAGATCGTCTCGCGAAAGTTCGACGTTGGCGGCTCCGATGTTTTCTTCCAGGCGCGCCGGCTTGGTTGTGCCCGGGATCGGAACAATCCACGGCTTCTGCGCGAGCAGCCAGGCGAGTGCGATTTGGGCGGGCGTCGCCTTCTTCTGTTGCGCGAATCTGCCAAGCACATCCACCAGGGCCTGATTCGCTTTGCGGTTCTCCGGCGTAAAGCGAGGAACGACGTTGCGGAAATCGCTTTTGTCGAACTTCGTATTCTCGCTGATCTTTCCAGTGAGGAAGCCCTTACCAAGAGGACTGAATGGAACGAACCCGATCCCGAGTTCCTCGAGTGTCGGCATCACCTCCGCCTCCGGCTCTCTCCACCACAGCGAGTACTCGCTCTGCAGCGCAGTCACGGGCTGAACTCTGTGTGCGCGACGGATTGTTTGCGCCCCTGCTTCAGAAAGCCCGAAGTGCTTCACCTTGCCTTGCTGAATCAGTTCCTTCACGGCTCCCGCGACGTCTTCGATCGGAACGTTCAGATCGACGCGATGTTGGTAGAACAGATCGATCACATCCACCTTCAGTCGCTTGAGCGACGCCTCGGCGACCTCCTTGATGTGCGCCGGCCTGCTATTTAAGGCAGTCCACCTGCCGTCGGCGCTGGGATTGGGCGCCCAGCCGAACTTCGTGGCTATCGCCACTCTTCCACGGAACGGGGCGAGAGCTTCGCCCACGAGTTCTTCGTTTGTAAACGGGCCGTACACTTCGGCCGTATCGAAGAATGTGACGCCGCGTTCGACCGCCGATCGAATCAGCGAAATCATCTCCTGCTTGTCTGCCGCGGGGCCGTAACCAAAGCTCATTCCCATGCAGCCAAGTCCAATGGCCGAGACTTCGAGATCGCTTTTTCCAAGTTTTCGCTTTTGCACCGTTTTCTCCTTCGCCATGCAGGACTTCGCCCTGCGTCTCCTCAGCAATGACGACGGCAGTCCGCTGACGGCTCGTGGATCAACTCTCGGATATGCTTGTATCTCAATTGCTCAGGTCGATCCGCAAGCCAATGCTCCCGATCATACCCGATGTTTCCTTGCTCAACGCTCACGATAACCCTAAGATACGAAAACCCGAAGATATGAAATCAATGATGGCCGGAAACGCCCCGGTTACGCGGCGGGCGTGGCCGGACACACCGGACAGTCAAGGTTTGACTCGGGGAGGCTTTCCTCATGAAAAATCTCTATGAAGCGGCGACGTCGGAAGAGGTGAAGGAGCGGATCACGCGGCTGGGGCCGGGCAGCGAACGCCAGTGGGGCAAGATGAATGCGGCTCAGGCGATGGCGCACTGCTCGGTGGCTATGGAGTGGGCCGTAGGGGACAGCCGTCCGCCGCGTATGTTCCTCGGGCGGATCTTGGGATCGATGGTGAAGTCGAAGGTGATTGGCGACGAACAGCCGATGCGCCGGAACTCGCCGACGACGAAGAGTCTTGTGGTGGCGGACGAACGAGACCTTGCAGCCGAACGAAAGCGTTTGTGCGCATTGATCGACCGCTTTGCCGCAGCTGGGCCGAAGGGCTGCACCACGCATCCGCATCCCTTCTTTGGACGACTAACCCCGGAGGAGTGGGCGACGTTGATGTACAAGCATCTGGATCACCACCTGCGCCAGTTTGGGGCCTAGAAGCCATCCCCACGTCATGAATGCAGTTTAGGGGGTCAGAGCTTCAGCTCCGACATTCAAGCCGCCAGACAGAAATGCCCCACCCTCACAAGAAACCGAGCGTTGGGTGCCCGAAACGTCAAAAAGGAAAGCCTCGGGGCACCCGTCAACATTCTCCCAAGAAACAATACCCAGATGCGTAGCTATGTTAGCATTCGCGCTTTCGAGCTGAGACTGGGGCTGAGCCATACGGGTTTACGCAAACACTCCGGTTAGTCTCACCACCAACCCCCCCCCGGATTATCGCTGGATTTTGGCGACGTCTTCTTGCTTTTGGGGCTGACGGAATTATTACCGCGTTGCCGTGTGGAATCCTCGGGTTCGCCTTCTACAGTTTCTTTTCGAGGTTCGAGACCAGTGGAACGCTGATTGGTTTCGCACTGACGCTGCTCTACTTTGCGATCCTGGGCAGCTCGATGGGGCGAGGTCAGACCATCGACCACAGAATCACCCATATTCGCGTTGTGGACCAGATAACAAGCCCTCTCAGCGTGTCGCTGAACAGGTCATCTTCGATACGCCAGTCGCCGTGACGGACCAAGTCTCAGATTGCCCGCGTTTCAATACGTACGCCTAAAAATCTGTGCGCGAGTATATCGCGAGTCGGCCTTCCTAGGTCCCGCAGGTTAGATGCCGCTTGAAGTGCCGCGTTTTCAATTCATTAGTAAGTTAGAAACACGTTGGACGCGCGTCGTTTGACGATTTGGCGCTCCTCAGTTATTTCAGCACATGCAGCTGCGAAAGCCATTTGAGGAGGCTCGACCAATGAAAGAAACGAAGGGACACGTCATCGGACGATTTTTTCGCCGAGCCATGCTGGTGCTGGCCTGTGGGGTTTTTGCTGTGAGCGCGGCCTACGGGCAAGCCTCCTCTCCGTATCAAGCCGTTCCAGCGCCGTCGGCTGTCAGGATGAACCAGCAGGGGCAGCGACCACAACCCGCCAGGCCGGCGGCAGGAGACGTAGAAGGGTTCGTCTATTGGGACACGCACTCCGTGACGCATAACCCCGCGGGGGCATGCTCCGGATTCTCCGTGAGTGTGATCGCGGCAGGAAATGTTCTTGCGGCGGCGAGCAATCAATTCGGCGCGAAGTATATCGGCCAAGTTAAAGCCTTTCTGGCGAATGGCACCATCGAGGTCTATGACGTTTGCACGTATGCGTACGACAACTTGCCCGAGAACACGCCACTTCGCGTCGAACTTAATATCACTCAGCCGGGGCTGTTTTCCCCTGCCGTTGCGCCAGCGACCGCAATCATTGGCCCACTGACGATCATCAACGCGCAGTGCAACATGCTCCCAAGCGCGACGCCTACGTCATCGGACCTGAACAATCACTGGGGCTCCTGCCAGGACATGGCCTTTGACGTCAATTTTCAACTCGTGCCTGCGAGTCTCGCGTCGCGAGCGGCTACGCTTCCACCGGGAACTGGAACTCTGGTGCCAACCACGCCGGGAGCTGCCAACGGTTCCAGTTCCAGTGGAACGCTATTAACTCCCGGCTCGAACGCGACACTGCTCGGCAGGAGCCAGCAAACAACTGGTGGCAGCACGAACTCTGGCTTAGAGCCTCTTGTGCCACGCAGCGGTACAAACGGCACCTCGGGTACGAGTTCGGGAAGCGGATCCGGTGGCGGCACGAACCCCACTCTCCAGCCTCTTGTGCCACGCGGGAGTTCCAACTCGGGCTCGGGCGGCGGGACAAACTCCGGAACGAGTGTCGGTGGTTCTTCTGCGCGAGGCCCGCAGTTCGCCGAGAAGCTGCTAAAGGCGGATCTTGCGAAGCCTCCTGCGCGAGGGAAGGTTGTGACCATGACAGCGAACTCGCGTTTTGTGTCCTCTACTGCGGCGATCCACGCGGCGCTACAGAAGCAACGACAAGCGGCAGACGCAGCAGTGGCCGCGCATGTCAACGGCGATGGCCGGGCCGCCAATGTAGCGACCGGCGCGACAATGAGCAATTCTCGCTCCGGTGGGACGCTTGGCACCAGTCAAACGATGGACTCCACGGGGAATGATCGCCTGGCGTCCGCGGCGCGCGTTCAGTACCTAACAGACGATACGGCACTCCTTTGTGCGCAGGATCCTACGTTCCGAATTCTGTCCGTAAGCGGCAGCTCGTTTCCAGCGACATTCACACCAACCGATAAGTACAACATGTACTCTATCAAAGGTTGCTCGTTCGGCGCTCAGGCGCCGACGAACAGTCAGATCCCAACTGACTGGGTCCACATTTATGGAGGTAGCGGCTCATTCGACGGAAAGTTCGCGATCAAGTTCTGGAGTGACAACGAAATCGACGTGTCGCTCGACGAATCTATCACCGGTTTCCCGGACCTGGACAACTTGAATCTTGTCGTGAAGCGCGCGGACGGGCAACAGATCCAAAAGGAGGGATTCAAATTTTACGCCGCCCGCGAGCCGGTGCTACTCGCCTCCATTCCACAGTCGTGGGTGACACTGGCTTCCTTTCCATCCCCGTGCGGCGGTTCCAACACGAATTGCTGGTACACAGAATATTCCTCGCCGCCTGCCTCGACTTCAATGGCTCCGTATCCGGCGATCCTGCCGCCCGGTCCCTATGCTGGTTCGGCCTATGTGGGCCGGAGCTCTAACGGCCTGAAGTACGCGTGGCTCGACGGCGTCAACGACTACTACGACTTCACTCATTTGGCGCCCGGCTGGACGACTGATCCGTCCGACACGCAGCACCAGCCTCAACTGATCCCCTATGACGCGAAGTGCCCCGCTGGAGACGGTTGGACGGTGACTTACAAGCAAAGTTTTGGGGCCTGGAGCGCGCAATGGGACGGAAATAACATTCGCGTCGGGCTATCGGATGCCAGTTGCTCCGGTTTCTTCGCACCTTCACTCGGCATAGATAACTACCAAAACTGGTCGGGGTCGTATTACGCGCTGAAGGTCTGGGTGACAGGCCCGCGAGGTACCGATCCGCTGACGGACAATCCAGCGCACTAACACGGGCTTATGCGAGGGACGAAAATCGAGTCGAATGCCGATTTCTGAATCTGCCGATGGCCGGCACAGGCAAATGAGGGAGAACGATGATCTCTGTGAAGAACCCAGGCCGGATGCCGCTTCCGATCGCGGCCTCCAATATTGCCGGGATTTCGTGGGCGCAGCGAGTGACGCTTTTTATGGCGTGCTTCACTTTCGGCCTTGGGCCGGCGGTCTTTGCCCAACAAGTTCGTAGGTTCCCGGTAACGGGGCCGCCGCCGGTCGCAAGTATCACTCGCGGTGGAGTCATTCTGGGCTACGTGTTTTGGCCCACGAACGCGGCGCAATACAACCATGCCACCCCGTGCAGTCAGTTGAAGGTGAGGGTCGTGCCTCGGTCCGAAGGGGGAACGTTCCACGGCGAAGATGACGACCTAACCCACGTTGGCGTCATTGGTGGATATGAGGTTTGCGCTTATAGGATTCAAGGCGTGCCGGAAGGGCAAGACATGCACATGCTGTTCCTTCCAAATTCGCCCGGATTTACGCCGAGCTTGACGTTTGACATGGCGCCTGTCGACCGTCAGTTCCCCAAGTATTACATCAACATTCCCGGTGGCGCGTGCAACCAGACGGTGTCGACGACGCCCACTGTTTCCGAACTGACAGCGTCCGGATGGTGGCCGTGTGGAGATAACGCCTACGACGTAAATTTCGGCGTGTATCCGCCAATCGACGGAGCCAGACGTGTAACAAGCATCTCGACGACACCGGTAAGCGGGCCGGTGCACATCGATCCTGGGACGTCGGTCGAATCAGGCGCTTCGAAGGGAATGCTGTTAACTCCCGGCTCGCAACAAACAATGCTCGGCGGCGGCAGTAGCGTGGGAAACGGCGGTTCTGGCGCCGGCGCAATGCAGCGGCAGGCGATCACGGACGGAACCGTCACCGGCGGCGCTCGGCCGGGTGGCGCACCCCAAGTTGGGGCGAGCGAGACGATGAGCGCCACCCAATCCGGCGCAAGCTCGAGGACGGCGGTTACAACTCCGCCGGGTGCGGCAGCGAACGGTCCGCTTCTCGCAGCTCCGAGCAAGTCTCCTGGACGAAACGAATATGATGCCGTTACCCTCGATCGTGGCGTCACTCACGATACCGAATTCCAGCAGTGGGCCAACACGTCAGCTGCCGCCCGAACGCCCCAGCGACCAGCCGCTGGCGCACAACACGCGCCCAATGAGGGCGTTATTGAGGGCTTCGTTTACTGGAACGCCAGCACCATCAAGCATTCGCCGCCCGATAGCTGCAGCGGGCTCTCGGTCACAGTGAGCTACGGAGGAACCACGCTCGTCACAATGACGAACAACTTCGCCTACATGGGGAACGTCGGAACCGATGCCGTTTGCAAGTATGCCGTAAAAGGGCTGGTGCCCGACGTGGATCTACAAGTACAGGCCAACGTCACGTCGTCGACGGCGTTTTCTCCGCTCGCTTTGCCGAGCGGCGGCCAATCCGTCAAGATCTCTGTGGGGAGTCCGCTGTGCGCCCCAGGTCCGGTGGATCCTTCGCAGTCGGATCTAGCGGCGAATTGGGGGACGTGCGCAGACATAGCGTACAACGTGAACTTTGTCCTTGTGTCTGCCAGAGGATTGACCCCCATGGGAACTCGCGCGCCTATCGGGATTCCCGGGAGAGCCGTTGAACTGAGTCCTCAGCCGTATCCCCCCAAGAACGGAACGCTTCTAGCCCCCGATCCGAAGAAAACGTTGATCGGCGATGGCAGCGTGGGAAACGGCGGTTCTGGCATGCCCACAGTGCAGCGGCAGGCGATCACGGATGGAACCTTAGCTGGTGGCGTTCGGCCGGCGACCGCACCGAAAGTTGGGCAGCGCCAAACGATGAGCGCCACGGTGAATTCTGCCGCCCCAGGGTCCGCGACGCAGGGCGTCGCCATCGCGTCAACGCTGCACACGGAGAATAATCCCGCCTCGATGACGCGCGCTCCCGCCGAATCCGCTTCTTTGGGAGTGGCCTTGGCTTGTGCGAAGGATCCCACGTTCCGGATTCTTGGGATAAACGGAAGTCCCGACGGCGTAACGATGGCGATCGGCCATCAATACACAATTTTGGGCTGCTCATTCGGCAACCTGCCAAACGCCAAGGCGCCGAAAAGCGCGAATTCGCCCGCGGAGGCCACGCCGAGCAACATGACGCCGCCGCGAAACACTGTGTTGCTCAGCTTTGACGACGGAGGCAACGTCTGGCCACCGCTTACTTCGTGGAGCGACAACTCGGTCGTTGTCACGATTCCGTACGCTCCTGAAGGAGCTCCTGGGACTTCGCTGCCGGTAAAGCTGACCGTGGTGCGTCTCGACAACCAGTCCATCAGCAAAGATGGGTTCAAGTATCAGATTCCCGGCCCTCCACCCGGGCCGCCCGCGGCTAGCGTTGCCTTGGCGGTGCAGAGCTGCACACAAGACAATACATTCCGCATCGCCGGCGTGTACCCCACATACGGTTCTGGGCCGGCGAGTGAGCTCAGGCCGGACGCGTATTACACCATAGCCGGCTGCTCTTTCGGTACGGCCGGCGGAAAAAGTGCGGTCTTTTTCACAGGAGGGTACGGTCCGTATGGAAATTACGTCTACGGGACCCACTACGTGTTAGCTCCCACCCCGAGGTCCTGGAGCGACACACAAATCGTAATATTCGTCGACCAAGCTGATCTTCCTTCTTCCGTTCCTGTTGGCGTTTGGCCTTCTATCGTCGAGGGTGATGCTTACCCGCTGACGGTGTCGATCGTGCGTGCTGACGGCACGCAGGTCATAAAACCGGGATTCACGTTCCTTCTGAAGCCGTGACTGGGCGGCTGCAACGTGCACTGTTCACGTGTGTTGATCGGACAAGGAGGCTGGTGATGCGAGCAGGAAAACTCTGGGCGATGGCGGCTCTTATCGGGCTGGTCGGCATAGCCTCAGCGCTTTGGGCGCAGCAGGCGCAGAAAGCACCGCTCACGAATGCGGACGTACTCAAGATGTTGCAGGCGGGCCTGTCCGAATCGGTGGTTGTCGCAACGATTCAGGCGAATCCAGCCAATTACGACACTTCTCCAAGCGGGCTGATTGCGTTGCAAAAGGCGGGCATAACGCAAAACGAGATGAAGGTGATCATGGCCGCGCAGCAGGCGGCAAACGGAGGCGGAGCAGCGAATTCGTCACCGAGTACAGGCGCGACAGGCGCGCCAACCCCCGCTGCTGCTCCAGGACCGAGATGGCAGATGCCTTCTGTCGCGCTCGTCCAAAACGGCGGCTCACAGCCGTTGCCGATGGAAAAAACACAATTGGCGGAGACCAAAACGAAGCCACAGTCGATGGCCAGTCTGGCGGGCGATTCCGCGGTCACGCAGGGAATTCAGGCCGGCGTGAGCGATGTGACGTGGAGTGCGGCGTCGCACATCAATTCCGGTGCTGGCGGTTCCGCTGTGGAACAGGCGGGAGGTATTTTCGGCGGCGTGCTGGGACGCCGGCAGCCGATGGTGACGTACGTCTGGGGCGTTCCTGGGCCGACGTCTGCGAACGTGCTGCAGACGACCGCGCCACAGTTTTCGGTGAATTTCGCCAATGCTCCGGGCGTCAATCCCGACGAATTCGCGCCGGAAATCGTGAGACTGACGCCGGCACAAAACACGTGTCGTCTGGCGGGCGCGACGCAGGGGAAAGAAGACGCGCGTTCGCACGAGGCGGCGGACTGGGAGATCTACTCCTCGTTCGTCGAAGATCGCGTTGCCGTAAAGCTGCAAAAGACCGCGGCAGGCGAATACGCAATCTCGCCGCAGTCGGCGCTGTATCCGGGCGAATATGCGGTCGTGCTGCGGCCGGTTTCGAAGCACGAGAAGGTTTCGGGCGGCGACGTGGCGCGGGCGCAAGGCCCCGGCCTGATGTTTGACGTGCTCTGGTCGTTTCAGGTGTCTGACAACGCGCAGTAGCTGGCGAGAGGGAGACCTTCAATGACAAAGAGGCGGAGCACTGCTGGATTGTTGGCTAACCTCGTGCTGTCGCTGAGCGCGGCGCGCTGGGCCTCAGCGACGAAGTCCCAAATCCCACAAGTCGCGAATGGGCTGGGGCAAATCGTCGCCGCCGCGCTGGTGCCCCTTCTTGTCGTTGTCGGTTTCCTCACATGTGCTGGCACTGCCTCGGCTCAAACAAAACCGGATAATGTACTCGCGTCTCCATTGGGGCCTAAGGCCGTCCAAATCACTTTCTTTGCCTGCGAATCGTCGGAGTATCCCGACTGCGATAATCCTTTCACGATCTACCGAAATCCACCAGGGTTCACCAAGCCTGCGATCGTGTCGAACCTGCCCCTCGGTTATGGCTTCTACGTCGGTGCCAGCAAGACTGGCTGGACGGATACCACAGTGAAAGCGGGGCAGACGTATACCTACGAGGTATGCAGCGGTTCGCAGTCCGCGAGTAACTGCCAGACATCGAACACCGTCACGGTTCCCGTGCCGACGCCAACCCCGCCCCCGGACCCAACGGTGACGCTCAACGCTTCTAGCCCTCAACTCGTCCAAAAAAAGGCAGGGAGCGAATGGGACACAACACTGAGTTGGACGTCCCAAAACGCCACCAGCTTGAATTTGGAGCCGATGAACGGTTCCGACACGTCTTTGGGCGCAGTGCCGCCGGCAGGCTCGCGAAGCGTGGATATTCCCGGATCGCCCACGACGTACGTCATAACTGCCACGAACGTGGTGGGCACGGCCACGGCGAAGGTTACCGTTGCCATTCCGACACCTTGCCCGTCATTCGCGCCACCACAAAACCTGTCCGTGTATCCCTACACCTCGGCCCTGAAGTGGACGAACCCAAGCACAAGCCCGAATACATCGTACCAGGCGTGTCCATCGTCACCCACGGACATTGTGATCTATCGATTCGACGGTTTCGCTATCGAGCAGATCGCAGACTTGCCCGCGAATAACGGAGTGCTCGTTACTCGCTACCAAGATCCGGGCCCGCTTCAGCCGCATTCCTTTTACCAATACAGCGTGTGTGAAGGTCCCGCAGATACGCTCAAAGACAACTGCGCGGGCACCAACGTCCTCATGTGGGGCTCGGATCCCATCCTCACAGCGGTGCCCGGTAGCAGTACAGACGTGAAGTTGGAGATCGCCGTTGATGAAGCCGGTGAAATTGTGGCTATAACCGTCACGCGAGCTATTGCTGTGAACAGTCCAGGGCAGAAGCTTGGCAATGGGCTGATGGGGTGCCCCACAGTCGGGCCGAATGGCCTTCCAGTTTCTGGCCCGCCTCCGGTCACCGTCTATAACTGGACTAGCGCGCCCACGTCCACGCCAAATAACACGAGGTACAAGATGAAGTCCTTCGGACAGTGGACAATGAAGTCGAAATCCGCGCCATACATATTTGACATACCGGACGACACCACGGTGAAACCGGGGACAACGTACGTGTATTGGGCGCAGGTGCAGTGGGGGGCGACGTCGAATCGGGTGGAACCTGTTACACAGGGCTCGTACGGTGTCACGGTCACAGTTCCGAGGTTCAACGACCTTTATCCGCCGCAGGCCACGCTCGGCGGCGGAACCCAACCCCTCAAGCTGAGCGGCGGGACGCCCGCTCCGTCACAGTCGGGGACCATGGCGAGCGTGCCGACAGCGCCTACGGCCAGTTCAGTGTCCCGCACAATCGCCCCAGCGGCATCATCGCCGATGATGGCGCACCCAGCCGGAACGACGGCTGTCCCGCTAGCCGCGTCGCAGTCGGCGACGACCACGAGACCCGGGACGACGCCTATGATGGCGCCGGCAGCCCCAATGCTCCAGTCAGCGCCCGCGATGATGAGTTCGGCGGGTTCCACGGCCGCGCCGCAATCGGCGACGACTGCGCCGGCACCTCAATCGGCGACGGTCGCGGGCCCCGCCGCGGCACCCATTCTCGGAGGAGCGTCACCGGCGATCCCTTCCGCGGGGTCAACGACTGGATCGTGCCCGCCGCTGTCGGGAACGGCAGCGAGCCCAGTGACAGCGCCCATGATGAGCTCGGCGCCTATGCTTCAGCCAGGCCACCCGATGATGAGTTCCACCGGGTCCGCGGCTGCACGGCCGCTAGCGCAGTCGGCCACCGCAGCGAAGCTGACCGTTGCACCTACGGAGACGCCAGCGTCTCGCACAGTCTCTCCCGTGCGCTCGGCTTCGCCAATGCCGGGTGCGGCGAATGTCAGCTCCGCCATCAAGGAAGTTCAGCAGAAACCTCACGATGCTCAGGCGCTCTTTGCGCTCGGAAAAGCCTACTGCGCGAGTCGCCTGAAGGACACTGGCGTGAGCTATATGTACATGGCTCTGTTAGTAGCAGAGCAGGCCGGCAACGCATCACTCACGTCCCAGATCAAAAACAGCCTTGCTGAGCAGGGCGTGCAAGCCGACGAGTTGAACCGCGGAGTTCCCCGGTAGCGCACCGCGCAACAAAGCTGCGCGGGAGGTTTGCGGTGAGGACGAAGACGAAATTGCCCGAAGCGAAGGCAAGTGCACGGCCGGGGCGAACGATGATGAAAAAGGGGATTTTCGGCGGCGTTACTGCTGCAGCAGCACTCTTCAGTGTCTCGAGCGCGATTGCCGGCGCGCGCAATTTGAAGCTCGAACCGGGCAAGTACGTTTTGACCATCACGTACGAAGTGCAGGACCAACGGCAGAACGAGCCGCGCACCGCAACGCGATGCATCACACCCGGCGATTTGGACGATCCGGAAAGAATCTTCAATGATCAGGCAGGTGCACCGGCGGGAAGCGCCAAGGCTTGTTCGGTGAGGAATTTGAGGAGCACGAATCAGCGAGTGTCATACGACGCCGATTGTCCGAACCGAACGGTGCACGTCGATGGAAACGTGAGCGGCGATGGATTTTCGGTTGTACGGACCGTGAGGCCGAAAGGGAATTCTGCGGTGTCGCTCAGGTTCACAGTGCGTGGCACGCGGACGGGCGATTGTTCCGAGCGGTAGTCGCGAGAAGGGAAAGGAGCGGCGAAATGCGCGAGCGAGGTCAGGTCAGGAGCAAAAGCGTGGTTGCGATTGTTGCTCTATGCATCATACCCGTGCTCGCTAGCTGCAGTCGAAGAGACCGAGGAGACGCGGGGACTCCAGGTGCGCAGTCCGGCGCACGGACGCAGGGCGTTCACTGGGTTCCGGGTATGCGCAAAACCTGGGCGCTCCACCCCGTCGAGCAGCCTGGGACCGTTTTTCACGTTGAGTATTCACCCAACACTTCCATCGTGGATTTGGCTACGGTCGGGCGAACGCTGCGCGGCGTAAGTGAAGATCACCGTCTTTTCCTGTTTGTGGATTCACCGGAGCTCCGCGCCAAGCTGATTCCCGGAAAATTCGTGCTCTTCGAGGGCTTGGACCTCCGCAAGGTGGATGCCCTCGCATTGTATAAGGGCCAACTCGTTGTAGGTACGGAAAAGGCACCTCTGAACCAAGCCTTGAAGAATGCCCAGGTGCAGTTTAAGACGCCGGTCAATTTCCGCGACGTCTTCAAACAGGTAGGAGCCGAGCAGCCGCGGCAGCTTCCCTCGCCATTTCAGGATGCACTGCATTATTGGCAGGACGCGCTGCACCCGGTCGTATACGCCGATTTGGCGCCGCACAACATGGAAGGCGAATTCGAGTACGCAGATACGGACTTCGCCAACTGGAAAATCCACTACCACTTCTACGTTCCCGATCCCGGCGACAAAATGCACATCGACGTGCAGATGACGCGAGAAGCGAACGGTCTGGACGTCGAACTCAATTCGAAAGCTGAGATCAGCAACTTCATTCAACAGTGGGCGATGAACCTGGGTAGTGGGCACCTGATCCTTGATTTCCGGCAACTGAACTTCGATACCGACGTGGATTACGACTGGACGATCAAGACGTCCGAAAACAAAACGCCCATGAATGAGGTCCGATTCAAGTTGCCGCCGCCAGCGCGCGTGAGAATTCCACTGGCGGAATTCACGGAACTTCCGATGTCTTTGGATATCAGCGAAGCGCTCCTATTCCATCCTGCGTTCACCACGAAGGAAGAAGTCGCGAAGGGCGGTTTTCATGTGAAGTATTCGGGCAATCAGGGGATCCAATTCGACGGCCAGCAAACGCAGATCGAGGGCCAGGGCGAGGGCGATGGCGGCATCGATCAGACGTTCGCCTTCTCGCCGTTTGCGGCCTACGGCCTTGTCGTCGCAATGGCTGTGCCGCGCGTCGAGCTCAGGATGGGAACCGATGAGTTGTGGGACATGGCCGCGATTCCGTTGCCGAGCGCCCTGACGGAGACCCTCTCTGACGTTCTGCTGAAAAACTCGATCGCGGGGAAGTGGATTAAGAATCAATTTGGCGGAAATCCCCTCGAAATCGAGGGCGCGGCTTACCTGCAAGTCGTGATTTCAACAACGGCAGCCGCTTCCGGCATGCAGAGCCTCGTCCCATGTCAGCAGTTCACTTTGGACGCCACGGGGCAGGCCGGCGTGGACGCTACTTGGGTCGGAAGTAACACGAATCTTCCTGCCAAGGAATTGTTCAAGAAGAGCATCGCTCAACGCAATCCGGATTCGAAGATTTGCGGCGGCGCTAATTGAGATTGTAAGGGCCAGTTGCAGTTGAGTACGCGTGAAGGCCGTTTGTACGGCGCGCGCACAAGAGGAACGGCAGGAGGGGCACGTGCCGGACATTTGTAGCCAATGTGGAGCGGTTCTGGCAGAAGGAAATCCGTTCTGCACCAAGTGCGGAGCGCGCCGAAGCAATACAGCCGGATCAGCTGCAGGGCGGCGGTTTTGCACGACGTGTGGTGCACCTCTGGGTGGAACGAAGTTCTGCACGAAGTGCGGGGCACCTGCAGGCGCAGGCGGAGAAGCCGTCGCACCAAATAGGCCACAGCCGTCTGCCGCGCCGAATACTCCGTCGGCGACGGCTTCGGACAGCAGAGATGCAGCCACGCAACCCGTCGCTGCGGCCTCTGTCGGCGCTCCGACGGCTCCTTCGCCATCCGCGCTTTTGGCGGCTCCTACGGCGAAATCATCGGGGATTCCCAAGATGGCGATCGTTGTCGTCGCCGTCGTGGCGCTGCTGATCGTCGGCGTAGTTGTCGGGGTGACCTATGTGGTGCACCGCGTGCGGCAGAAAGCGGCCCAGCTCGAAGCTCGGGCCGAGATCGAGAGAAGCTTAGCCGGCTTGACCGCGGGCGGCAATTCCGTACAAAACGGCAGAAACCAAGCGGCGGCAGCTGATCTGGCCAAAGCTCTGGCCGGCCTGGCGGCAGTAGCGCAAAGCGGAAACGATCCCGCAGCGGCAGAGCGGCTGAAGAAGCAGTTGGCTCAGCTCGCTGCCGCGGCGCAGAACCCGAAAACTCAGGCGGCACTGCAGGACCTCAACAACAAACTAGCCGCTCTTTCGGCGGCAGGACAAAACCCAAACAATCCTGCCTCGGCAGAAGACGTCAAGAAGGATCTTGCAGCAATCGCCGCGGCAGCAAACGCGCTCGGGCAAGGACAAACGAGTGCGAGTCCTTCGGGTGGCATTCCGGCAATGGCTGGTGCTGCATCGACTCCTTTTTCCGCGCCTGGCTCTGCCGCAGCAGCCGGCTCTCCGGCAAACTACGCCGCTGCCCCAGCGATGGCGGACACGGCGCTGATCCCTCTGCCGGTTTCGAGTGGTCCCCCGATGGTACCGGTGGCTGGCACAGGAGACCCCAAGCATGATTGGCCGCTCGAATATGAACGCACCGTCGGAGGACCCGAGGCGGACCTGGTAGTACGCACGGGCGACATTAACAATCTGGGTTTTGGCTGGCCCGCGGGTTTTGACCCGTTTTCAGGAAAGTCCACACCCCCGCACCCCTGGCCAAACATTAATCAGATTCCATCCCAAGCGCCGCCAGGAACCGACCGAATCATGCTGGGCACGAGCGTAATGCCGGTGCACATGGTTCGGCAACAGACTCCCGGGCAGCCGGACCAAATCGTGCTCGAGTCCATCACGCACACCGATGGCGGGGACGGATATAGCGGTTCCCTAGGAGACTGCTATTACATACGGGACGACGCCTTGCAGCAGATGCCGAATGTGCTGGGTGACCCGGTAAGGCGCGAACTTACTGAGAAGTTCGTTCTGAAGAACTTGCCGGACGGTATACGCGACTTGGCGCCGAGCTCTTTGCAAAACCAACTGCCTAGATACTTCAGAGTTGGCCCAGAATCGGCGGCGCGATGCACGCGCGACCGCGCACTCACGATGCCTACTGCCATCGTCTTACCCGTGGGACAGTTGCCGGGCAAGATCAACAACATTGTCGTCCAGATCTTTGTCGACGATTTCCAGCCGCAGGTTCTTCACTCGCACTTCCAAGTGACTCTGAACGGCACACGGATTCCGACATTCGAGTACGCCATTAATTCCCTGGATCAGACCGGTCCCATCGGGAAGCTGCTAACACTGAAGCTCCTGCCGGAGTATTGGCCCCTTGTTGAATCAGGGACGGTCAAACTGTTGATCGACGACCCGACCACGCGGGTGCAGGATGGTTATGCCGTCGATTTCGCCCGCATTTTGGTCAACCCACACAACTTCAAATACCAAGTTTCGCTGACTGCGACGGTGACTGACGCGGACACGCATAAACCCATAACAGGCGCTGCGGTGAGCGCCGGACTCACATCGAGCGCAACCGATCGGCAAGGCAAGTGCGAGTTGAACGGAATTCCGGCGGGACTGGTAGTCGCGACGGCGAATGCTCCGGGATACGACGAAAGTTCCGTGCCGGTCGATTTGCCAGAAGGGCAAAGCGGAAACGCAGACATTCAACTGCGCCGCCATCAGGAAAGCACGGCCGCGCTGGAGCAGTCCATCGCGCAAACCGGCACTGCAACCATCTACGGCATCCATTTCGATACCGGATCTTCAAAGCTGCGTGCCGACAGCATGCCCGCGCTGAACGCGGTGCTCGGCTTGATCAATGGCCGACCGGGGTCGAACTGGATCATTGCCGGCCACACGGACAATCAGGGCTCTGACGCGCTCAACATTCCACTCTCGAAAGCTCGCGCGGCTTCCGTGATTACGTGGCTAACGGCTCATGGCATCCCGACAAATCGTCTCGAACCGCAGGGTTTTGGTTCGACGCGTCCTGTCGCTGATAACGCGATCGCCAGTGGCAGGGCGTTGAATCGGCGCGTGGAGGTTTCATTGGCGAAATGAGGACTGCACAAGGGACGCCATTCAAGGAGGATAAACATCAGATTCAATGTCGCGCTGATCGTTCTGATGTGTTTGGCATTCGTGACGTGTGGGACGACGACGGCATACGCCGCTCCGCCAACCGATGCCTGTTCACTCCTCACGCCAGCGCAGGTGAGCGCGGTCCTGGGCGTATCTGTCGGAGCGGGTGAAAAGATCGCTCCGAACAGTCCTGCCTTGTGCGGGTGGGGAGTCCTCGGCCAAAAGAGTATGGATCGCAAGAGGGTTGTGCTGAGCATTTGCACGCAGATCGGGAGCCTAAACCCTGTCGAGCGCTTCAACAACGCCAAGACACCGATAAAGAGCATTACCAAAGTGCCTGTCACCGGCGTGGGCGACGACGCGATTTCGCCACCACTCCCGGCTTCGGCACCGGCCTGATTTTCAGGAAAGGGAATGCGGCCTTTGACCTGCGCCTTTACGGTTTCCCGTTGGACCAACTCGAGGCGAAGGAAAAGACACTGGCGCGGGACGTTCTCGCTAAGTTGTGACGTTCCAAGCGCACCAGCGAGGTAATTAGCAGGAATTCGGTAGGGAGGAGGAGGAAATGAAATTGAAACTCAAGCTTGTGCTGTTGACGATAGCCCTTTTGCTCTTTGCGGGAGGCAGCGCGCGAACCGCGTACGCCGCCCCGCAGGGGCCGGGATGCTCGATGCTCACGCCGGCGCAGATCCAGAAAGTCCTTGGGCAGCCGTTCGGCGCACCAACCGTCGGCGCCTGGCCGCCCGCTTACGGCCAGCAGCCTTGGGGCTCGCAGTGCCGCTACAGCTCGCAGAAAGGACCGCATGTGGCCGTCAATTTCATCGTTTACCTTGATGCGTCACCAGCGGAAGCCAAGCAGACTTTTGAGAAATTAGCCATGTGGTTCGCTCCCAAATCAAAACCGGCAATCGGCGATTCCGCGTACATCGACAAAGATGGAGCGATCCATGTGCTGAAGGGCAAAGTTCGCTACTACATCTCACTCGATCCACAGAACGAAAAGCAGATGAAAGATCTGGCGGCATCGATTGCGGGACGCATTTGAATGAGCCATACGCTCAATTTCCTGGGTCCGATTGAACCTTAAGAGGAGGAACCAAATGAGGAAGGTGCAGGATGGACAGTTTGTTTGGGAGCTTCGTTCGGTTTAGCGGCGACTGCCTTATGGGCGCAATCGCAGTCGAGAAAGACCGTCCCGAACATTTCGGCAACACATACGGACGCCACGGCAATGAGCCCGCAGCTCAGGCCGCTGAACATGAAGGCGGGTCTCTGGCAGACGACAATGACGGGGAAGTACAGCGGGCTTCCGCCACAAATTGCCGCAGCCATGAACCCAACCCATACGTACAAGAGTTGCGTCAAGGCAGATGAGTTGACCAGGAATGAGTGGGCGAAGAGCTTGGCTGGACTCAAGTGTTCCTCCGTGACTGTGCTGAAGTCCACTGGGGCAGACACGGACGTGCAGGCGAAAGGCTGTGAAGCGGGCAATGGCATGGCGGCCGAGGGACACGGCACGTTCCACCTTGAGCAAGAATGAGCAACCGTTCAATGCCGCCGGAACAAGAGGCCCAACTCCTCAAGAAGCATCTCTCCGCCCAACTCCCAAGCGTCGGCGCCCGCGTGTCGATCACTTCGTCTGGAAAAGCCCGGAGGTACTCCGTTGTTTTGATACCGGATAGTGATTCCTGACGAACCAAGCCGATGACGCGGGCGCGCCCCTCCCGAATGAATTCGGACAACTCGGCAACCAGAGACTTCTCGTTTGCCCTGAGACTTTCTTTCTTCCGCCGGAGCGCGAGAGACCAGACGGAGGTGTCTACCAGGATATTCACGTGCGCTTTGTCTTGCGTTCGCGTTTGTAATCATAGTCGCGCTCGTAGTTGATCTTCCCCAACAGGGAGAGGATCTCTTGCTGTTTGCGATCGTCGATGTACTCTTCCAAAGCGGCAGTGACGGTTTCGTGCTTTGTCCGGTGCCGACCCACCTTCTGCGAGGAGCGGTTGAATCTTGGTGATTGGGGGGAAGGCCAACGATCTTATTGCTAGCGGAGCTCAGAGAGCGGCGCGGTTTATTAATGGAGTCGCAGAACCTGCGAGGGTGGCGGCTTTGCGGGAAACGAGGTTGAGGCCATGCTGGTGCGCGTCGCGAGCAAGCTCGGCGAGATGTGCGCGTGCGGCGGGCGCGCCAACGCGCAGTTCCAATTCGCCGAGCGCCAGGCGAGCGTTGCATTCGATGCCGTAATAGCCAAGCTGGCGCGCTGTGGAGCGTACATTTTCGAGTTTGCGGCGCGGCGCGGATAAATCGGGCTTGGACTTTGTGCGCGAGGCAATTTCCGCGGCTTCGATGCGCGCGTCCTGAATGGCGACCGGCAACCTCAAGCCGGGATCGCGGCTGTCGCGGCTTAGAGAAAGCACATCAGAAATAGTTTGGCGGGCTTCGGCGAGCTTGCCTTCACGAAGCAGCGCGCGCGACAAGTCGGTTTCGGCGTTCATTTCATCCAAGACCATTTTTTCAGACTGAAACTCGGCGAGTGATTTTTTGAGCGCAAGCTCCGCTTCTGAAAATTTCCCTTCCTCGATAGAAACGGTCGCGAGCGACGCGTAATTCTCGGCGATACCTTGGTTGTTTCCCAACTGCCGACGAATGGCGAGCGCTTGCCGATAATTCTGGCGCGCGGCAGCGAAATCGCCTTGTGCTGTCAGAATATCCCCAAGAACTGCACTGGCGGCTGCACTGGCGGCACTCTGTTTCCACTCGTGGGACATGGCCAGCGCCTGGCCGGCGTAATGCTTAGCTCCGGCGATGTCGCCTTCATACAAACGAATGGTCGCAATACTGTAAAGTTCATAAGCCGCGTCCGCGGGGCCCACGGATTCAATTAGCTTCTGGGCCTTCTGGTATTGCGCTTCAGCCTGGCGAAGCTGGCCGCGGGCCATGAGGATGTCGCCTAGATTGCCGACAGCAACTCCTTCATGCGGGGTATCGCCGCACACTTTCCAGCTTTGCGCGGCCTGACGAAAGAGCTTCTCGGCTTGGTCCATTTGGTCCTCATTCTCAAAGGTGATGGCCATATTGTTGAAGACCACGCCGATTTTTTCGTGTTCGCCCAGTTTGCTGAGAAGGGCAAGCGCCCTTTGGTAGAATTCGCGAGCGCCGCTGAGATCGCCTTCGGCGCCGCGGCGGTCACCCATGGCGCGCAAAGCGTCAGCAGCGAAAAGCCTGTTGCCGCCGGCCATGAAGATGTCATACGCGTCCTGACAGTGCGCAACAGCCCCTTGCGGGTGGTCGCCGTATATCGCGTTGAGGCATTGATTGAGGCGGAAGTGCGCGTAAAGCAGCCTTTGTCCGCGGGAAGCGGCTTCGGCAGCGGCCTTTTCGAAAAATGGCTGCGCATCTGAGCCCTTGAAGTAACTAATAAGCTGGCCCTGCCAGAAATCGATGCGCGGATCCTCGGAGGCGGGTGGTTGCAACTTACGAAGTTGCTTGACGACGGCGAGGGCTTCTTCCCGCCGTCCCTCAGCATTGAGCACGACGATGAACTGCTCGGCGTAATCCACGCTATCGGGATAGAGCGTGTACAGCGCGCGATAGGTGGCGGCAGCACGGTCGAAATTTCGCTGACTCCCCAAATAGGCCCCTTCGACCTGTAGTTTATCGATTTCTGGAAGATTGGCGGAAAGATGGTAGGCGGTCTTGATTTCGTCCTTGGCCTTTTGGTCGTATCCCAGAGCGCCCCAAGTGCGAAAAAGCATCAGGTGGACGAGAGGAAAACGAGGCGCGAGCTTTTCGGCTTGCAGAAAAAGATCCTTCGCGGCGGCATCATCGTAATTGCGCAGTTTTTCAAGGCCGAGCGAGTAGAAGCGATTGGCGTCGGGATTGGAAGGCAGAGAAGAAACGACGTTGGTTTCTTCCGATTCCGTGATCATGGGCAAGCCCAAACGCTCGCGAAGCTCAACACCGACTTTCGCAACCAGTCCAAAGAATTGCTTTTCGCTGCCAGTCTCCGCGCCTTCGTACAAAATTTCTCCGGTCTGCGCGTCCTGTAAACGGAAATCCACGCGGATGATACCGGTTTGCGAGTCTCCGACTGCCGCGAAGGAACCGAGGACGAGCAGGTCGCTGTCGAGGGCCTTTCCGATGCGCGAAGCGGTTTGCTGGCTGAGGGAATCGGTTTCAGACCAGGGCGAACCCACGCGGAATTGCGCGACATTTTCGCCGGGGACGACGCGGAGCTTGCCGCCGGCGCCGAGTTCGGTGCGCAACATTTCAGGGAGCGCGGTGGAGAGCCAGGCGTCGCTCGACTGGCCCGAGCCGTTCTGAAAGCCGAGAACAGCAACGGAGCGGCGCAGCTTGCCGACGTCCACGGTAAGCTGCGAAGACGAAACCGGCGGAATCGCCACCCGCTTACGAAAGACCAGAAACGCGGATACCGCAATTACAACTACGACCACGCCAAGGGCCCCAATCCAGAGACGATTCAACCATGGCAATGGAGGGGTACGTTCTTTCGCAGCAAGTTGAACTTCGGGAGCGGGTGCGGGAATTTCTGGTTCCACGAATCGGGGCGCGTCCTCCACGGTGACTGGCGCGATGAAACGATAGCCGCGCTTGGGAACGGTTTCGATGAAACGAGGATTGCCCGCGTCATCGTCAAGCGCGGCGCGCAGGCGGTTCAGCGCGGCGTTAAGGCTGCCTTCGAACCCCACATAGGTTCCCACGGGCCACAGCCTCTGGCGAAGGTCTTCACGCGTGACGATTTGACCGGAATGCTCGAGAAGCATAGCGAGAATGCGGAAGGGTTGTTCCTGAAGGCGAATAGACACGCCTTTGCGGGTGAGACGGGCATTCTCCGAGTCTGCTTCAAATAGCCCAAATCGAAATAGCCGAGAGGTCGAGCGAGTGCTCACGGGGCCTCGCAAGGGGCCTAAAAATTTGCGCGCGAGTATACCACGAGTCGGCCTTCCTGGGTCCCGGAGGTTAGATGTCGCATGAAGTGCTGCGTTTTCAACTCATTAGTAAGTTAGAAAAACGTTGGACGACTCGTCGTTTGACGGTTTGGCCTTCCTCGGATATCTCAGCACATGGATTCGCGGAATAGCGCACGTGACTAAGACCTCGCAGCCGGGCCCGGGCGCCCTCTACAATCTACCCTCGTCAAGCTACACTAACATCAACCCGACGCAAACCACGACATACACCGTATACGTCTCAGGCCAGGACGGCACGGCCCGCGCGAGTGTGACGGTCGGGGTTGAGCCACCAGCCTGTTACACCTCATGGGAAAGGGCAAGGCAGTGGCCTGATTGGACCATATTCGACCATGAAGGAAATTGCCGATTCCTCGCAAGTGCTGGAAAGGAATGGCGGGGACGACGGGACTCGAACCCGCGACCTCTGCCGTGACAGGGCAGCGTTCTAACCAACTGAACTACGTCCCCACGCCAAACATGCGAGCACGCCGTGGCCGGCGCATGTTGTCGATCCAGCTCACAACTCGCCTCTCGGCAACTTCCGCGGGAAGCAAGCACACAGAGTATAGCCGCTCACCAACTTTACCGCAAACGGCTTATCTACGTGCTTCGACGCTTCGCCGTTCGTGCGCGTCCTCCTTGAGTCCGCTTCTATCGCGCCGCGACGCCCTCCCGCCAGTGGCAAAAACAATGTCACCCATTTTGCACCATTTTGGTGCAACCGGGGTCGCCGGAATCTATTGCCGATTCATCGACTTAGAACGCCTGGCCGCGAAACCACGATTTGACACGTGTGCTATGGTGAAAGTATGAGTGGGATAGCGCAGCGATGACGCAACCAGATGGTAACCGATGGCCCCGTCAAGGGCTCGCTAATCACCGGTCACTGCTTCATTTTGATCGATACACATGTCGAACAAAAAAGCGGGTCAAGTGGCCGGAAATCAACAACATCACAGAAATTTGATCGATACACTTTCGGGATGTTCGGCGACTCGCCGTTAGCATGTGCTGTCGGGGTCGGAACCCGGTTTGCCGTCGGATTCTGTGCACCCCGTCCGTCTCGCGGGGGTCGCTGACCACAGGTTCGGGCGTGGGTGAGCCAGCTAGCCGGCCGGAGGAATGCTCCTGGGAGGCCGAGGACCGCTGCGGAGGCACAACGACGCGAGCGCGGTCGAGCGGGTACACGTCGGGATCGAATACGACGGAGTACATGTGCCAGATCAAAATCGCGAACGTTGCGAGGATCGCTTCGTAGTAGTGAAGCGCGGTGGCCGCGTCCAGGACCCACTTGGGGAAATAGCGCAGCGCAAGCGTGTTGAACCACAACGTGAGCCCGTTCAGCGCCATGACAATGATCCCCCACAGGAAGGCCAGGTATTCGATCTTCTGCCCGTAATTGAATTCACCCAGCGCGGGACGCGCCGCGGAAAATCCCAGGTTGTAGCTGACCATATCCTGCAGATCGTGAATATCGCGAATGCCCGAGCCATCCCGCTGAGGATGTGGCGAGCGCGCTTGTCCACAAACAAATGCACGGCGTGATACCCGAGAGCGGCCATCAGGACGACAGCGGCCGCGCGATGGATGCTTCCCCTCAGATCGAAATGGCCATTCCACGAAATAAATGGGCGCGCCCACCAGGCCTCCGGAAACTTCAGCGCAAATCCGGTCAACGCAAGAACAGGGAAGCTGATGAGAACGAGCCAGTGGGCGATGCGGAAGTGGCGGTTGGATCGATATTCGGTCTCCTCCGGCGAAATCACGCGCATCGCGCGCCGCGAGAGTTTGCGGAGAAAGTCGATGAGTTGATGGAAGAACATGAAGCCGATCGCGAGCGGGATCATAACCAGGTAGAATGGCGGATGATCCGCACCGCGGGGCTCTCCGCGAGCGATTTGGGCTGAACGTGCACGGGGCCGATGGCGAAGGTCTTTGCGGCGCCGGGATGGCAAGCGCCGCACGTATGCGCGAGGTTGGCCGGATTTACGGTCGAACGCGGATCGCTGGTGGGAAAGATGTTGTGCACACCGTGGCAGGACGCGCAGTTCGCCACGGTTTGCGAGCCCTCGCGAGCGGCGAGGCCGTGATAGCTGTCGGCGAACGTCGGCACGCGATCGGCCCGAAGATTGTAGGGGGCTGCCAAAGTGGTGTTCCCGTGGCAGCGGCCGCACGTGACAATCGAGACGCGCGCGGGACTCACCGTCGACTCCGGCTGGCTCGGCGCCAGAATTACGTGCTCGCCGTGGCAGTCCGTGCAGACGGGCGCGTCCGTGGAACCGTGCGCCACCGCCTAGCCATGAATACTGGCATCGCAGGTCTTCGCAATTTGGGCGTGGCACGCTCCGCAGGTGGCCGGAATATTCCAGTGATTGATTTTCGAACGCGAGTCGCGAGGTTCGTAGATCGCGTGGCTCCCGTGACAATCCGAACAGGTAGCCGCGTTCTCGTTGCCGGCCGCGATGGCGCGCCCGTGAACGCTCAACCGGTACGTCTCGGTCGGATGGGCGAATGGAATCTGGTGCGCCGCGAGGAATTTCGGGTTCGAGTGGCACGACGCGCACGTGTCCGGCAGATTTTTTTGGCTACAGGAGAAGAGGGGTCCTGCGAAGAGAGAATCTTGTGGATGGGCCCGTGGCACGACTCGCACGTGGGCACTCCGGCCCGCCCCCGATTTCAGGTCTTTCCGGCCATGACACGCGAGGCAATCGGAATCGGAAGAAGAGGACTTCGCCTGAGCGAGAAGAGAAGAAGGGGACAGGGCTAAACCGAGCGCGACCGAAATCAGCCATCCCCACGCGGGATTTTGCGGATTCCATCGTTCGCCACTTTAGCTCTCTCGAAGACTTATTTGATTCCCAAGTCCGCCAGAACCTTGGGATTCTGCTCCTGCATCGCCAGCACGGTGTGACACGTGTCGCAGTCGTTCGGGATAGTCTTGCCGTCGGCGCTCGTGTGGCTTCCGTCGTGACACCGGAAGCATCCCGGGAAATCCGTATGACCCAGATTGTTGGGATACGTACCCCAGGTGATGTTCATCGCCGGGAAAATATTACTGAGATAAATCGCTTGCACGCCGCCGATAGAAGTCTCGAGCAGAGCGCGCTGCTTGTTGTAAATATCCGGGTACGACTTCTGATAGAAGGCTTCGAGCGTGGCCGCAATGTCTCGTTTGGCAGTGTCGCGATCCGGGTACTTGGCTTTCAGCGCGGCCAGCGCCTCTTTCTTGATGTAGGGCAGTTCCGGACTGACGTGGCCGCGCGCCATGGCCTCGTCGAGCGCGGGCCCCGGCAACTGGAATGTGTGAGTTGGACGGTTGTGGCAGTCGATGCAATCCATCGTTCTGTGCTCTCCGGCGGAGAGCTGCTCCGCCGTGGGCTTCGGGTCGGTTTGCGTGAAGACCGTTCGCTTGCCGGTCGTGTCGTCAACGTAGCTGACCTGGGCTATCTTTTGGCGGTCCCGATCAACCGAGACGTACTCGATGCGCCGCTTGGGGTCCAGGTGACGCCCGTGAATGCCCAACTCGCCATTCCAGGTGTGGCCGCCGATCTTGAGAAGCAGGACGGTGGTGAGTTCTGTGTTCTTTTCGTCTTCTTCAAAGTTCCGGATGACGACCAGCTTGTTGCCCGTGAAGGTCTCAGGATAGTGGCATTGCTCGCACGTCTCGCGCGACGGCCGCAGATTCGCCACGGGCACCGGGATCGGCCGTTCGTAGGTATGAAACGTCACGGCATAGACCTGCCGGAGGCCGGAAAGCTTCGAGCGGACGAACCAGGGCGCGCCGGGGCCGATGTGACACTGAATGCATTCAACGCGGGCGTGAGGCGAACCCTGATACGCCGTAAATTCGGGCTGCATCACCGTGTGGCACGTCTGCCCGCAGAATCGCACCGAATCCATGTACTGCACTCCGCGATAGGCTCCGACGCTGAAGATTATGATGTTTGCCACAGTCAGGCCCGCCACCCAGCCGAGAGCTTGGCGAAACGTCGGAATCGAAAAATCAACCTGCGGGAAGGTGCTGGGGAGTTGTCCGGCTCTGCGAAGCTTGAACCGGTACATCAACGCGCCGGCGGGTATCAGCAGGAGACCCAGGACAAAGATCCCGGGAAGAATCAAAAAGAAGATGAGGCCAACGTAAGGATGAAGGGTACCGCCGATAACGAGATCGAACAGCCAGAAGGCGATCAACGTGATTGCCGAACTCGTGGTCAGGACGGCGCCTGCCAGGCTCAGCGGATTGCGGCCAAGGTAAGCGGCGGGACGAATCCAGAGTTTTAGCCGTTCGAGCGCGCTCATATCAGAGGAAACTGAATTGCCCCCCGTCCGGACGCGGACGACCTGGCCAGACCATCTCGCGTCCCCAAATCAGCGAAGGCGCGCCGCGCGAAATCGACGTCCGCCCCTCGCGGCCTGAAGCGGCCTGAACTATTGCTTAAGAGACCGGATAAACGAAACGAGTTCCTTGATCTCGCCGCCGCTCAGCTTGCCCTTGTAGGCCGGCATTTTTCCTTTGCCGTCTTCGATGACCGCGGTCAGTTCTGCGTTCGTCTGCTTCTGCACGCCGGCCGAGCTGAGATCGCGGACCTTCAGCATTTTGCCCATCGAGGTGTCGCCCTTGCCGTCGGGACCGTGGCAAGGGGCGCACTTGGCCTTGAATAGAGCGCCGCCACTTTGAGCGTGGGCCGGAACAACCGCGAAGAGCAGAGTCGCTGCCACCAGCAAAAGAGGACTGCCCGCTCGAACGAAAACATTCTTCATCTTGTGCTACCTCCAAAGATAACTTACGCGATGGATCATACACCCGGTTCCAAGCTGTTTGGTTCTTTTGCCAAGCCGCTTCTCAAAAGGCATACCGGACCGAGAATGTTACGTGGCTCCCGTTGAAGTCCTGCGATGGCAGCGGTGCCAGCCCCACGGGATTCGCGATGCCTTCATCGTTGTACCCGTAATAATTCCACGCCGTCTTGTAGGTGAATCCCTTGTAGATCTCGAATGCGAGGCTGGCGAACGGCGTCACGTAGTTGAAATCGAGCGGGCCTGTCGGCTGGAAAGAGTTGAGGAACAGCGTCGAGCCGCGCACAACGCTCCCGGAGTACCCGACCGCGGCAGTCACGCGCTTGATCGGCTTCCACATCACATCGGCGTAGCCGTAGTGGTCGGTGCTGTTGTAGAACGCGAGGGCGCCCAGCGGGGAGGGAGAGCCCGCCACGGGGCAGGGAGTGGTGAAGATAGCCGATCCGGGTTCCGGAAAGCAGATCTCGCTCTGCGTGTAGATGTCGAAGTAGTTGTAGCCGAAGTTGGCGAAAATCCGCGAGTTCGGAGCCAATGTCGCGCCGATGCTGTATGTGCGACCGTGTTCGAGATTGTTTACGGTGGCGACGTTATCGCGGTTCTCGTGAATATCGATCGCACCGTCGATGCTGGCCCATGACTTCGGCGTGTACGTTGCATGAATCTTGTAGCTCTGCACTTGCCGCGGGCTGATCCGTGTAAACGAGTTGTCGTTGTAACCGAACGCGAAGTCGGCATTGATCCTCAGCTGACTCGTCGGCCTGGCCGAGACACCCAGCAGCAGAGCGTGCTCGTTGATGGTGGTGATGCCACGCTCCGTGTCGCTCGAGGCGTCCGGGCCGACCTCGCTGATTGAACCATCGGGATTCAGCGTGCAGTTGGATGGAAGCACGCCGGCCACCAGCGCGCAGTCAGAGCGAGCGGCCAGGTACTCGTTTGCAGCTGTGCCGGTCGCTCCGCCGGGAAAGTACACTTCCAGCACGTCGTTGATCGCGTTGAAATCGGAAACGGTGCGATTCGTGTAGAGATAACCGACGTGGCCGCTCACGCGCGGCGTGAAGTCGTATTCCGCCTCGATGGTATTGGT
This sequence comes from Candidatus Acidiferrales bacterium, assembly GCA_035307985.1. Classification (GTDB taxonomy): domain Bacteria; phylum Acidobacteriota; class Terriglobia; order Acidiferrales; family UBA7541; genus Palsa-295. Next base: position 72,855 of record DATGHM010000042.1, read on the forward strand.
CTTGAGGTTTTGGCCCAGGAATCGAGTGAAGGCCTGTGATTCGAAATCGGCCAGGGAACCAGAGGCATGTTGTGGGCAATTCGGTCCGTTGTAGGGAGCGGAGGGGCACAAGGTGGAGAAGTTCGCAGGCGTTGCCGGCGAAATCGGCAGGAGCAAGCCAGACTGTCCGGGCCCTGCAGGAACCGCGTAGAGGTTCGAATCGATGGAGGTGTAGGCACCCGGGATGCGCCAGTTGTAATACCAGAACTCGTCGTTGATGCGCAGTTTGTCAGTGACCTGATACGTTCCGGCCCAGTTCGCGCTGACGGTAACCCTTGTTGTCTTCACGGGGCCCGCCGCCGTGCTTCCGCGCGAGCCCGTTCGGCTGGTCCATGCGTTGATCAGTTCCGTGTAGTCGGAGAACGAGTTGTCAGCGCTGGTGTAACTGGCCGTCCCCGACATTTCGAACTTCTTGAAATAGTTCGACTGGAACCTGAAGTGTTCGGTGGGGAACGAACTGCGCGGCGTCGCGGCGAGCGTGTAGCCCAGATAGCCGTTGCAGTTCGCCTTTGCCGTCGGCGGCGTCGTAGTCGGGTCCACGATCGGATTCGTGCAGGGGCTTGTACCGGTGAAGACAATTCCGAGGTCCGCCGGCGTCCCGTTAGCCAACATATACTGAAAATTGGTGTCCGCCACGCTGTTGTCCTGTTTGAAGTAGGTCAGGAATTCGTCGAAGGAGACGGTGGTTCGCGGCGCGACGCGGTAATCGACTCCGGCGCGGTAGACGTTCGACGTATAGCGAAACGCTTCGGAGAGGACTGGTTCGGTCCCGCCGTCGAGGGTCGTGAGCCCCGGCCCTTCGTTTACAACACGCGAATAGCCGAGCCGGAAGCGCAAGGGGGACTGGGGAAGCAGAGTGAGATCGTAATCCTGCATTCGCCGCACCAGGTCCAAGCCATGAGGCGTGTTGACGATCGGCACTGCAGGAACGAAGCTTGCGGGGTTCAGAGGATTTGCCAGCAAATTGTAGTCCCAGAAATTCTTGTCTCTCCGGAATGCCCCGCGAAAGTCGTACCACTTGTTCTTATCGATGCTGAGCCGCGTGACGTCGTTCGGATCGCCGCCATATCCAAAGTTCGAAAAGCTCAGATTATCGAAGAAGGTTCCCTGATGATCGAGGGAGTGCACGTTGAGCGTGTAATCAAAAAGGCGCACGCCAGACCCCAGATTGATGAACGTGTCGTAATTGTCGAGGTTCCCGTCCATTCCGGTCCAGCGATACCCGAACTCGATCGTCTGCTGAATGTTGTAATCGCCGGAATTGACGCCTTTGGTGTCCGACGTGTCATCCTGCGCCCATGCGCCGGCTGGGAAAAGCAAAAGTGCCGCGAACAGGCAAATCCAAATGTGGGAACGCGCAGTCAACCAATCGCTCATGATTTTTCCCCCGTCCATTTGAGGCGCGCGCACTCTGGAATCCCGAGTTGCCGCAGCCGATCGTGTTCTCTTCCAAGGATTCGCGTTCATCGTCGAAACCTACCTGAAGAAGAATTGGTCGACGTTCGAACCGTGAATCTGAGTGTGGCAAAGCGTGCAAGCCTGGAATTGAGCGGCCTGGTTATGAAACGAAGGCGCCCCAGGCGCGTTGGCGAAAGAAGCCGTGTGGCACTGCAGGCAGAGAATGTTGATGTCGCTTACTTTCAGGAGCTTGGGATTCGGCGACCCGTGCGGCGTGTGGCAACTCGTGCACCCTTCCACTTTTACCACTTCATGCTCGAACGTGAACGGGCCCTGCTTCTCGGTGTGACACTTGAGGCAAACAGCGTCCTGCGTGGCCGACGTTCGGAGTTGCGTGGCGCGAACCGTGCCGTGCGGATTGTGGCAGTCCGTGCACTGCACGAGGCCCTCATTCACACGATGGTGGAACGGCATCTGGAACTGCGGCTTCTGCGCGAGGTGGCAGGTGTAGCAGAGCTCCGGCTGAGCCTTCGCGAGAAGGAACTGCTCCTGCTTTGCATGATGAGGTGAATGGCAGGCAGTGCAGGACACGTCGTTCTTGGCATGGACGGAGTTGAGGGCGTGCGCGTGCTCCATGTCCTTCGCATGGCAGGTCAGGCACTGGCTGTTGATTTCCTTTGCAGGGGTCGATTCGAATTTAAACAACTTCGAGGTATCCGTGGGGTCCGCCAGGTGACCAGCCGCTGCTCCGTGGCAGCCCTGGCACCCCTGCTCGAGCGGACCAGCCTTCTTGTTGGTCATCGTCTTCCAGTGAGGCGATTTCGCCCAGGAGTCGTACTCAGCCTCGTGGCATCCTTTGCACACTTCGGGGCTTGCGTCCTGGGTATCCGCCTTCTTTTCACGAGAGGTCGCCTGCGCGCTGGAAGGCTTGGACTCCGTCTGAGGGGGCGCTCCGGAACCCGCCGCCCAGCAGGGGACCGTGAGGATCAATAATCCAAAGAGCAGAAAAACGCATCGCGGTGCTGCAAAATTCCGCATCCCAATCCCTCCCGGTGAAGCCGCTAAACCGCCGTACAAACTACTAAAATACCGGAACAAAACCAGTGACTAGACACACCGGTGATTGTGACGCCGGTCACACATCAGGTCTGGGCCGGAAAGGGGTCTGTCGAGACGTTTCCTTAATTGCCCAAGGGGGTTCGCCGGGCTCAATTTGCCGCCAAGCGCTCTAATCCCGACTTATCGCGGATGGTAACGATGTGTCCTTTGATTTGCAAGAGCTGCCTTCTTCGGAAGTCACTTAAGAGTCTGGTCACGGTTTCCCGCGAAGCGCCGATGATCTGAGCGATTTCCTCGTGAGTCAGGGTCAGGTTGGCACGAACCTGACCGTTGCCCGTATCGTGGTCGGCGCACCAATCCAGCACAAAGCGCGCCAGCTTTTCCGTCGCGGAATGGGAAAGACCGATCGTCTTCATTTCCGCCAGAGCCAGGTGGTAGTTCTCGCCCATCTGCTGCGAGACTCGAAGGGCCGCTTCTCCGTGCTCGCCGAGAAACATTTGGGCTCAGTTGGGACATCACGTCAGAAGCGGCCGATGCCGTCGTGTTGGAGACGTCGCTGGATAAGGTTGACGAGCTGATGCACATCGGCCGGCGCATGCGGAGGATCGCGCTGGAAAGCGCCGTCGGTGGAATGGCGCTCAGCGTGATTGGAATGGTCGCGGCGGCTTTCGGATTCCTTCCCGCGATCGAGGGGGCGGTGGCCCAGGAGATCATCGACTTCGCCTTCGTTCTCCTCGGGATTCTTGCTCAAACGGCCGACCGCCAGAATGCCGTGCTCGCCGGATCGTGGATCGTGGTAGTCGGCGGCGAGAAGATACCGTGCTCGTCGGCGATCCGTTGCAGAAGCAGGGACTGGGAACGGAGCTCGTGCGGCGGCTCGTCGACGGGGCACGCCATGAGAAGCTGTCGCGCGTCCTCGCCATCATCATGCCCGAGAACCGCGCCATGCAATCGCTCGCGGACCAGTTCGGCTTCACGGTGCAGCCAGGCGAGGATCCCGACCTGCTCACCGCGGTCCTGAAGCTGTAGAAGCG
>DATGHM010000043.1:0-23116 GCA_035307985.1 Candidatus Acidiferrales bacterium
CGGGGTTCACGAGCCGCAAGGCGTGACCTACGCCCCGAGTTCGAACAGGATCTTTGTGGCGAACGCTGCTGACGGGAAAGTGCGCGTGTTCGACGGAACGACGTACAAGCTGATTTCGACCGAGGATTTCGGGTCCGATGCGGACGATACGAGGTACGACACAGCGACGCAGCGCGTGTATGTGGGATACGGCGAGGGCGGAATTGGCGTGCTGGACGCGGCCACTGCCCGGCTGCTCGGCGAAATCAAAGTTGAGGCGCATCCCGAGGCCTTCGAAGTGGAGAAGGGGGGAGGAAAAATCTTCATCAATGTCCCCGATGCACGCGAAATTGCGGTGGCGGACTGGCAGCGGCGCGCGATCGTCGCGCGCTGGCCCATGAACGAGTACCGTTCGAATTTCCCAATGGCGCTCGATGAAAAAGACGCCCGGCTCTTCGTGGTGACACGCAGGCCGGCGCAGTTTCTCGCTCTGGATACGTCGAACGGGCGAATCGTCGCGCACGTTGCCACGGTTGGCGACTCGGACGATCTCTGGTACGACGCGGCGGCCAGGCGGATTTACATCTCAGGAGGCGAAGGCTTCCTGAGCGTCGTCGAGCAGCAGGATGCCGATCATTACCGGCCGGTCGCGAAGATTCCGACGGCTGCTGGAGCGCGAACGTCGTTCTTTTCACCGCAGCTCGGCCGTCTTTATCTGGCAGTCCCTCATCGGGGAAATCAGCCGGCGGAGTTGCGGATTTACGAAGCCATCCGCTGAGAAAGCGCAACCTGCTTGTATCCGAAGCCACCGAAACCGGGAGTCGCCGACGAGGGAATTCTTGTGGGGCGTGCTTACTTTGCGCGAGGCGGGGAAGGCGCAGGCTGAGGGTCCTGATCGTTGATCAGATAGGCGGTGGAAGCCAGTGAAACCTTCGCGTGACGGATATGCTCCTCGAGCGCCGCGCGAAAATCAGCCAGAATTCTTTCGACGTCGTGAATGTCGTTCGTCTGGATCGCCTGCGCACAAAGGTTTTTCAGGCGCTGTTCCGTCTGGTCTGACACCATTGTATCCGAACACAACCTAAGCGTCTGTCCAATACACTACAGACTGTATTTTTCAGAAGCGGTCCGGCCTTCCTTTTTTGCCCACTTTATTGCCGAGTTTGTGGATACGATGCGCCCGCGGGATAATGCTAGCCATGACATCGACCACGGCATTCGCCAAAGGACAATTCACCGAAACGCCGGAATTTGCGAAGAATCTCGACCGTCTCGCCGAGGTTGCCGTTCGCATCGGGCTGGGACTCGCGGAGGGACAGGAGCTGGTGATGACGGCGACGCTGGATGCTATTCCGCTGTCGCGACGGATCACGGAGCAGGCCTACAAGACGGGAGCGGCGCTCGTCACCACGCTTTTTGGCGACGAACAGTCGGCGCTGGCTCGTTTTCGGTGCGGTTCTGACGCGAGCTTCGACGCGGCTCCATCGTGGCTCTACGACGGCATGGCGCAGGCATACCGCAAGGGCGCCGCGCGGCTGGCGATTGCGGGGAGCGATCCTTCGCTGCTGTCGAAGGAAGATCCGCAGAAAGTGAGCCGCGTGAATCGCGCAACCTCGAAAGCGTATCGTCCCGCGCTGGAGTTGATTACGCGCCAGGAAATCAACTGGACGATCGTTTCGAGCGCCACTCCCGCATGGGCGGCGGCTGTTTTTCCGGATCTGCCACAGGAGGAGGCGCTGGCGCGGCTGTGGAGCGCGATCTTCGCCGCGTCGCGCGTCGACGGGCCGGACCCGATGGCTGCGTGGAAAGAGCACGACGCGAATTTGCACATGCGCGCCGACCGCCTGAACCAGAAGCGCTATTCGACCCTGCACTTCCGGGGTCCGGGAACTGATCTTCGCGTCGGACTGGCGGACGGTCACCTGTGGCTCGGCGGAGGCTCAATGGCGGGCAATGGGCGCTATTGCATTCCCAACATACCCACGGAAGAGGTTTTTACCACGCCACACAAGGATCGCGTGGAAGGGCGCGTGACGAGCACCAAGCCGCTGTCGTATCAGGGCACGATGATCGAAGAGATTGCTGTGCGATTCGAAGCGGGGCGGATCGTCGAGGCTCGCGCCTCGCGCGGCGAGCAGGTTCTGCAACGCATGCTCGAGACGGACGAAGGAGCGCGCCGCCTGGGCGAAGTCTCGCTGGTGCCACACTCGTCGCCCATTGCCGCGAGCGGCTTGCTCTTCATGAACACTCTTTTCGACGAAAACGCCGCCTGCCACATTGCTCTCGGACAGGCTTACACCACTTGCCTGAAGGACGGTAACGGCCTGACTCCGGACCAACTGGCAGCGCGCGGCGCAAACGACAGCTTGATTCACGTCGACTGGATGATCGGCTCGAACCGCATCGACGTAGACGGCATCACGGCGGCCGGTAACGCGGAGCCCGTCATGCGCGCAGGCGAGTGGGCATAGCGGTCAGCAGCGTTCGCTGAAACGCGCCAAATCGCCCCGAAGCAAACAGCGCGCCCCGTAACAGAGAGGGTACTAGTACGTTTAGGCTATTGCCTTCGGCGAAGTTGCTCGGTAGGTTTCGCGCCACAGAAAAGCCCGTAATTGTGTGGTAGTGATCCCTCAAAAGGCGGTGAACTGGGCGAAACTCCGTCTCAACGTTCCGTTATTGGGGGAATTACTGGACTGGGAACGCTGCGAAGGACCTTGCGGCGCGCCGGACGACGGGACCAAACATAGGCGAATAGACCAAAGTGCCCGTCACCTCTCGTCGAGGGGTTGAAGCCAAGTATTCGTGGAACCGGGGCATCATCGGTCTGTAATTCATCCGGAGCCTTGTTCGATGTCCGTGCCAGTGATGAAGCCGGAGCGGCGCCAAATTCCCCGCATTAGACCTGAGGGGATTGCCTACATCAACTTCGAAGGGGACAACGGCGGCATCGTGGTCAACGTGTCGGAAGAAGGGTTGTGTTTTCAGTCGGTTGCACCGATGCGGGCGGACAAGGATAAGTTGGTCCGCTTTTGGTTTTCGGCAGAAGGCAATCGAATTGACGCTCAGGGCCGCCTGGCCTGGATTGATGAGAAGCGAAAGACTGGCGGCGTGCAGTTCAACGACATCTCACCGAAAGCACGTCTTGAGATCCACAACTGGATCACCCAATCGACGGAACCCCTCCCGCCGGCAAGGCGGTCCGCGGCACGCAGCTTGGCGCCTGCGCCGCCTCCCCCTCCGGGGCGGGGGCCAACGTCTCTCGAACAAAAACCAGGCCCTTCGGCGTCGGCTTCGACGCAGCAAGGTTCACCGCCCCTGGCGACCGCCAGGTCCGGCGCGAACCCCACGCCTGCCGCCATTTCTGCCGCCTCCACGGCGTTCCTGGGATGGCTGAAGACGCGCCGCGTGCCGCTGCGCTGGACCGAGTACTCCCGCGGTTTGGCTACCGGGCTTCTGATCAGCGTCGTCGTTCTGGCGGCCCTTCTGTTTCGCGCGAATCGGCGGCAAATCGGCGAGTTGCTGATTCGCGCGGGAGAGCGTTTCGGCGCGACACCGCAGGCTCGCACGCTTTCGTCACAGCCTCTGATTCTAAAAGCGCCGGCGCAAAACGAAAGTGCGACGCTTCGGCCGTCGTCGCGTGCGAGAGCGACTGTATCGCAGCCGCGGGCAGAATCCGTTAGAGTGTGGCCCTCGAAATCTGAGCCGAAGGCGAAGGCCGCAAATCCCCGGTCAATTCCGTCGATGGGTCCTTTGCCAATGTCCCCGCAGGCCCGCAGCGTGGCTGTCGCGAGCCAACCGGGAAAAGCTGTCGAACCCGACACGGTCGGTAGTCTCCCTGCCAAAACCAAAGTTCTCGAACTTACACCAACGGCGTATTCCGCTGAACCCGTCGCGGACAGCGAGGCATTGGATTCAGCTGTGCCTCTCGGGAAATATTTCCAGGTCGGAAAATTCAGCGACGAATTGCAGGCGGACGAAATAATCGACAAGCTGGCTCACACGGGCTATCACGCAGTTGTCGTCCCGAAGAATCTCCTGTGGATGGCTTCCTACCAGGTATTGGCCGGCCCTTTCCGCAACGAAAGAGACGCCCAACTGGCGCGCAGAGGCTTGCGGTCCGAAGGATTCAAGGCACGGTCCTTGCCGAGAGAGTCGCGGGAATTTTGGCTTCCTGTCGTGAAGAAGCTATACAGCGATGTGGATGTTCCGGAAGGATTCGTTGTGAATTGGGAATCTTATGGCGTCGATGCGACCGTGAAATTCGTTCGCGGAACCGATACGGTTACGACCGCTCATGGAACATGGGTGAAGCGGAACGCAAAGTACGATCGAGACGGAGTCATGTATGACACGACTCCGGGTGGATCGAGAAAGCTCCTCGAGATCTGGTTTCGGGGTATGGATCAGTCCGTCGTTTTTCCCGCCGGTTCGGAAAGCCACGCTCTCGTATTTTAGCCGGCGCCGTCTCTCCCGCCGGGACGCCGAATTCGCGCGAGAAATCAGAACCCAAGTCCGGGAAGCAATGGTGGGCCCGCCAGGATTCGAACCTGGGACCAACGGATTATGAGTCCGCTGCTCTAACCAGCTGAGCTACGGGCCCGGCGCGCGTAACCGCTTGATTCTATATCGTATCGAGGGACCGGCGCGAAAGATTCGGAGGCGCCCCAGCCTCTGAGTGTCATTAAGGATGGCGAAAGGAAACAAAACCATTCTAGGCTGTTCGTGTCCGCACACGGCTGCACTGGCCGCGAATCATGCGCGCAGTGCAAACCCGCAACGATCTAGCGCAGCATGATCCCGCAACCACTCTGTCAGAGTATCAGGTGCTCGCGGCGTTGGATTGTTTCTCGGCAGCGTGAAAACGGAATCGGCGGTAAGACGTCGCGGTCTCGGCGAAAAGGTCTAAGAACTCCCTGCCAGTAGCTCGCCGAAATCGGCTACTTTTTATTTTCCGGCCGCTGCGACGATCTCGCGCCTCCGCCAAAAACCTGCATTGGATCCTCTTGCATCTGCAGAAAGCCCGCAGGAACGTCGAACAGGCTTCCGTCCAGCGAGGACGTCGAGAACGAAGTTACCGCCGTAGTCATTTCCATCAGCGCATTCGGGTTGGGGTGGGGATTCGGAGGCAGGGTACTGGCCGCCGGCGCGGAATCATTGTCCTTCTTCTTCTTTTTGCCAAACAGCCCACCCAATCCTTTCATCACCGCTGCCGATTCGAGCGAGCTCGGAGAGTCGTAGGTCTGTGATGGCGGCGGATTCGACGGTTGCGGGCTAGACGCGCTGCTGTTTTGCGATCCCAGGGCTTGGGTCTGCCCATCGGCTGTTGCAGACAGGGTCATGCTGACGTATGAGAGCATCGGGAAGCCCTTCAGGGCGTCGGAATTCTTCTGCAGCTCAGACATGCCCTCCGCGGCTCGGGGATCGATTTGGATGCCGGGCATTGAAGGGATCTTCATCCAGGATACCTCTTGGGCCATGCGCCTGTAGAACTGCGCGAACTCCTCGTAACCAGTAACATTTGGCGCCACGTAACTGTCCATGTCAATCGTGGAGGTAAAGGTGGCGGAGTTAGGCTGGCCGGGTGGCGGCGCGTCGGCGCCGGTAGCCGTGCCTTCCATGGCGAGGTCTATCTCCACGTTGGTTTCATTGGTGGCCTGGTCCAGGATCGTGCGGCCAGCGCCGCCTGGCATGACTTTGATGGTGGGCTTAAGAGTGAGCTGCACGTCCTGGGGCACGGCTTTCTCCTGCGGCGTCTGCGGATTCTGCTGCGTCTGCTGCTGCATCTGCTGCGCCGCCTGCTCCATTGCGGCTCTGATCTGATCGAAAGTCGCCACGGCGTACGTTTTCTTGTTGTTGTCGATGGCGATCACGCGCCGGCCGCCGAGGTCGATGATTTGGGAGGTGCCGTCCTCGTTATCGGTGCGCAGGCGATCGCCCTTAACGTAGTGCGTTGTGCTGATCGGCCGCAGCATGTCTTTTTCCTGTTTCTTGGCATCTCCGCGAGAGAACCTGGAAACGAACTTCATCATGGTAAGCAGGGAGCCGCCGGTCATCTGCGACGTCTCGGTGTATTTGAAATCGGCACCCGCAGGCGCGCTAGAGGCTAAGAGCAAAAACGAAGCGAGCGAGGCCCGAATGATTTTCATGGCTCTCCCTTTATGGTTCAGACGGGATTTCCGATTGGCTCAATTTCTGGTGCATCGTACTCCTCCCCTGCACCCTCCACAACGAATTTCGCAACCAGAGCAGGCTCCAGCGAGATCGGCGGAGTCCCCACGGCTTGTCGTTGCACGTCTGACAATCGCCGCTTGCTATCGCGTGATCGATTTCTCAGATAGCGCTACGACCGTTCTTCCTTAGCCTCACATTTCGCACCCTCATTCGCAGTAGTTGGTTGTTCAGAACACTTCAAAATGAGGACAAACGGTTCGCACGGTCAGGTCATAACCAACCATTCCGGCCTATTCGTGTTCGCACACGGCCGCACTGGCAGCGGAACTGTTTGAACGGCGCCGGCAAGCCTGCGATTATTTCTGTCCGGGTTGGGTCTGGTCCGGCGAAACGAAATTGAGCACAAACGGCCCAATGCCGTGCACCTGCAAAATCGAATCGCCCTTGCACTGCGCGAAGTGCGTCATGTGCGGCGCTGCGGAGAAAAAACCTCCCACCGGCACGTCTTTCAGAAGCGCATCATCCCACTTCGAGCCCATGCCGACGGCTGCCCCGCCTTTGATCACGGTCACGTTCTCGGTTGTCGGATGCCAGTGCGGCGCGATCTTCGTTCCATCGGTGCACGAGAGCCGCACCGTATAACTCCGCCCCGCCGTCATGGGGTCGCCCTGAAGGATGGCGACCTGCATTTTGCCTCCCATTTCAACCGACGGCGTGCCTACCATCGCCGCAGCCGGAAGGTCGCCCCACTTTTCCGATCCCGGATTGACGATCATCGCGCCGCCTGCCGCTTTGGCGGCGCTTTTCTTCTGATGTGGCATGGTTTGTCCGCCCGCAACCAAGGCGATCGCGGCGAATGAAATCAGCAACGCAGTCCGACGAGTGGGCATGGCAATCCTCCTGGTGAATTGATTTGGGAACGGGGATTCCTCTCTGCACTCCGCAAACTGCGGCCATTGTACACCAAGTCTTTTCGACGCCGCCTGATCTAATTCGTTCTCCGGAGATTTCGCGTCTGTCTCGTTGATGCGCTCTCTGTGGCGAGGGCTGGGCGCTTGAGCTAAGATGACCTCGGAAAATCTGGGTTCCGGAGGCTTGCGATGCGCGTTGCGCTGAAGATTTTGCCTGTCGTGCTTTTCGCGGTGTTTGCGATTACCGTGCTCTCCGCATGGGCCCTTCGCCACGAAGCGAAGGCCAGTCCCTCACCGCAGCCGGTCGTCTCTCCGGCTTCATCGGCGGAAGCATCCGCGAACGCGCCGCAGGACGCGCGGCTCCAGGGCGCGTATCGCTTCACGGACAACGGCTGGATCTATGTCCACCTGCAGGGCTCGCCCGACGAAATCGGTTTCCAGCACGGGTACCTACTCGCTCCGGAAATTGCGGACGCCTTCCGCGCCGTTCGCCTGGAAGACACGCACAACACGCACAAGGACTGGGCTTTTTTCAAGAAAGCGGCCCACGACATGCTCTGGCCGAAAATCGATCCCGAATATCAGGCGGAGTTGAAGGGAATCGTTGCAGGACTGCACGCGCACGGCGTCGCATCGATCGACCTGGACGATGTCATCGCGCTGAACGCCATGGAGGAGCTCTCCGACTATTACGTTCCCTGGTACAACGAAAAGCACAAAGTCGCGGACGCCGCTCGGCTGAAGAGCCCGGGGAACTGCAGCGCGTTCGTCGCCACCGGCAGTTATACGAAAGCGCACGACATCGTCATCGCGCACAACAACTGGACGAATTACGCGAACGGTGAACGCTGGCGCATCATGTTCGACATCGTTCCGCAGCGTGGGTACCGCATTTTGATGGACGGTTTTCCCGGCGTCATCGCCAGCGATGACGACTTCGGCATCAATTCCGACGGCCTCATGGTGACGGAGACCACCATTTCGCAGTTCGAGGGCTGGGATCCCAACGGCATCGCCGAATTCGCGCGCGCGCGCAAAGCTCTCCAATACGCGGGCTCGATTGACGACTACGTTCGCATCATGAACGTCGGCAACAACGGCGGCTACGCCAACGATTGGCTGCTCGGCGACCGCAAAACTGGCGAAGTTGCCCGTTTCGAGCAGGGCCTGAAGCACACGCGCCTCTGGCGCACCAAAGACGGCTACTTCGTGGGCTCCAATTTCCCCAGCGATCCGCAGGTAACGAAGGACGAGACCACCTTCGACGTTCACCAGGCGTCCAATACCGCCAACGCGCGCCACGTTCGCTGGAACCAGTTGATGGCGCAATATAAAGGCAAGATCGACGCACGCCTGGCCGAGCAGTTCGAGGCCGACCACTTCGACGCTTACACAAAAAAAGAGGGCGCCGACAGCCGCACGCTCTGCGGCCACGTCGACACCGATCGCGAAGGTATCTCAATCTGGGGCTGGGGGCCCTATTTCCCCGGCGGCGCGGTACAGGGGAAAGTCACCGACAGCGAAATGGCTGCAAAAATGGAGCTGATCGCGCATCTCGGCCATCCCGGCGGCGAAAGCTTCTACGCGAAGCCATTCCTGAAGGCGCATCCTGAATACAATTGGTGGACACCGATCCTTCGGGATATGCCTGCGTATCCCTGGACCACGTTCACCTCAGGCGAGAAACACTAGGCTGCCTGGAGTCGCGGCGCGATTTGAAAAGTTCGAGGTACGCATCCATGCCCTCGCCGGATTTCGCGGAGACTTTCAGGACCGCCATTCCTGCGCGGACCGCCTCGATATTGCGGCAAGCGGCTGCCGCGTCGAACTCGACGGCGGCGGCGATATCCAGGTTCGTGATGACCGCAACGTCCGCGCTGTTGAAGATCGTCGGATACTTCAGTGGTTTGTCTTCACCCTCGGTCACGGACATGAGGACCAGGCGGATTTCCTCGCCCAGGTCGTAGGAGGAAGGGCAAACGAGATTGCCGACGTTCTCGATGAAAAGAAAATCGAGATCGGCGAGATTCCAGCCACCGAGTGCGCTCTCCACCATTGCGGCTTCCAGGTGACAGAGCGTGCCGGTGGTGATCTGTTTCACGGGCGCGTTGCTGCGGGCCAGACGGAGGGCGTCATTTTCGGTGGCAAGATCGCCGGCGTTTGACTCCATGAAGGCTCAGAGTCCCGGCGATCTTGACCGCATACATGGTGACGCCCATCGGCGTGGACTCGATGCTTGAACCTTACGGCGTCCTGCGCACAGACGTTTTGTGAACCGGAACGTCCAATCAGAGGTAAAGTACCATTTTGCCCGCTGGTTTGTGGAGACTTGACAGGGTTCCGACGGAGGATGCGATGGGAAAGCTCTGGCAGGACATCCGCTACGGGGCGCGGATGCTGGTCAAGAGCCCCGGCGTAAGCGCGATTGCCATCGTTTCGCTCGCCCTGGGCATCGGCGCAAACACCACGATTTTCACGGTGGTAAACGCGGTGCTGCTGAATCCGCTCCCGGTCAAGGACATCTCCCGTGTCGTCGAGGTCGATACCATCGACAGCCACACCCATGTGACGACGGCGAGCCAGATCAAAATGGGCATGTCGTACCCCAATTGTCGCGATTACGCCCGCGACAATCAGGTCTTCACGGGGCTGGCCTGCTATATGCAGATGCCGCTCACCTGGAGCGGCCGCGCCGAAGCCAAGCAAGTCGCCGGTCAGCTTGTCAGCGCAAATTATTTCGACGTTCTCGGCTTGCGCCCTGCCACAGGACGCTTCTTCTTTCCCGATGAGGACACGAAACCGAGCGGCAACAACGTTGCGGTTATCAGCTACAGTTTCTGGGCCAACAAGTTTGGTTCCGACCCGGGCCTCATTGGCAGGACGCTCACCTTCAACGCAATTCCTTACACAATCATCGGTGTTGCGCCGCGCGGTTTCAGAGGCCCGTTCACGTTTGCCGATCCAGACCAGGTGTGGATACCCGCGAGCATGTATCCCCAGGTTCTTACCGGATTCGTTCGCGAGTGGTTCAATGAGCGCCGCGCGCTCCTGGCGCAGTCTTTTGCGCGCCTCAAACCGGGCATCAGCATCGGCGCAGCGGACGCGTCGATCAAGACGATCGCCACGCACCTCGAAAGCGAATATCCGAAGGACAACGCGGGCCGCAGCGTCACCCTCACTCCGATGGCTCAAGCTGCTGTTGGCGCCAACCAGCACGACCAGTTCACGCTGGCCGGCGGCGTGATGATGGGTATTGTCGGCTTGGTCCTGCTCATCGCCTGCGTCAATCTGGCGAATTTGCTGCTCGCGCAGTCCGCGCGCCGTGAAAAAGAGATGAGCCTGCGCGCTGCTCTCGGCGCGGGCCGTGGACGCATCCTGCGCCAACTGATTACGGAAAGCATGCTGCTCGCGCTTGTTGGCGGCGCCGTTGGATTTGTCGTGGCGTATTGGGGGCGCACCGCACTGTGGTCGTTCCGTCCCTCGTTCATTCAGGACGGCGAAATCAGTCTCGCCCTCGATTGGCGCGTGCTTCTGTTCACGTTGGCCATTTCCGTTTTTACGGGAGTGCTCTTCGGAATAGCGCCTGCCATCAAGTCTTCCAGGCCCGATCTGGTTGAGAGTCTGAAGATCGGCGGTCGCGGCAACACTGTCGGCTGGAGAAGCAATCCGCTCCGAAGCCTGCTCGTGGTCTCCGAAATCGCGCTGGCCATGGTGGCGCTGATCGGAGCCGGACTTTTCGTGCGCAGCATGCAGAACGCGCAGAACATGAGCCTCGGTTTCGAGTCGCGGAAACTCTTCGCGATGGCCTTCGATCTCGGCGCGCTCCACTACGACGAGGGTCGTGGCGACCAGTTCTTTCGCCAGGCCATCGATCGGGCCAAGGCCACGCCGGGTGTCGCCGACGCGACGATCGCGTCCAATCTCCCGCTGGGCGGTGGTTTTGAGCGCACCACCTTTCCGGAGGGCCAGGACATGGACACGGGTTACCGCGGCACCCTGACCGAGTTGAACGACGTGATGCCAAATTACTTCGAAACTCTGCATATTCCGGTGATCGCCGGCCGCGCTTTTACCGATTCCGATCGCGCGATGACTACCCCCGTGGCCGTCGTGAATGAAGCCATGGCCAAACATTTCTGGCCGAATGAGAACGCTTTGGGCAAACGCTTCCACTTTATCGATGAGACGGAGCTCTGGGAGATCGTCGGCATCGTTCCCGACACCATCGTGAACAATATCGGTGAAGATCCGCAACCCTTGATCTACCTGCCGATCACGCAGGAATTCTCTCCGTTTGCCAGCATGGAAGTGCGGACCGTCGGCGATCCGCAGTCCGTCGTTTCCAGCGTGCGCGCACAGGTTCAATCGCTCGATCCAAATCTTGCGATCACCAACGTGCAGACGATCGGAGAAGTGGTGGACCAGGGGCTTTGGGCGCCGCGTATGGGCGCGGCCCTGCTGGGACTCTTCGGTGGACTCGCGCTGATCCTCGCGGCTGTCGGCGTCTACGGCGTGCTGTCATACTCCGTCACGCAACAGACGCACGAGATCGGAATCCGCATGGCCCTCGGCGCACAGCCCCTTGGTGTTCTGAAGCTCGTCGTTGGTCAAGGGTTGAAGCTCGCGGCCGCCGGACTGGTCGTGGGTTTGATTGGCGCGCTCGTTGCGACGCGCGTGCTCTCGAGCCTGCTTTTCAACGTGAGCACGCACGATCCCGTGACCTTCATCGGCGTTTCGTTGGTTCTGGTGGCCACGGCCGCGCTCGCCTGCTACATCCCGGCGCGACGCGCGACGCGCGTCGACCCCATCATCGCCCTGCGCTATGAATAGCGACGCGACCCATCGCCCAAGGACGGGTGTGTGACGCGTCCTCAGCCAGACAGGGCGCGCGGCCTTTTCGCTGCTCGCTCGAACTGGGACCTCGAAACCAATCGCCTCAGCGAAGCCCTCTCGCGTCATCGCGCCGCTGGAAAGCCGCTCCTGGATCTGACCGCATCGAATCCCACGCAGTGCGGGTTCCACTACGACAGCGAGGCCATTCTGCGCGCGCTGGCTAATCCCGCTTCGCTCGTCTACGAGCCGCAAGCGCAAGGACTGGAGTCGGCGCGCGAGGCAGTGGCCAGATACTACACGCGGCGCGGGGAGCACATCGCGGCCGAAGACATCGTGCTCACGACCGGCACCTCCGAGGCTTATTCGTTCATCCTTCGTCTGCTCTGCAATGCCGGGGATGAAATTCTTATCTCCACGCCGAGTTATCCCCTCTTTGATTTCCTCGCTGACTTGCAGGACGTGAAGCTCGTCCGCTATCCGCTGCAGTACGACTACGGCTGGCAAATCGATTTTGGCGCACTGGAACGCGCGATCACTCCGGCGACGCGCGGCATCGTCGTCGTCCATCCGAATAATCCGACCGGGAATTTCTGCTCGCCCGCCGAAATCGCGAAACTGAACGAAATCTGCGCGCGTCACCGACTGGCCCTCGTCGCTGACGAGGTCTTTCTCGATTTCGCACTGGACGCCGCCTTGCGCGCCCCTTCCGGGTCCGCCCTCTCTGTGCCGCCACAAAGCCTTGCGGCGAATCAGGACGTCCTCACGTTCACCTTGAGTGGCCTCTCGAAAATTTGCGGCCTGCCGCAAATGAAATTGGCATGGCTCGTTGCGAGCGGTCCCGCGGAACTGAAATCACAGGCCCTGGCCCGCCTCGAGGTGATCGCGGATACGTATCTCTCCATGAACGCGCCCATCCAGCACGCCGCGCCGGTGCTGCTCGCCCAGCGAGATGCGTTTCACCTGCAGTTGATGGACCGCGTCCACAAGAACCTTGCGGAGCTCGACCGCCAGGTCGCCGCGCAGGAATCCTGCTCGCGTCTCCAATTTCAAGGCGGATGGTATGCCGTGATTCGCGTCCCGCGAAAAAAGACGGACGAAGAACTGGCGATCGAGCTGGTGACCGCGAAAAACGTGTACGTCCATCCCGGACACTTCTACGATTTTCCGGCCGAAGGCTATCTCGTGGTCAGCTTGATCTCGGATCCGGCCCAATTAACCCAAGGCGTCGCCGCCCTCCTGTCCGTCTTCCTATAGTTACTGCGATGCCAACAGCGTGATGGCGGTTCGCCCCGCGGCTTGCCAGGTATGCGGTGCCCCGAACCGATCGGTTGTTGTCAGGCAACCCCACTCGCTATTTACTTCCCTCGCGACTTTGCCTAGCATGTGCGGTGGCTGGATACGCGTCGGCCAGAATGGCGCATCCGGCTTTCCCGAAAACGCCGAGTACAAAACCGATGGCACGCGCTCCTCGTCTAGTCGTCGTCGAACCGAACGGCACCCGCCGCGAAATGCAGGTGACCGTTTTTCCGTTCCGCATTGGCCGCCAGGCCGGCAATGAGTTGACGCTCCGCGATAGCCGCATCAGCCGCCAGCAAGCGCAAATCACCGGTGAAGAGGGAGCCTTCCTCATCGAGGACATGGGCAGCCGTCACGGAACCTTCGTCAACGGCGAGCGCGTCCTGCGCCACGAGCTGAAGCCGAAAGATCGCATCGACTTCGGCATGCAGGATTCCTACAAGCTGATTTACGTCGGCGACGGTGCGACCATTGAAGAACTCGTCGAAAAAGTGGAGGCTCCGCCGCCCACCGGCTCCGGTTCGCGCGAGTTGTATCACCTCGGCGTGCTTCTCGAAGTGGCTCGCACCCTCGGCACCGGACTTTCGCTCGAAGACGTTTTGACGGCGGTGGTCGACGCGGCGATTCAAGTGACGCGCACGGAGCGCGGCGTTCTGCTGCTCGCCAATCCCGCGGGCGAGCTGCAGACAGTGGTCGCGCGCGACGCGCAGCGCACCACGCTCCGCCCCGAGCAATTGCAGGTTTCGCAGAGCGTGGTCAAACGTGTGGCCAATACGCGCCGCGAACTCATCGTCACCGACACGGGCGCCGAGACGGCCGTGAGCGCCCAGGAAAGTGTCGCGCGGCTCGAACTGCACACGATCGTCGCGATCCCGATCGACAAGCTTCCCGTCATCGAGACGCTGGACGCCACCATTTCCACGCGGCAGGGAGAATTGCTCGGCGTGCTTTACATGGACAGCCATGCCTCTTCGAGCGCGTTCACCGATCTGGATCGCCAGGTGTTGAGCACTCTGGCCCGCGAAGCCGCCACCGTGGTGGAGAACGCGCGGCTTTTCGCCTCTGCGCGTGCGAAGGCTCGCCTGGATCACGAGATCGAAATCGCCAGCCAGATCCAGCGCCAGCTCTTGCCGAAAGCCATGCCAAATCTGCCGGATGTCGCGGTCGCCGGCGCCACGCTCTCGTGTCACTCCGTCGGCGGCGACTGCTTCGACGTGATCGATCTCGGCGGCGGACGCCACGGCTTCTTCGTCGGCGATGTGGCGGGGAAGGGAATTTCCGCTGCGCTGCTCGCCACGCTTTTGCAGGGCGTATTTTTCACGACGGCCGCGATGGATATTGCGCTCCCCGGCGTCTTCTCGCGCGTGAACACGTATCTTTGCGAACGCAGCGCGGAGGACCGTTACGCGACGGTCTTCTACGGCGTGCTCGACAAGATGGGGCGCTTCGAATACGTGAACGCCGGCCACGTGCCGCCGTTGGTGCGCCGAAAGTCGGGCGCTCTCGAAGCGCTCGGCTCCGCGAATTTCCCCGTTGGCATGTTTGCTGAAGCGGAATACGAGAGCACCCGCGTCAAGCTCGAGCCGGGCGATTTCCTTGTGATCTATACCGACGGCGTTTCGGAAGCGTGCAACGTTCAGAGCGAGCTTTACGAAGAAGCGCGCCTCCGGCAAGTGGTCGAATCCTTCACCGGGCAAAGCGTCGAGGAACTGGCGCAAACGATCCGCGATGGCGTGAAATCCTTCACGCAAGGCGCCGCGCAATCCGACGACATCACCGTTCTCGCCATCCAGTACAAGGGCAACGCCTGATCGCTTCCCGTCGCACGAAACATCGTCGATGTCACGCTGCTCGATAGTTCGCCGAAGGCGAGAACCTAGGAACCCGTTGAGGAGTAATGGCGGGTGCCGAAATTCCAGAGGGATATGGCCAGCGTAAGAAACACGGCGGCGACGACCGGAACGAAGCGGATATATTCCGGCGTCACGGCGCGGCCGAGCAGCCTCACGCTCGGATAGAAAGAAGCGAGGCCGAAGGGAATGATCCAGCACAGGAAAAACTGCACGGCGCCGCTGTAAATCGATAGCGGATAGCGGCCGAAGGCGATCACGTTCCACACCGGCGGGTGAACGCCGATGCGGTCTTCGAACCAGAAGGAGACGGTGCTGAGAATCAGGAAAATCGAAACGTAAATGATCGCGGCGCAGAGTCCGAAGAAGAAAAGCATGGCAAATTTGAACGGCGTCCACGGGATGTGCAGGCGGCCCGTGGCCCACCACATGCAAAAACCCCCGGTAAAGATCTCCTGAAACGACTCGATTCGGAACGTTTCGAAGAGCACCTGAAAAAGGGAAGAGACGGGGCGAAGCAGGACGCGGTCGAATTTTCCCTCAATGATGTAGTTGTTCCCGAAGTCGTAGAGATTCAGGCTGATCACGTTGAAGATGCCGTAGGGGATCAGCGAGAAACCATAGAGAAAAACGACTTCTTCGAACCGCCATCCTTTCAGTTGGCTCGCTTTTTGAAACAGGATGATCACGAAGCCAAGCGAGAAAATCGTGGCTGCGAAGCTGGTGATCAAGCTGACCAGGAAATCGCCGCGGTAGCTGACTCGCACTTTCGCATATTGGGCGAAATATTGGCACAGGAGCATCCAGTGGCGCTTGATCGCAGCGACCGCCCGGGCGCGGCCTGGTTGCGTCTCCCTCGCTGTGCTCGAATTCAACGCGGCGCCTGGCACTCAGCCTCCGTGGATCGTGATTTTGCGCGACGCCCGATTCCACCACAGGTTGGCGAGAGCCAGCAGCGCCACCACCCATAACCATTGCACAGCGAGTGCGCGCATGGCGTGCATGCGGTCGAGCTTGCCCAGATAAATTTGCAGCGGCGTGAAGGCGATGTGCTCGAAGGGCAGCCAGGCCATGATTTTCTGCAGGCTGCCCGGGAAAAAGGTGACCGGAATCAGCAGCCCCGAAAGCAGTTCGATCAGCCAGTATTTCGCGCGGATCAGAGCGAGTATCGATTTGAGAGGAATCGCGCAGGTCCCGATCATGAAGTTGATCGCGCCCATCAGAAAAAAGCTGCCCAGAACGCCGATCAGGAAAAGCAGAAAATTCTCTCGCGATGAAGGCCCTTGCACAGGAAAGATGAACGCGACGATCACGGCCGTGGGCAGCGTCAGCAGCACCAGGCGAAACGCCGATTCGCCCATAGCCCGGAAGATCCACATCCACTGGATCGAAACGGGCTTGATGAAGTCCATCGCGATCTTACCTTCGATCACCTCGTAGGCCATTTCCTGGTCGATCGTGTTCCAATAAAACGAACGGATGATCCACCCGACGCTGACGTACGTGATGATCTGCGCGAGCGTGTACCCGGCCAGATGCGCGGAAGACCGGAAAACGGCGGTCCAGATGAAGTAGTAGACCGTGACGTTCAGAAAATACGTGATGATGCCCGTGAAGTAGCGCAGCCGGAACGCAAGGATGTTTACGAAGCCGACGCGCGAAAATTCAAGATACGGTGCAAGCGATTCAACGGGCCATTCCACGGTTTCGGTCAGTCCTCCCGGCCGGGCGGCGGTGATTGAGACGGAAAGCGGAGAGGGATGTTAGCACGAGGGAGCACGCACTTCCTCCGGCCGAGGCACAGCCGCCGTCGGCTGTGCAGGTGCACCGCGATCAATGACCGGCGAGCGCGCCTATTCGTCGGCTTGTTCGCCGCGGATGGTTTTCGTGTGGTGCTTCGGGAAATGGGCCAGGACACCCGCCGTAAACGAAGCGAGTTTGGCGCCCGACGGGCCGTACACAGAGATGACCAGCTGATCCGTGAGCGGAACACCCTGCGACGGCACCTGAAAGGCGAAACGCCACGGAATCTGGTCGTTGATGCTGAAGGCGCGGTCCGTGGGAGCGGTTTTCGTCACGGAAAAACCCTGCACGGGTTGGATCCCGTAGCGATTCTTCCAGACCGCCGTAAAACGGAGACCGTTGATGAAATCATTCACGCGCTGGGGTGAAGATCCGTTTCCCGGCCGCACGAAGTCGACGCGAGGACCGCCAGCCGCGGCAGCGCAAGGAGTGAAATTGCCGGCCAAAGCGACCGCAACCTGCGAAGGGAACTGGCTGACGGTCTGCGACGCTTTGCGGAACTCCACGCGATGTCGAGCCTCGATGCGGACCAGGCCGTCGAAGAAGTCATCGGCGGAAAGAGCGCCGGAAAGGTTGCCGCAGACGTTGCTGGTGCGGATGGGTTGCGGCGCGACCGGAACGAACATGTCGAAAATCGTCTTATCCTTCGGGCCCGCGTTCGCGGATGCGGCGACCAACAGAAAAGCGGACGCCAGGGGCAGGCTCCATTTGGCGGCGAATTTGATTTTCATGCACTGACCTCCAAGAGCGCCTGTCCGGCATAGATGCGCTTGATGATTTCCTCGATGGGCTCGTCCTCGATGAGCAGGTCGCGTACCTCAACGCCTGCCAGAACCTGGCGAACCAGATCCGCCGTCGCAATTTTCGAACGGTCGAACCGGATGCGGTACGTAAGCTCGTCCACTTGCTTGAGTTCGAGGCCATCGCGCGCAAACATGCCGACGCGGCTGGTTTGTTCACGATCCTTGAGCGCAAACTTGATCTGTTTTGTGCGCAGAAGTTTCTGTTTCAAATGCTCCAGAGGGCCGTCGTAGAGCACCCTGCCGTGATCGATAATCATGATCCTACGGCACAGTTCTTCTATATCGTCTAAGTCGTGAGTAGTCAAGAGAATAGTCGTCTGGAACTCGCGATTGACGGCGCGCAGAAACTGCCGGATGTGGTCTTTCGCCACCACGTCCAGTCCAATCGTGGGCTCGTCCAGGAAGAGCAGCGGCGGGTTGTGCAGCAGTGCGGCGGCCAGGTCGCAGCGCATCCGTTCGCCCAGGGAAAGCTTCCGGACGGGCGTGTACAGGTAGTCCCGAATATTCAGGATGTCGTCGAAGCGCTCCATCCGGGCGTCAAAATCGCGCTGGGAGACGTCATAGATGCGGCGAAGGAGCTTGAACGACTCAATCACCGCGATGTCCCACCAGAGCTGCGTCCGCTGGCCAAAGACCACGCCAATCGTTTTCACGTACTTGCTGCGCTCGCGTGAGGGCACGAATCCGTTGACGCGGATCTCGCCGCCGGTCGGGACGAGAATGCCCGTGAGCATTTTGATGGTCGTGGACTTGCCGGCGCCGTTCGGCCCGATGTAGCCGACCATCTCGCCTCGGTCGATTGAGAAGGAGATGCGGTCGACGGCCGAAAGCGTCTGGTACTCGCGCACGAACAGATTCTGAATCGAGCCCCACACGCCTTCCCGGCGCTTGAACGTCCGGAACTGCTTGCAAAGCTCGTTCACGTAGATTAACGGTTCCAAGCTCATCCGTGGCTTGAATTCTAGCATCGGCCGCCGCCAGACTGCTGCCCCTTTCCGATGGGTAATTAGACGCACAGAAGGCCAGTTTAGGGCTGTCAATTTCTTGTAACGGTTCGGTCATCGGAAACCGGTGGATATTGGATACCTGCCAAAAGCTCGCGCAGCCCAAGGAAGGGATTGCTGCTAGCCCGTAAACCGGCTTCCGTGTAATCTTGATGTACCCCCACGCGTAACAAATGCTGGAGGACGCCGTTAAATCATTGGGTCAACTATGCCCGGAGAATCGATCAAACCGGATCTAGGGTCGCTCAGAATCGACGACCACAAACGAAGCGCGGGAAGCGCTGGAAAGCGCATCGGAGTCATTTTCGCCGTTTTGTTGGGCGCGCTGGTTATCGCGGGAGGCGTCTACGCGTACATGCATCAGACGCCTGCTGTGGTGGTGGCGGAGGCGGAGAAGCAGGACACTGGCCCTCAGGCGCTGCTCAATGCCAGTGGATACGTTACGCCCCAGCGCCGCGCGACAGTGGCGGCGAAAATCACCGGGCGCGTGACGGGCGTCTTCTTCACCGAGGGGATGTACGTCCATAAAGGATTCGTGCTGGCGACGCTCGACGACTCCGACGTGCAGAGGACGCTCGCTTCGGCCAAGGCGGACCGGAACGCCACTCAGTCCGGCATCCTCGACCTGCAAGTGCAGCTGAAAAATGCGCAGATCCAGTTGCACCGCGCTCAGGAGTTGGAGGCGGCAGGAGTTCAGACACAAGAGGCGCTCGACAACGCGCGCATGGCCGTGAACAGTCTGAAGGCGAAGATCGACTACACCCAAGAGCAAGTGCTCGCCGCGGACGCGCGCATCAAAGAAGCCCAGCAGGCCGTGGACAATTGCGTGATCCGGGCGCCGTTCGACGGAATCATCGTATCGAAAGACGCGCAAGTGGGCGAAATGGTCTCGCCGATTTCGGCGGGCGGCGGGTTCACGCGCACGGGCATTGCGACGATCGTGGACATGGCCTCGAACGAGATCGAAGTGGACGTCAACGAGAATTACATCGCGCGTGTGAAGCCGAAGCAGGAAGTGACGGCGGTACTGGATGCGTACCCGGATTGGAAGATACCGTGCCGCGTCCGGACGATTATTCCCACGGCCGACCGGCAAAAGGCGACCGTCGAGGTGCGCATCGCGTTCAAGAAGCTCGACCCGCGGATCCTGCCGGATATGGGCGTGAAGGTCACGTTCCTGGCCGAAGAAGACAAACAGGCGGAACGGGCGCCCGCAGGGGTGACGGTTCCGCAAAAAGCGGTTCGCGAAGACGGCGGGCAGAAGATTGTTTTCCTGGTGAAGGATAACCGCCTCGAGCGGCACGCGGTGAAGGTTGGTCAGAATCTCGGCGCCGACACGCAGATTCTCGCTGGGCTGGTGGCAGGCGACACGGTGGTGGTCGGAGGCCCGGCGGATCTGAAGGACGGACAGCAGGTCGAAGTGAAGCGGTAGCGCTTTTCTTCGTCCTCCGTCACGGTGTTTTGCCGCGAGGCGGGCTCCGAAAGTAATGCACGAACTGAACGACAGGAGACTTAATCATGGTTAGCGTTGACGGCAACGGGACGACTGGAAGCCTGATTCAGGTTCGCGGGTTGGACAAAACCTACCGGCGGGGAAACGAGGACATCCATGTCTTGCAGGGATTGAACCTCGACGTGGACAAAGGAGACTTCGTCGCGTTCATGGGCCCGAGCGGTTCCGGAAAAACCACTCTGCTGAACCTGCTGGGCGGACTCGACGTTCCGACGCGCGGCAGCGTGACCGTGGCGGGCGACGAGATCACGCATATGTCGCGCGGCAAACTGACGGACTGGCGCGCGCGACACGTCGGCTTCATCTTCCAGATGTACAACCTGATCCCCGTGCTCACGGCGTTTCAGAACGTGGAGCTGCCGTTGCTGCTGACCAAGCTTTCCAAGGCCGAGCGGCGCAAGCACGTCGAGACGGCTTTGGCCATCGTCGGATTAGCCGAACGCATGCACCACTATCCGCGGCAGCTCTCCGGCGGACAGGAACAGCGCGTGGCTATTGCCCGCGCGATTATCGCTGATCCAACGTTCCTGCTGTGCGACGAGCCCACCGGCGACCTGGACCGCAAGAGCGCCGACGAAGTGATGGACCTGATCAAGCGCCTGGTCGGGGAGTACGGGAAGACGGTCTTGATGGTGACGCATGACCCGGTAGTCGCGCGTCAGGCAAAGCTTACGCTCCATCTCGAAAAAGGCGTGCTGGTTGAAGCGGGCGAGCGGCCACAGGGAGTCGTGGCGGGAGGTGCCGCATGAAATTCAGCGCCCTCATTTTCGCCAACCTGTTTCGCAAGAAGGCGCGCTTGTTACTGACGATCGGGTCGTTCGCTGTGGCGCTGTTTCTCTTCGCGTTTTTGGGCGTCGTCAGCGATGCCTTCAGCCGCGGCGCCGACGTCGCGGGTGCGGATCGCCTGGTGATCATCAATCGCACTTCGATCATTAACACGATTCCGCTTTCCTACCGCGACCAGATCTTGCGCATCCCTGGCGTGAAGTACATCACGCACGACAACTGGTTTGGCGGCATCTATCAGGATGAGAAGAACTTTTTCCCGCAGTTCGTGATCGATCCGGAAAACCAGCGGCAGGTCTATCCGGAGTTGGTCGTTCCGGACGACCAGTGGAACACGTTCCTGAAGGACCGTGATGGCGCGATTGTCGGTGCGGCGACGATGAAGCGCTTTGGCTGGAAAATGGGCGATCGCATTCCCATCAAGACGACCCTGTATGGCCTTGCCGGAAATGCCTGGGAGTTCAACATCGACGGCGTATACCATGGCAAGCGCCCTCAAGACGACGAGACGCAGTTCTGGTTCCAGTGGGACGCTTTTGAAGAGCGAGTGCCCGAGAGGCTGAAGGGCCAGATCGGATGGTACATCCTGCGAGTGGACAATCCGGACGACTCGGCCCG
This sequence comes from Candidatus Acidiferrales bacterium, assembly GCA_035307985.1. Taxonomy (GTDB): domain Bacteria; phylum Acidobacteriota; class Terriglobia; order Acidiferrales; family UBA7541; genus Palsa-295. Next base: position 21,568 of record DATGHM010000043.1, read on the forward strand.
CATCGCCAAGACAATCGACGGGATGTTTATGAACTCTCCGAGTGAAACAAAGACGGAGACCGAGTCGGCCTTCGCGCAGGGCTGGGTGAAGCAATTCGGAAATATCAAGTTCCTGATCGTCTCGATTGGGACTGTCGTGTTCTTCACTCTGCTGCTCGTCACGGGGAATACGATGGCGATTTCCGTGCGCGAGCGCACGCCCGAGCTCGCGGTTCTGAAGGCAATCGGTTTCTCGGACCGCGCTGTTCTCGGGTTCATTTTGGGCGAGTCGATGGTGATTTCGATTGTCGGCTGCGTTGGCCTTCTCCTCGCGCTGTTGGTGATTCCGGTGCTCGCGCGCGCTTTGGCCGGCATGCTGCCGACGCTTTTGATCACGCCGAAGACGCTGGTGTATGGCGTCGTTGCCGCTCTGCTGGTGGGTTTTGCAAGCGCGATCCTTCCCGGGATCGGCGCGATGCGCATGCGCGTTGTCGACGCGCTTCGGAGGGTGTGAGAAATGGTGCCCAAGCTGATCTTCGGGGTGATTATCACGATCGCGGCGATTGCCGCACTTCTGCTGATCCTCGTCGTTATCGGTGGAATCCTTGCGGGCCTGCTCGCGCCGTTCATCGGTTCGGTGCCGATCTCCTACAATTTCCGCAGCATCAAAGCGCGCTGGACGTCCACGATCGTGGCGATTCTAGGCATCGCCGGAACGGTGGGCGTGTTCGTGGCAATGCTTTCGCTCGCCCGCGGCTTCCGGGCCACTTTGGTGGCGTCAGGTTCGGCGGGGAACGCGCTGGTGATGCGTGCCGGCTCGACCACGGAAATGATGGGCGGCATCACACTCGATTCGGTGAAGATCGCGCAGGACGAGCCCGGCGTCGCGCGCGATGCCTCCGGGCAGCCGCTGGTCACGCAGGAGGTAGTCGGTGTGATGCCGTTTCCGCTGATCAGCACGGGCACGGACGCGAACGTGCAGGTGCGCGGCGTCTCGCCCAATGTCCTTCAGATACGCAAGTTTGTGAAGATCATCCAGGGACGAATGTTTAAGCCGGGGTTGGATGAGTTGGTCGTGGGCAGGAATGCGACGAAAACGTATGAGGGTCTGACCGTGGGCAACACCGTGAATTTCGGCGGCGGCCACTGGAAGGTGGTCGGCGTTTTTGACGCGGGCGGTTCTTCCTTCGATTCCGAAGTGTGGTGCGACGGGCGCATTTTCAACGAGGTGTTGAAGCGTCCGGATAACATCTTTCAGTCCGCGACGGTTCACCTCACGTCGCCCGCCGCCTTCCAGCAGTTCAAGGATGCGGTGACTGCCGACCCGCGCTTGAATCTGGAAGTCATGCGCGAAGTCGATTACTACGCGAAGCAGTCCGCCGGCATGACGCGTTTGATAACCATCCTGGGCGGGCTGGTGGCCGCGATTATGGCCATCGGTGCCGTCTTTGGCGCTTTGAATACGATGTATTCCGCGGTCGCCGAACGCGGCCGTGAGATCGCCACCATGCGTGCGCTCGGTTTTTCGAGCTGGAACGTCATCCTGTCGTTCCTGTTCGAGGCGCTCTTG
>DATGHM010000044.1:0-37383 GCA_035307985.1 Candidatus Acidiferrales bacterium
TTGAAAAACCCGGTGTTCGTAACCAACCTCACCTCGTAATCAGTGAGAGGACCCGGTCCGTCAGAGAACTATCCCCGCAAGCCGGGCTTCGCTGACATCCAGAGAGTATAGCAACTTCCTGTATTTCGTCAAGCGGTCGTATGTGTTTTTAACATGCAGTCCTGTGGATTTCCGCGCGCTTGTGGAAATGACTCCGGCAAGTCCCTAGCGCAACGCTTTCCCGATCCGAGACCGGTCGCGGGACCAATAAATGCCCCATCGGCAAAATCTTCTTGAGCGCTTCGGCGCGAGCGAGCGCAAGACCAGAATTCAGGAAACACCTTCGAGGAATCGCACGTCGCGCTCAGCGGCCCCTTGCAGCACTTTTAATGCAGCCTGATATGCAGGGCCCTCGTATGCCGCGATCGCCGCCTCCACGCTGTCAAATTCGATCACTACGGATCGCTGGTCCAGTCCTGCCTCGAACGTTTTGGCGGGAGTACCGCGCGCTACAAAACGACCACCGCCGGCTTGAATCGCCGGACCTGCCAACTTCGCGTATTCGGCCAGTGCCACAGCGTCCGAAACAGAGCGGTAAAAAGCGATCCAGTATCCTTTGGCCATTGGGGCTTCCTCGAAGAATTCCGAAAACTAGGGTACATCAGCAGGCTTGCCGGAAGTAGCGGGAAACCCCGGCTTGGCACAAGTCGACCACGTGACTGGCGGTGCCGCAGAATACGCATTCCATACGAGGACTGTAGCGAAGATCGGCCTATTGGTCTTCGCGCAGCTACGTCCCAGTTAAGGCCGAAATCGGAAAGTTGCGGATCAGGGGCGCAGCAGGGCGCAGTAAGAGACCACGTGGCACGCGACGTGTTTCCTCGGAGCGAGCCAGGAGCGGTTCGCTAATCGGACCAGCGCTGGGGTTTGCGGTCCCAGCGATGAGCTTTCAGCTTTTGGAGCAGTTCGGGATCGAGGGGGCCGGCATCGCTGGCGGCGACGTTTTCTTTTACATGGTCCGGCTTGCGCATGCCGATGATAGTTGTGCCGACGGCGGGATTCGACAGAACAAAGCGCAGGCTCATCTCGGGCAGCGTCATGCCGTCGGGCAAGACCTTCTTCAGGGCGTCGACGCGCGCGAGGGTGTTCGCCAGATTTTCCGCATTGAAGTACTTCGAACGCCAGTCGCTCGATGGAAACTTCGTTTCCGGCGTGAATTTGCCGCTAAGACTGCCTTCGTCGAGCGGAACGCGGGCGATCACGCCGATGTTCATCTCTTTGCAGAGAGGGAACAGTTTGTCTTCGGGCGCCTGATCGAAAATGTTGTAAATCACCTGGACGACGTCGACCAGGCCTGTGCGGATAGCCTCGAGGCCGTTCTCGGGTTCCCAGCGATTGAGGCTGAGGCCGAACGAGTTGATCCAGCCGTCCGTTTTGAGCTTCTCGACCGTTTCGCGGAATTCGGGTTCCTGCGTCCAACCGTCGTCCCAGACGTGAAATTGCAGGACGTCGATCTTGTCCACGCCGAGTTTTTCGCGAATGAGCCGGGCGTGCTTGAAAACATGTTCGGGGGGAAAAACGTCGTTGTACTTGTAGCTCGGCAGCGCGGGCCACTGGTCGTTCATGGGCGGAATCTTCGAAGCGGCGTAGAGACGCTTGTCCTTGTTGCGGGCAATGATTTGACCGAGCAGGCCGTCGCTCTTGCCATTGCCATAGGCCCAGGCTGTGTCGAAGAAATTGCATCCCAGGTCCACGGCAAGCTGCAGCGAATCGAGGGACTCGCGGTCGTCCGAGCCGCTCCAGCCGCTCATGCCCCAGAGCCCGTAGCCAATGTCGCTGACGGGAATCGCGGTCCGCCCGAGCCTCCGATATTTCACGATCGCCCCTCCACGAGAGACCTGCCTGACGATTGTGCCATAAAGAGCGCCGCACCCAATGGGAGTTGGAGGATATTCGGAGGGAATTCGGAGGTTCTTGGAGCCGAGACTACAAGCTGTCTCAAAAATGCTGTGAGTGGTGGAAGAGACTCGCTCCTGAAGACAAGGCGTTTTTCAGCAAGCTGGCGGAGCTAAAGCTCCGACCCCCTAAACTGCATTTATGAGCTTGCTTATTGACTTTCCGCTGGAATTGCAGTTTCTTGGCACGCACGAAATTTTGGGCTGCCACCGCGCGTATCTAGTCGGCAAGAGTTTCTGATCCGAGCCCAGCCGGCCAGAAGGAAGATCGTGGACGCGATTTCTCTGGAGAACGTGACGAAATCCTACGACGGTGTCACGGCCGTCACCGACGTCAGCCTGCGGGTGCGCGAAGGGGCCATCCTTGGCCTGCTCGGTCCCAACGGAGCGGGAAAGACCAGCACGATCCGGATGGTGATGAATATCCTCGTCCCGGACGAAGGCAAGATCTGCATTTTCGGAAAACCCGTCAGCCAAGAGACGCGCCAGTCCATCGGCTACCTGCCGGAAGAGCGCGGCCTCTACCCGCGGATGGAAGTCCGCGCCGTGATCGTTTTCCTTGCGGCCCTGCGGGGCCTGTCCCAGGCCGATGCCGAGAGGCGGGCGAACGAATGGCTGAAGCGGCTGGAACTGAGCGATTGGGCCGACAGGAAAGTGCGGGACCTTTCGAAAGGCATGCAGCAGAAAGTTCAATTCATCGCTGCCACGCTGCACCAGCCCAAAATAATGATTCTGGACGAGCCTTTCTCCGGCCTGGATCCGGTGAACGCCGCGATGGTGAAGGACATCATGCTGGAAATGCGCGACCGGGGCTCGACAATCGTCCTTTCCACCCACCTTATGGAGCAGGTAGAGAGAATGTGCGATTCCATTTGCCTGATCGACAAGGGGCATAAAGTTCTCGACGGGGATCTGCGCGCGATCAAGCAGTCGTATGGCAAGAACACGGTGCGCATTGAATTCAGCGGCCCTGACACGTTTCTCGCCCATCCGGGCGTCGCCAGCGTCAACCGGTTCGGCAGCGGGGTCGAGGCGAAGCTGAAGCCGGGCGCCGACGCGCAGGAAATCCTGAAGGCCGCCTTGCAGGCTGGTGCGCGCATCGATCGTTTCGAATTGCTCGAGCCTTCGCTCAACGACATCTTCATCGAGAAAACAGGCCATGCGTAACATCGGCCTGATCATCAAGCGCGAGTACTTGACGGCCGTTAAGACGAAGGCCTTCGTCATCACGACGATCCTTGTGCCGCTGGTGGGAATCGGCTTCTTCTTGATGATTCTGTTTCTCGTGAACCATCAGCCGAGCCGCACATTCCGGCTCGCGATTGTGGACAATGCCGGAGGCCTCGGGACGTCGATCGCTCAAGGCCTCGACGCCAAGCTTCCAAACGGCCAGCCCGAGTTCACGGTGTTAAAAACGATCGAGCGGCCTCCCTCTCTCGATCGCGTCCAGGATGAGCTGCGGAGCCAGATCAATTCGGGCTCACTCGACGCTTACCTTCTTGTTCCCGCGGACCTGGATCAGTCCGTGCAGTTGCACACTCGGAATCCGGGCGATTTCGCCCTGCAAGGGCCGCTTACGGCTGCGCTGAATCACGCGATCATTCTCAATCGTTTGAACGCGCGCGGCATCCACGTCGACGACGCCAGCGACATCACGCGCGGCGCGGATCTCGAACTCATCAAGATCACCAAATCCGGCGAGACGGTGGAGAAAGGCCAGTCGGTAGGTATTGCTATCGCTCTCGTGCTGCTGCTCTACATGTCGCTGCTGATCTACGGCATCATCATGATGCGTTCCGTCCTCGAGGAAAAGACGACGCGGACGATGGAGGTGCTGATCTCGTCCGTGCGCCCGTTTGATTTGCTGGCGGGGAAAATTCTTGGTGTGGCAGCGACCGCTTTTACGCAACTGCTGATCTGGATCGTTTCGCTGCTGCTGCTTTTGTCTTACGGCGCGGCCATGGCGGGAACCATGGGTCCGGACTCGCCCTTCGCGGGCGTTCACATTCCGGCGTCGCTGATCGCCTACGCGGTGATCTTCTTCGTCGGCGGCTACTTCCTCTATTCAGCGATGTTCGCCGCAATCGGTGCGGCCTGCTCGAGTGAGCACGACGCGCAGCAATTGCAGTGGCTGGCCATGGCTCCGCTCGTTTTCACGATGTGCATCTACAGCCTGGTTCTGAGCGACCCTTCCTCGACCATGTCGATCGTGCTTTCGGAAATTCCGTTTTTTGCGCCTGTACTGATGCCGCTGCGCATCTCGCTGCAAACGCCCGCATTCTGGCAAATCGGTCTATCGATCGTCCTCCTCTTCTCGACCACCGTCGCCGCGATCTACGCCTCCGCGAAAGTCTACCGCATCGGCGTGCTGATGTACGGCAAGCGCCCCACGCTCCCCGAACTGGCCCGCTGGCTTCGTTATACGTAGGCTTTTGCGAGCAGATCAGCCGGGCACCGGGTCGCTTTGCCGGTTCCGCAAGGGTGCGTCCTGGGGTTGCTTCCGGGGCCGCGTGCGGAGCCAGCGCTTCACTCTATTTCCCAAACGGGTGGTCCGACCGTTCCGAATCCAATCCCCACGCAGGAACCGCAGAAGAGAATTTCAATCCCACGGCGAAAGAATGTGCCGATAGAGGGGCACAGTAAGCGATTCGAGCGTGAGAACGTTCGATTGTTCCGGGCAGAGCAACGAGCGCTCGATCCTTCGGCCGCCATTGCGTCCGAGTCAACACGCGGGCACCATGACGGCTTATGTTTTCAGTGCATGCCGTTTCATGGATGAACGGTTCGTCGGCACCCGAGAGTTCCAGGGGAACGTCTGCCGCAATTCGGCGTTCCCGTCTCCGCTCTTTGAATGCCGCCCGAATCTCCGCGCGCCGCGACCAGATGAGGGCGCCGACAAACACGAGAAGCACGGTCCCGAGGAATATCGCCGCACTGATCGCCCAAACCATCCGTTTGCTCTCGGTCGAAGCGATTGCCGTCCGCGCCGCTTCACAAGTTAAGACTGATTATAATCCCCCTCCGCCAATCTGCGAACGCATTCGGCGGGCAGCCGAGTCTTGGCAATTCCCCAAACAAGATTCGGAGCGCCAATGGAGGCCGCAAAACGGAAAAGCAGTTTGCATCCTAAGATTCGGGCGCCGCAATCATCGTTGCGCGAAGTTCCAGGACCTAGATCGGGGGACAGTGGAAGCCGCCGGAGGCTTGCTCGATTTTTGCGGCGACGGCGAGAGTCGCTTCCTCTTCCCACGGGCGGCCGACGATCTGCACTCCGATGGGCAAGCCCTCGGGAGAGGGGCTGACCGGAACGACTGCTCCGGGAGTGCCGAGGAGATTGAACCAGGCCGAGTAGGCCATCGCGTCGAGATATTCGACTTTGCGCCCTTGAACCATCCATTCACGCTCGCCGTGGCGGAATGCGGGGATCGAGGCCACAGGGCAGAGCAGAATCGGAAATTCCTCCATTTTGGCAAGGAAGCGCGCCCGGAGCACGTCGCGTTCGAGCAAGGTGTCCAGCAGTTCGGTTGAGGTGAGTGGCGGCTCTAGCGCGATGCGATCGCGGAACTGGCGCAGAATGGGGCTCATCCGGTTGTCGTTGCCCTCGAGCATGGGCGAGAAGGCCATCTGTCCAGCGCGACAAAAGAGATTGAACCAAAGCTTCTGGGCGCGGTCGAGATTTTCCGGAAGCCATTCGACAACTTCGAATCCCTGCGAACGCAATGCATCCGCTGCTTTGCGGACTGCGGCAGCCGTTTCGGAGGTGACAGGCGCGAGAACATGCTCGGCGAAATAACCGACGCGCAGTTTGCGGATTTCGGCATCGCTCGAGTGCCGAAGGGGAACGGGCGCGGAGCACGGATCGCCGGGATCGGGGCCCGCGACGACCTGGAAAATGCGCTCGACGTCGCGCACGGTTCGCGCCATCGGCCCGACGACCCCGAGTTGCGCGAACGGTCCGGCCGAGCCGGGGAAGTGGCCGGTCGAAGGCACCCGACCGGGTGTCGGCTTCAGTCCACAGATTCCACTGAAGTGTGAAGGAACCCGGATTGAGCCGCCGCCGTCGCTGCCGATTCCGCCTGCCGAACAACCCGAAGCGATGGCGGCCGCTTCGCCGCCGCTCGAGCCGCCGGGCGTCCGGTCGGGATCCCAGGGGTTGTTCGTGCGGCCATGAAGCGAGTTGTCCGTTTCCCAGGCCATCAGAAATTCAGGGACATTCGTGTTGCCGAGCATGATTGCGCCAGCCGCGCGCAAACGGGCGACGAGAGGCGCATCCGTCGGCGCGAAGTAGTCTCGGCGCAGGAGGCTGCCGCACTCGCAGGGCCAGCCGGCCACGTCGATCGAGCTTTTCATGGACATAGGAACGCCGTGAAGCGAGCCGAGCGACTTCGATCCGGCGGCGCTATGGACGCCGGCGTCGGCGGCCCTGGCTTCGGCGCGGGCACGATCGAAATCGGTGTGCGTGTATGCGTTGAGCCGGGGATTCAAGCGCTCGATGCGGGCGATGTGGGCTTCGACGAGATCGAGAGACGAGATTTTGTGTTGCCGAATGGCGTCCGCCATTTCGCACAATGACATGAGGACCACTTCGCTCAAGGCTCCTCCTGAAAGGCTGACAGCGAGTTGGAGTCTACCATGAGCGCATTCTCCCCCTGTTCCCGCGAGGGCCAGCCACCCGCGTCGGACCAAACGGCGACTAGTATTTTCCAATTATTGCGTGGAAGTGCAGCGCCGCGTAACGTCCGCACACCAGGGTGTGATTTGCATCACGATCTTCGCGATGACGTTTCGAAAAGGGGGATTTTCATGCGGGGGAGGGTGGTTCTTGCGTGTCTGTGCTGTGTTCTGGGTTTGCCTTGGATGGCGAGAGGGCAGAGCAATTACGCAGTGGTGACGGGCACCGTCGTAGACCCACAGCATCTAGCGATCCGTGGTGCTACGGTGGAATTCAAGTCCGTCGACACCGGATCGATTCGACGCGTTTCGACGAATGAAAGCGGGATCTTCGAAGCGCCGGCACTGCTACCAGATGATTATGAGGTGACGACATCGGCGGCGGGATTCGCGCCGGTGAAGCAATCGCTTCACCTAGACGTGGGCCAGAGGCTTGCGATTCAAGTGCAGCTGGCGCTGAGCGGGGCGACGCAGCAGATCCGAGTTGCGGCAGGTGTGGATGTTCTGCGGGCCACGGATGCGAGCGTCGGCGAAGTTGTGGAACCGAAGTCAATTCAGGAATTGCCTCTGAACGGGCGCATGCTTCTGGATTTGGTCCTGACTGTTCCGGGCACGCACCGGGGATTCGGCGCACAGCAGGGAAACGTGAACCCGCTGTATTGGCGACCCGGACAAGACTCCGCGCTGAGCATTGGAGGGGGACGGCCAAACGCGAATTTCTATCTCATCGACGGTTCGACCAATACGGATCCGACGTTCAACGCGCAGAATTTGACCCTCTCTCCCGACGCAGTGAAGGAGTTTCAGGTCGAGACCAACAGCTATACGGCCGATATGGGAGGCGCAGGCGGAGGGGAGATTAATGTGGCCACACGCTCCGGAACAAGCCAGGTTCACGCTACGGTGTACGAATTCCTCCGCAACGGGGCGCTGGATGCCACAACGTTCGATTCCATGGGAAATAATCACCTGGTGCAAAACAATTTTGGCGGATCGCTGGGAGGACCGCTGGGCGGGAAGAAAACGTTCTTCTTTGCGAACTATGAAGGCCTGCGGCTGTCGCAGACAGACACCCAGATTTTGACCGTGCCCACGCAGGCCGAAATGAACGGCGACTTCAGCATGAGCGGCGTCAACGTCTACGATCCCACAGCGAACAAGAGTCCCTCGGTGTCCAATCCGCGCCCGCAGTTTCCCGGCAACGTAATCCCCGCGCTGTGCACGAATCCGAATCCGACGCCTTCGAATTGCACCATAAACCCGAACTCTCCGATCAATCCGACGGCCTGGGCGTTCCTGCAACTCTACGAACCGATGCCGAACATGATGATGGGATCGGGGCCGGACTCGAACAACTATCTGGACGCTCGGAATGAAACGCACTTCACAGACCAGGGCACCCTGCGCATCGATCACATCTTCAGCAACCAGGACACGCTTTTCGGGCGTGTTTCACTGGGCTCGGAAAACGGCTTCACACCGACGAGCAGCATGATGAACACCACGGCGCAGAATCTGCCGGGATTCGGGACGAATTTCGACAACCTGTCGCAGCAGTCGGTGGGCTCATGGAATCACATTTTCTCGAGCACGAAGCTGAACACGGTTTCGATCGCGCTTTCGCGGCTTTCAATGAATCACACATCACAGAATGACAACGTGAACGACATCGTTAGCCAGCTTGGCATCACCGGCGTCGGCTACGGCGGCAAGGGAGCATGGGGTGCGCCGTGGTTCGCCGTTCAAGGCTATACGGGAATGGGCGACACTTATGCGGCGACGCCGATGCACGCTTGGGACACGGTCGGCGAGTTGCGGGACGCTTTCGCGTGGCAAAAGGGGCGCCATGGGCTGAAGTTCGGCGGCAGCTACCGGCGGTTTATCTGGCCGATGTGGGGATTTTTCGAGAACCGCGGCTACTATCAATTCACACCGGGTTACACGAGCGAGACGGGCGCAAATGACGGGACCGGCGTGGCGCTGGCCAGCTTCCTCTTGGGCCTTCCGGTTGCGAAACAAGCGCAAGCCGGAATCCCGCAGATGAACCTGCGCAACTGGGGCGTCGACGCTTTCGCGGAGGACAGCTGGCAGGTGACGCCTACGACGACTCTGAATGTGGGTCTGCGCTACGAATTTGAAAGCCCGCTGTGGGACCGCGATTACACGAATTCGAACATGATTTTCGACAATGGTGTCCCGTCGATTTTCATCGGTGGGCAAAATGGCTATCCAAGCGGCTTGATGTACTCAAACACGCACAACTTTGCGCCACGGATCGGTATCGCCAAAAACATTCCGGGCTTTGGTCTGGTGTTTCACGCCGCGTACGGCATCTTCTACACGCCGGTGGATCAGAATACGTGGTGCAACCAGCGCCACAACGTGCCCAATGTGTTTCCAGAGACGATACAGAACAACAACTACGACGTGTCCTCAGCGGCGAACGCCATCGGATTCAATTTCGCCCCGCCGGTGCTTGGGCCGGCGTCGCTCGGCGGGACGCCGGTGAGCTTTACGGCTTTCGATCCTCACGCCCCGGCGGAATACGTCCAGCAGTGGAATGCGCATATCGGGAAAAGCCTTGGCCAGGACACGACCGTCGAGGTCGGATATATCGGGTCGCGAGGCTTCCACTTGCAGCAAGCCGATCTGATCAACAACGCGCCTCCGGGCCCGGGCCCGATCGGACCGCGCCGTCCGATTCAGGCGGTCAGTTTCGTCCCGAACACGGTGTTCCCGAGCAAAGATACAGTGGTTGGAGGCGGGACACTGACGGCACCCGCCATCAATCTTTTGCAAAACACGGCGAAGAGCTGGTATGACGCCGGGTACGTGAACCTGAGGCGGCGCTACTCAAACGGACTCAGCCTGCTTGCGAATTACACGTTCTCCAAGTACCTGGCAACCGCGCCCGATTTCCGCTCGCCGATGGACGAGTCGGTGCTTCCGCAGAACAGTTTTGATTTGGCGGCGGAGAAAGGGCCCGCGTGCGACGTTCGCCATCGCATCGCCATCAGCAGCGTATACGACATCCCCGCCTATCGCCGCATAGACTGGGTGAGGATGCTGACGCAGAATTGGCAATTCGCGACGATCTACCAGTTCGAGACGGGAATGCCGTTCACGATTTCCGTTTTCGGAGATACCGCCAATGCCGGCACGATCCTTGGCGAAAATCCGATTCGCGCGAACTACACCGGTCAGCCGATCTATGGCCCGGGGACGCATTCTTCGGCAGAATGGTTCAATCCCGCCGCGTTCGCTGCGCCCCCCGCCTACACATTTGGTAACGCGGGGCGAAATTCCCTGTACGGCCCAAGCCTTCAGACTCTAGACGTTTCGCTGGCGCGCGAGTTCCGCGTCAGCGAAAAGCTGGGGCTTCAGATCCGGGGCGAAGCCTTCAATTCGCTGAACCAAGTCAATCTCGGCACTCCCAACCGATACGTGAACGAGCCGCAGTTCGGTACCGACACGATGACCATGACGCCGGGGCGGCAGATGCAGCTCAGCGCGCGCCTGTCCTTCTGAGGGCGGCAAACAGCGATCACCGGGACCGAGCGAAAGCGAAAACGGGAGCCCGGAAGACGAGATTTAGGGCATGTCACCAGGGCTCAATGCCGGCTTCACGAGCCGCCCTCGAGAAGCGCCTTCGGGATCCCGATCCGAGACTGACTAATAGAAATCTACTATTGACCGAGGGTGCCGCGGGTGTGATCGTGGTCACGCTTCGGGGTGGATCCGGGGTGCCGGCAGTCGCTTGTCGTTTCGATTCCTCGCTCAGAAAGTGATAGTTTTAAGCGGATTGCAACCCCGTGGGGCAGCCAAGCCGGCAGTGGCTCGAGGAGTGGAGCTCTGGAGTCCGGCGAGCGCTGGGATGCCTTTTGCAGTAGTGAGGGCCCGACTTTGCGAAGACTTCTTGGGTATCTGACGGCGGCTCTGGCGATTTCCGCTCTCATTCTCTACAGCTGGCCGACGCCGACGATCCTTTATGAGGGGACCGTCCTGCTGCACCTGCTGCTCGGCGTCGCGCTCCTTTTGATGGCGATCCCGTACCTTCTGCGGCTGATGCGGCAAGGGTCGATCGCGGAGCGCATCGGCTGGATCATTCTTCTGGTCGGAGGATCGCTCGGAGCGGCGATTATCTACACGGGCGCGCGCCGCCAAGAGTGGTCTCTCCTCGACTCCCATATTCTTGTCAGCATTCTTGCGTGCGCGATCCTGGCGTTCGTGGTTGCGGGACAACGGGGATGGCTGGCGGAGAGTGGCGCGAAATCGGCGCTGCGGCTGGGGCTTTGTCTGGCGGCAGCGGCTGGAATCGCTGCGGGGGCCTGGTGGGTGCGGACGGTTCCCTGGCAGCGAGCCTACGTGATTCGCAACCCACAAATCGCGCCGGCGAGCATGGACCAGGAGGGCGCCGGCCCGACGAGCCAATTCTTTCCGAGTTCGGGAGAGACCCTTACGGGAAAGACGGTGCCGCAGGATTTTTTCATGGACTCGCAAGCGTGCGAACGCTGCCACGCGGATATCTACCGCGAGTGGGAAAGCTCGATGCACCACTTCTCCTCGTTCAACAACCAATGGTACCGGCAGGCGATCGTCTACATGCAGGACACCGTCGGCGTGAGGCCATCGAAGTGGTGCGCGGGATGCCATGACGCGGCGCTCTTCTTCCCGGGAAATTTCAATACGCCGATCGCGTCGCGCGTCCACACGCCGGCCGCGCAGGCCGGGATCGGCTGCATGGTCTGCCACTCGTTTCGCATGATCAAGAGCACGATGGGAAACGGCGACTACGTTCTGCAATATCCTGCGTTGAGCAAGCTGGTGGCGACGAAGAATCCGTATCTGCGGCGGTTCATCGATTTCATGATCGAAGAAGATCCGGAACCGCACCGCAGGACTTTCCTCAAGCCGTTTATGCGCACACAAACGGCGGAGTTCTGTTCCGTTTGCCACAAGGTGCATTTGGACGTTCCGGTGAACCACTACCGGTGGGTGCGCGGGTTCGACGATTACGACAACTGGCAGGCGAGCGGCGTCTCGGGCCTTGGGGCGCGTTCGTTCTATTACCCGCCGAAGCCCCAGAGCTGCGAGGACTGTCATATGCCGCTGACGGAATCGCACGATGCAGGCAACGTCAACGGCTTCATCCATAATCATCGATTCGTCGCCGCAAATACGGCAGTTCCGTATGCGAATAAGGACGAGAAGCAGCTGAATGACGTGGAGAGTTTCCTGAAGGACGGCAAGGTGCGCGTGGATATTTTTGCCATCTCGCCGGACAGGCCTTTGGCGAAGGGCCGCACGGAAATGCAGCCACAGCAGCCCCAAATCGAGACCACATTCGCGGTGGGCGAGGAAACGGAGATGCCGACACCTTCGACGCCCGTTCCGACGCTGCCACCGCAGCCCGTGACGGCGCCACTCAACCTGGTGAACGCCGCGGTTCGCGCAGGCGACACCGTTCGCGTGGATGTGGTGGTGCGCACGCTGACAGTAGGGCACTTCTTCCCGGGCGGCACGGTGGATGCGTTCGACTGCTGGCTGGAACTGAAAGCGACGGACGACCAGGGCCGAGTGGTTTTCTGGAGCGGCGGCGTGGAAGACGGCGGGCGCGGGCCGGTCGATCCGAGCGCCCATTTTTACCGGTCGTTGCTGATTGACGCGCATGGGAATCCGATCACGCGGCGAAATGCATGGGCGGAACGGGCGACCGTTTACGTGCACCTGATTCCGCCGGGAGCGGCGGACACGGTTCATTACCGCCTCCTGGTTCCGAGGAACGAAAAGGGGCGATTGCATCTCGTGGCCAAGCTGAATTACCGGAAATTTTCCTGGATCAACACGCAATTCGCGTTTGCGGGCGTGCTGCACGACACGCATCCGAACGACGTAGCGCCCGGGTATGACGATCGGAAGATGACGTATAGCGGCGATCTGTCGGATGTCTCCGGAAAGATCAAGGCGATTCCGAATCTGCCAATCGTGACGATGGCGCAGAACGCGGTGGATCTGGACGTGTTGCCCCCCAACGCTCCCGAACCGAGAGCGAAAACGGCGTTCCGTGGAAGTGAATGGCAACGCTGGAATGACTATGGAATCGGGCTTCTGCTGCAAGGCGATTTGAAGGGCGCCGAAGGCGCGTTTCAGGAGATTACGGAGAAGAATCCTTCGAACCCGGACGGCTGGGTGAACGTGGGCCGGGCTCGAGTGCTGGAAGGCGATATTTCCGGGGCCAAGCAGATGCTCGAAAAAGCGCTGAATATCGCGCCACGACTGGCGCGCGCAAATTACTTCTACGCGCGCGTACTAATGGAGCAGGGAGACTATGACGGCGCCCTTGCACATCTTCGAGTGGCGGCCAAGCAGTATCCGGAGGACCGCGTGGTCAGCGACGATATGGGGCGCGTGCTGTTCCTTCAACACAAGTACGCGGAGGCCACTTCGCAATTCGAGCATACGCTGTCGATCGATCCGGAAGATCTCGAGGCGAATTACAACCTGATGCTTTGTTACACGGGCATGGGGAACCAGGCGAAGTCGAAGGCATTCGAGACGCGCTATCTGCGATTCAAGGCGGACGAGGCGTCTGAGACTCTTACGGGGCCGTATCGGCAAGCGCACCCGTATGACAATTTAGAACGACAGAGCATTCACGAGCACGATTCCGGGATCATTGCAGACTTTCTATCCAAGCCGGCGGAGAACGGGCAAAGCGCGGAAGAACTCTCCCGGCAGCGTGGATATGGGCGCAAATTTACTAGGAGCGGCGGCCAATGAGCGGCCGGTCTCGAAGCCGGCTGTTCGTCGCACTGCTTTCAGCCGCGGTTTCGTTTGCATGCCTCGCTTCGGCAGTCGCAGCAAGATGGCCCAGCGCGCGGCGATCTCCCAAGCCTGCTGCGGCCGAAAGTGGGATCCATTTCGAGGACGTCACGCGCGCGGCGGGCATTCATTTCGTCCATAACAACGGCGCCTTTGGCCGTAAATGGCTGCCCGAAACGATGGGGCCCGGAGTCGGATTCATCGACTACAACAACGACGGCTGGCAGGACATTTTTTTTGTGAATGGCCAGGACTGGCCGGGCCATCACGTTCATGGCGCAACGACGCTCGCGCTCTATCGCAACAATCACAATGGCACGTTCACAGACGTGACGAAGCAGGCCGGACTGGCCGTTTCCATGTACGGGATGGGCGTTGCCGTCGGCGATTACGACAACGACGGCTACGACGATCTCTTCGTCACCGGCTACGGGCAGAATCATTTGTTCCACAACAACGGCAACGGAACCTTCACCGATGTCACGAAGAAGGCGGGCTTGTGGGGAACGAACGACCTTAGCACAGGGGCGGCATGGGTCGATTACGACCGCGATGGCCGGCTTGATCTGCTGGTGGCGAATTACGTCCAGTGGTCGCCCGAAAAAGATCTGTTCTGCACGATGGATGGGAAGACGAAATCGTACTGCACGCCCGAGTCGTATCACGGCACGTCGATTCGCCTCTGGCACAACAACGGAGACGGCACATTTACGGACGTCACGAAGAAGGCGGGGCTCGACGACGCAACTTCAAAGAGCCTCGGCATCGCCGTTTTCGACGCGAATCGCGACGGCTGGCCGGATATCGCCATCAGCAACGACACGCAGCCGAACAAGCTTTACATCAACAATCGGAATGGAACGTTCACGGAAAAAGGCGTCCCGGCGGGCATCGGTTTCAGCGAAGACGGGGTGGCGCGCGCCGGGATGGGGATCGACGCGGCAGACTTTGACCGTTCCGGCTATCCAAGCCTGGTGATCACGAATTTCTCCAATCAAATGATGGCGCTTTATCACAACGAGAAGAATGGTCTGTTCGTCGATGAGGCGCCCCAAACGGCTGTGGGACGCGACAGCCTGCTGACGCTTGGCTTCGGCTGCTTCTTTTTCGATTACGACCTGGATGGCTGGCTCGATATGTATGTGGTTGACGGCCACATCGATCCGCAGATCGAACGCGTGGCGCAGCGCGTGCACTATGCCGAGCCGCCGCACCTGTTCCGCAATCTGGATGGGCATCGGTTCGAGGACGTGGCGAGCGCCATGGGCAAATCATTCGACGAACCCCGCGTCGGCCGCGGCGCCGCGTACGGCGATATCAACAACGATGGAGCTCCCGATATCGTGATCACATCGAACGGGGGTCCCGCCGCGCTCTTCCTGAATCGCGGCGTCACGAATCACGGGTTGCGGATCAAGCTGGTGGGAACTAAATCGAACCGCGACGGCATCGGAGCCGCAGTGACCGTCACGGCGGGGACGGACAGGGAAACCCGAACGCTGTCGAGCGGATCCAGCTACCTTTCTTCGAGCGAATTGGTTCTTACCTTTGGTTTGGCCTCCCACGCAAAAGCCGACGGAATCGAAATCCGCTGGCCCAGCGGGCAAACCGATCACCTCTCAAATGTGGTGGCGGACCAGATCATAACGGTCAAAGAAGGCCAGGGCATTGTTGCTGCCAAACCGTTCGCGAAACGGTAAAATGCAACGCGTCCGGCGAGCGCTGGTGGCCTGAGGAGTTTTCCGTTTGTCGCGCCGAGCCGGCGCTCGGTGTTCGATTCGTGAGCAAGAAGCGCTCCTCTGCTGAATGAGATTTCCGTCAAAAACGAATGGAGCTGGCTAGCATGAGCCGGCTGATCCGGTTTGGCCTACCGGCGATCATTCTGCTTTGCGCCATGGTGGGCGCAGGTCAGAAGAAGCGCCGTCCCGCTCCGCGGAAGACTCCAGCGGAAACGTCCGCGCCACAAGCGGTTGATTTTCACGTTGAGGCGGCGCGAGAGAACGCGATCGGAATCGCGCTGATGAACCGCCAGCAGTTTTCAGATGCCCTCGGCCATTTTCAGCGAGCTTGCGTTCTGGATGCACAGTCCAATGTGCCGTGCATGAATATGGGTGTCGCGTTCTTCAATATGCAGCGCTACGACGACGCGCGCCGCGTTCTCTCGAAGGTCGCCGAGCTCGATCCGACGAATCCGCGTTCCTGGTTCAATCTCGGCCTGATCGACAAGGCGGAAGGGAAGTCGGATGCGGCGATTACCGATCTTCAGAAGGTCGACCAGATCGATCCCACAGACCCTGATACGCACTATTTCCTGGGTCTCTTGCACTCGGAGCAGCAGCAATACGCAAAAGCCATCCCAGAGTTTGAAGCCGCTCTGCGATTGAATCCGTTCCATCTGTCTGCGGAGTTTGGTCTGGCGCAGGCGCTGCTTCGGTCGGGCCATAAAGATGAAGCGAAGGTTCACCTGGCGCGTTTTCAACAGATGAACGCCGAAAAACTGGGGACGCCGATCAGCTTTACATACGGAGATCAGGGGAAGTACTCGCTCGCGGAGGAAATGGTTCCGGCACCGGAGCCTGTTCCGCCTGCGGTGCCGGTTCATTTTGTGAATGTGACCGGGGCCTCGGGCCTTCCAACAGAGCGCTCGGCGGCTGAGTCGCGCGTCGCAAAAAAAGAAGAACAGTCCAAGCGAGAATCGGCGGAGCCAGCGGCCGCGCCATCCGCAGAGCCGTCGCTTGCCGGGTTTCTCGGCAGCGGCGCGTGCGTCATCGACTACGACGGCGATGGCAAGCCGGACATCTTTCTCGTCAACGCAAATGGAAACGGCTTTGCAGGCTTGTATCGAAATCTCGGCAACGGGAGATTCGAGAACGTAACGCAAGAGGCGAAGCTCGACCTGTATGGCGAAGGCACGAGCTGCGCCGTCGGAGACTACGACAACGATGGCCATCCTGATCTGGCCGTGGCCATCAATCGCCGCGTTCACCTTTTCCACAACGAAGGCAACGGCACGTTCAAGGATGTCACCGACGCGTCTGGAATCAGCACCGACGGCCTCATCCTGGGAATGACCTTCATCGATTACGATCATGACGGCGATCTTGATCTGTACGTGACGCGGTTCAACGATCTTCCGCTTGCGCATCCGGACCAACCGTTTTCTTTTCCGGCGAACCTGCCGCCACCGGGGAACGTCCTCTGGCGGAACGACGGAAACAGCAAATTTACGGACTGGACCAAAGAGGCAGGCCTCGCCGGAACCGCCGCGTCCGTGAGCGCGATCGGAAGCGACATCAATAACGACCGGGCGATCGATTTTGTCGTGACAAATCTGCACGAACCCTCGATTTATCTCAATCCGCGCGAGGGCGAATTCCATTCCATACAGCCTTGGTCCACCGCGATGCCCGCTTCCGCCGCCGGCGCGGTGGCATTCGATTTCAACAAGGACGGCTGGATGGACCTGGCGTTCACTCACTGGGCGCCGCCAGGCCTGAGTCTGTGGCAGAACGTGGAAGGCAAATCGTTCCGCCGCGTGAAACTGCCGGACATCGTCTGGATGCGCGGCTGGGGAATCGCGCCGATCGACTACGACAACGACGGCTGGATCGATCTTGTTGCGGTGGGCGAAGGGTTCGACGGCGCCGGCCACATTATCCTGCTTCGCAATGAGGGGCCGGCCGGATTCCGCGACGTTACCGAAGAAACGGGGCTCAGCAAGATTGTGCTGCACGATCCGAGGTCGGTGATCACCTGCGACTTCGACGGAAACGGTGCGCGCGATCTGCTGATCACTCAGAACCGGCTTCCTCCTCTCCTGCTGAGAAACGAGGGCGGAAACAAGTACAACTGGGTTCAAATCGCGCTTGAGGGGCAGCACGACAACAAGAGCGGGATTGGCACCAAGGTGAACGTGATTGCGGGCGCACTACGGCAAAAATTTGAAGTTCCCGGAGCGTCCGGTTATCTCGGCCAGGGTCCAACGGACATTCTGACGGGCCTGGGAACGGAAGCTGCGCCAGACGTCGTGCGTCTCCTTTGGCCAACAGGAGTCCCGCAAGACGAATTGCAGGTCGCGGCGGGAAAGCGACGCGAGATCGCCGAAATCGACCGGCGTGGAAGCTCTTGTCCAATCGTGTTCGTTTGGAATGGGAGGCAATTCGAGTTTCTCGCGGACATGATCGGTCCTGGAATCGTCGGACATTGGATCGGGCCGCACGAACGCGACGTTCCCGATCCCGACGAGTACTTCAAGGTTCCGGGTGCGGACGTCGCCCCACAGAATGGCCGGATTTTGTTCCGCATGCTGGAGCCGATGGAGGAGCTCGACTACCTGGACCAGGTGCGATTGCTTGCCGTCGATCATCCGGCGGGCGTGGAGGTCTGGCCCAACGAACGCTTCGCCAGCAATCCTCCGTTCCCGAAGTTCAAAGTGATTGTCAGCAAGAATGCGCGTCTGCCGGCGGGGGCATGGGACGGCAGCGGGCGGAGCGTTCTACCGCTTCTCGCGCATAGGGATCGCAGGTATGTCACTGATTTTCCCCAGGCGCCGTATCAGGGATTCGCGGGAATGCACTCGCTCACGCTCGACCTCGGACCGTGGGATTCCTCGAAGCCGCTGCGATTGCTGATGGACGGTTTCACCGACTATTTCACCGCGAACTCGATGTACGCCGCATGGCAGGCGGGCGTTACGCCGATCGCGCCGTACGTCGAAGCGCTGGGGCCTTCCGGAAAATGGGTGCGCGTTGTGGATGACATGGGATTCCCGGCGGGACTCGCGCGGACGATGGTCGCTGACCTGACGGGTAAGCTGCCTCCGGGCACGCGCCGAATCCGCATCACCACGAACCTGAAGATTTATTGGGATCGGATTCGGATCGACAATTCAAGCGCTGACTTGCCATTTCGAACGACTGAGATCCCTCTTGCCGACGCGTCGCTCGATTTCCGCGGTTATCCGCGCGTGGTGGAAGGTAATCCGAAGAACGACGATCCGATTAACGACATCCGCTACATTTACGGAGACATCAGTTCCACAGGGCCCTACACGCGTCAAATCGGAAATTACACGCGGTACGGCGAGGTCACCCCGCTGGTGAGCGCGGCGGATGATGAATACGTCATCTTCGGTTCAGGGGACGAAGTCGCTGTTAGTTTCGACGCGACGCGTCTGCCATCTCTCGCGCCAGGCTGGGCGCGCGATTACTTTTTCTATGCGAACGGGTTCGCGAAGGACATGGATTTCTATGCGGCCCATGGCGATACGGTGGCGCCGCTCCCGTTCCATACCCTCATTCCATACCCGTACCCGAGCGGAGTCGCTTACCCGGCCGACGACCGCCATTTGCGGTGGCAACTCGAATATAATACGCGCGGCGTCGCCGGTCCCGCGGGGCCGGTGTATCTCTTCCGGTACCAAGATTCGGCGCGGCACTGACTCGGCAGACTGGCTGCTTGATCGAATGCACTCGGCATGCTAAGTATTTTGAAGATGCGTATTTTCTCGTGCAATCAAGATGACACGTTCTCATACGATTGAATCCGGCTCAGCGGAAACGGGCGAAGCGTTCGGAACAGCTGTTTCCAGGCGCGATCCTGTCTTCTGGCGTGTCGAGGGAAGCCTGCTCAACCTCACGGCCGTCAGGCCCGTCGCCTTCTTCAGCTGGAACGCGCAAACCTTTCTCGAGCGCTGGGCGCGCCGCAGCGTTATGGGAGCGCTCGCGCTGGGGCGCCCGTTGTTTTACCTGACGAATCGTGCCTTCGCCACTCGCTTGCTGCACATGGTGCTGCGTGGCGTCAGCCGCGACCGACTGGACCTTCTTGGAGAGGAATATTTCGAATACGAGCTGAAGCCGCGCCTGAAACGGAGCGGCCACGAAAAGCTCAAAGAGGCGATGGCGTCCGGCGGGCGCGTCGTACTGGTCAGCCAAGGACTCGACCACGTCATGCGCCCCCTTGCGAGTTATCTGGGCGTCGGCGAGATCCTCTGCAACCGGCTCGATTTCCGGGATGGCATCGCGACCGGGCGGCTCCTTAAGCCCGTGATTCGTCCGCGCGGGCCCTTTGCGCGACTCTCAGAGAACGCGCCAGACGGCAGGCGTCCGCGCGCGAAGCTGATCACCGACCTCCGATTTCAAAAAAACCCTGGGTCACTGGATCGGGCAATCCAACCGGCCGGCCGCCGCTCCAGTCCCGTTCATGTGCCGGTTGTCCACTTCAATTCGCATCGGTCGCTGGAACCGTTTTCAGTCCGTGAATCGCTGCGGGGCAAAACCGTTCTTTTTATCGGCGCGACTGGTTTCATTGGCAAAGTGTGGCTTGCGAACCTGCTCGGAGATCTTCCGGAAGTCGGCAAGGTCTATCTGCTGATTCGGCCACAGCGCTCGCGGACCGCGCTCGAACGCTTTCAACGCCTCGTCGAGGAATCGCCGGTTTTCGAACCTCTGGCAGAAAAGCACGGGCCGAATTTTGCGAACTTTCTACGCGAACGAATCGAGACGATCGAAGGAGATGTGACCCAGGCAGGACTCGGCGTGCGCGCGGATGTGCGTCGATCATTGGCTCGCGATGTGGATGTGATCATCAACAGTGGTGGTCTGACAGATTTCAATCCGGACCTACGCGACGCTCTAGCGACAAATGTCCGCGCCACCGCGCATCTTTTGGACTTTCTTCGGGAGTGCGATCACGCCGCGCTTTTGCACCTCTCGACCTGCTATGTGGCGGGGCGCCGCGACGGGCGCATTCTCGAAGAGCTCGCAAGAAACTACACGCCGCGCGCCGTACCCGGCTTCGATGCCGAAACAGAATGGCGGTCGCTGGAGGCGCTCGTTCGCCAGACGGAATCGCGCGCTGAAACGGACGAGGTCGGAGAAGAACTCCGCCGTGCGGCACTGGGCAAGGAGCATGCCGCAAAGGGCCTGCAAGGCTCTGCGCTCGACAACCAGATCCGAAAGAACCGTCTCCGTTGGGTTCGCCAGACCCTCACCAACGCCGGCATGGAGCGCGCCGGTGAGCTCGGGTGGCCCAACACGTACACGTTCACGAAAAGTCTCTCCGAGTCCCTGAT
This sequence comes from Candidatus Acidiferrales bacterium, assembly GCA_035307985.1. GTDB lineage: Bacteria > Acidobacteriota > Terriglobia > Acidiferrales > UBA7541 > Palsa-295. The sequence goes on from DATGHM010000044.1 coordinate 20,500, forward strand.
TCGAAATTTTCTCGATGCCAACCCGCGCGCGGCCATCGCCGTCGTGCGGCCGGCCATCGTGGAATCGTCGGTCGACGAACCATTTCGCGGATGGAATGAGGGCGTCAATACATCGGCGTCGCTTTCGTATCTGCTGGGGACCTTCTTCCGCCAACTTCCAACGAACGAAGCGAAATGTCTCGACCTGATTCCGGTTGACCTTCTTTGCCGGGGCATGACTCTGATTGCCGGGGCGCTCGCTTCGCGACGGCATGCGAGCGTGTACCAGATGGCCAGCTCCGTGACGAATCCCTGCGACATGCGCCGCTCGATCGAACTCACAGGCCTCGGCCATCGCAAGTTTTATCGCGCCCAGAGCAATTTTCAGCATCGCGTCCGCGCGAAATTCGACGCAATCCCCGTATCCAAGTCGCGCTACGAGAAGCTTTCCGCTCCGGCCCAAAAAGTGGTGGTGCAGGCGATCAACCGCAGCGTGCAGGGGATTCCGTTCATCCGTCCGCCTCTTGCGCGGCGCGAGCGGGAACTGGATAAGGTGATCAAACTGATCGAGCTGTTCGAACCGTTCATTCTGCTCAACGACCACGTCTTCGAGGCGGCCAACATCGAGCGGCTCAGCGCCGCGCTAGCTCCCGAAGAGCGCGCGGACTTCGGCTACGACGTGCGGTCGCTCGATTGGTGGAATTACTGGATCAACGTCCACATTCCGGCCCTGCGCAAGTGGTGCTATCCTCTCCTCGAAGGCCGCCAGCCGGAGACGCGTCCGCGCAGAAGTGTGCCCCTAGCGATTCGGACGGAGAGTGTTGCGATTGGAACGGAAAGCGCTTCGAGCCAGGCGGGTTAACGTCGAGAAATCGTGCCTATCTTCCTGACGGGTTCGACCGGCTATATCGGCGCCCACGTTACCGCAAATCTGCTCGCGGATCATTCCGATCCGCTCAATCTTCTTGTGCGCGCGCGCAACCTTCAGGAAGCGCGGGAGCGGCTGTGGCGCTCCCTCCAGTTGCACGTGGACTTCGACCAATTCGAGGGCTTCCTTCAGTCGCGCATCCGCATTTTCCTTGGCGATATCACGAGCCCGAAATTCGGAGTGGGAGACGACGAGTACGCGCGGCTGGTTCAAACGACGGACTCGGTGATTCATTGCGCGGCCTCGCTCAATCGCAAATCCGAGAAAAGCTGTCTGAACGTCAATTTGCGCGGCACGCTTGAGGTGATTCAACTTGCCACCCAGGCCCGCGATCATCATGGGCTGCGGCGGTTCAGTCACGTCAGCACGGTTGCGGTGGCGGGCCGGCGCGCGGACGAAGTGATTCGGGAAGACTCGGCGATCGACTGGAACCTTTCAGATTACGACCCGTACGCCCGAACCAAGAAGTTCTGCGAGCACATGATCCGCGAATTGCTCTCCGGAATTCCGTTCACGATATTTCGTCCCAGTATCGTTCTAGGGGACAGTCGGCGCCCGGAAACCAACCAATTCGAGATGGTCCGCGCGTTCGTTTTTCTGGCGGGACTGCCCCTGCTGCCCTTTCGGCCCACGGACAAAATCGATATCGTGCCGGTGGACTTCGTGGCCGATGCGATCGCAACTTTGCACCAGAAGCCGAATCCGGAGCACGACACGTATCACCTTTCCTCCGGAGGAGACTCCGAGACGTTTGCCGAGTTGACCGATGCGCTGGCGAAAGCGCAAGGAAGGCGTCCCCCCGTTTTTGCGCCGCGCCTGGAAGCGCCGTCGTCGAAAATCGTGAATGCGCTTGCAGGACGGGCGGGCAAAGTCGGCGGGCTCGCGAAGTTGCTGAAAGTCTTCCTGCCCTACCTGATCTGGAACACGGTATTCGACAACAGCCGCGCCGTTAGCGAGATGGGCCGGCGGCCGGCCGGCTTCTCGCAGTACTGCTATCCTTTGCTGCGCTTCAGCCGCGAAAACAATTTCACGTACCCCTATCTCGGCTGGCCCGCTCGCGCCGCGGCTCAGGATCCACGCTGATGCTCGACGCCGATTTCCTTCTTGAAATTTGGGTCGGTGGCCTGGTCGAGCTGAACAAACTCCACTGGATGCTCGGCAGGGGCGATTCCTGGAAGCCCGGCGAGAAACTGAAACTTCTGCTGGCCGGCTACAACGGCACGCGAAACACGGGATCGGATGTGCGGGTGCAGGAGATCGTGCGGCAGCTTCGGCGGATTCTGGGAGCGGACAACGTCGAACTGAGCGTCATGTCTCAGAATTTTGAACACACGCGGGGTTACTTCGAGAATGCCCGCCCGGTCTATCTGCCGGACGTCTACCCGCCGTTTCTGCAGTCGGAAATCCGGAAGCAGCACGGCGTGATCGCGTGCGAAGGCTCAATGTTCAAAAGCAAGTTTGCCAACGCCCTCGCGAATATGATGATTGGCGCGCTGGGTATCGCCGCTGTGCAGAACAAGCTGAGCATCGCCTATGGCGGCGAAGCCGGAGCCATGGACCACTTTCTGCAAAAAATGTGCAAACGGTTCTGCCGCGACTCTCTCATCATTACGCGGAACCCCGAATCGCAGGCGGTTCTCGGCAAGCTTGGAATTCGCTCGGAACTGGGCACGGACACCGCGTGGACGTTCGAACCGCTGGCACCGGAGTTCGGCCGTAAAAGGCTGCTCGACGCCGGCTGGAACGGGGCCGCCCCCGTACTGGCGATTTGCCCGATCAATCCGTTTTTCTGGCCAGTGAAGCCGTCGCTTCGGAAATGGCTGGCCCACTTGGCATTCGGCGCATACAAAAGGAGCTATTACCGTACGATTTATTTCCATCGTTCGGGCGCCGATGTGGACGCCGCTTACGAGCGTTATCTTTCGTCAATGGCAAATGGAGTGCGCAATTATCGGAGGGATCACACCGTTTTTCCCATCCTGATCGCCATGGAGATGCTCGATCGCGACGCCTGCCAGCGGATGTCCGACAAAATGGGAGGCGTCCCCGTGTTTACCTCCGACCGGTACAACATGTTCGAACTGGTGAGCATCTTGCGCGCGTGCGATCGGATTCTTTCCTCGCGGTATCATGCGATTGTAACGTCGATGCCGGCGGGAGTTCCTTCCGCCGGAGTGACCATGGACGAGCGCATCCGCAATCTCATGCGCGAGCGTGGCCACGAGAATCTTCTGATGACGGTCGACGATGCGGAACTCGAGGACAGAATTCCCGAGGCCCTTCGCGCGATGGATGAGGATGCGGAACAGATCCGTTGCTCGACGGGACGCGTCGTGGCGAGGAACTTGCAGCTGATGGCGCGCATGGGAACGTATTTTGAGGAGCGGGTTGCGCGCACGTATCCCGAGTTCCCGCTTCGCGGTGGTGTTTTGAGCTGGGAGGATTATCTTCCCCCGCTCAGCCCGCTTCTGCGAGCGTTGATCGAACGGAACGAGTCCGCGCTGGTGTGAAAGGATCGTGGCCGGTAATCCCCAAAAACGGAGAGAACATCTCTCTGGATAAAGACTGGATTGAATGACGTTTCTGGAAAATATTTTCGATCGGCTTGAGCGCGCCGGCGAGAAGCCCGTTCTGAAGGAAATCCGAGGTGCGCAGAGCGTAGGTTTCTCGGGCGCCGATCTTCTGGCGCGGATCGCTCAGGCGCGCCAATTCCTCGCTGCGCAGGGCCTCCGGAAAAACGATCGCTGCGCACTGCTTGCACCGAACGGTTTTCTCTGGGTGGCGCTTGATCTCGCCTTGATGTCCGAGGGGATCATCGTTGTACCGCTCTACGTTCGTCAGGCGCCGGCTGAACTCGCCGCGATGCTCAAGGATAGCTCTCCGGCCCGCATTTTTTGTTCCGACGTTGCCCTTGCCGCAGAGATTCAAAAACATTTACCTTCGGTGCCGGCTATAACACCGCTCGAGTCCGTATTTGCCGGTTCCAGCGCTCTGACCGTCGCCGACCGTGGCGCTGCTCCGTACCGTCACCTCGATTCGGATGCGCTGACAATCATCTATACGTCGGGAACTTCGGGCGAGCCGAAGGGCGTGATCCTGAACGCGGGCAATGTGAACCATATGCTTCCCTGCACGAACGAACGTCTGGACAAGCTGATGGGCATTCGGGATGGTTCGGCCGCTACTCCCGACCGGATCTTCCACTATGGGCCGTTCTGCTTTGCGGCGTCATGGATCCTTCTGTTGACGGCCCTCTCGCGCAACAGCGTCCTGACGCTCTCGACCGATCTCTCCAGGCTTTCCGAGGAACTCAAGCTCGCCGAACCCAACTACTTCATCAACGTCCCGATCTTTCTGGAACGCGTGCGCAGAAAAATCCAGGAGACGGTTCGGCAGCGCGGAGGCTTTGCCGCAGCGGTGTTTTCCCGCGCTCAGCGTGCATACCTTGCCCAGCGCAAGGGCAGAAGCGGCCTCGTCGATTCGCTAACTTTGGGGCTGGCGAATCGCACGGTGTTCCCCGCCATTCGTAAGAGCGTGGTCGGGGTGAATTTGAAGGCACTCATTTGCGGCTCTGCGCCGCTGTCCGTTGAAACGCAGCTGTTCTTCCTTATGATCGGCATTCCCGTACTACAGGTTTACGGTCTCACAGAGACCACCGCCATTTGCACCCTTGACGATCCGCAACACGTCGAGCCCGGACGCGTCGGCCCGGCGATTCCCGGGATCGAAATGACCACCTCGCAAGCCGGCGAGATTCTTGTCCGCGGGCCCAACATTTTTCCCGGCTATTGGCAGCGCCCGACCGAAACGGCGAAGGCGCTCGAGGGCGGCTGGTTTCACACGGGCGACTTAGGCGAAGCGGATGCGGCGTGCAACTGGCGCATCACGGGCCGCGCGAAAGACCTGATCGTTCTCAATTCAGGTCATAACGTGGCGCCGGAGCCGCTGGAAGGCGAACTCGCAAAGAGGCTGCCGGAGGCTCAGCAAATCGTGGTGGTCGGCAACCAGCGAAGCTCGCTCGCCGTCCTCGTGACCACGACTCCGTCGAACGGGCTGGAGGAGTCCGCCGTGCAATCTGCGATCGAAGCAGTGAACGTCAATTTGCCGCATTACAAGCAGATTCGTGCGTTCCGCATCATCGGCGGGCCTTTCACGGTCGAGGAAGGCCTGCTGACCACGATGGGCAAATTGAAGCGCGAGGCAATCGCAGCGCAGTGCGCCGCTCAAATCGACGAAATGTATCAGAAGAAGCCCGCATGAAGCGCTTCCAGGGAAATGCTCTTTCTTGGCAACTGAACGATGGCGTGATCCACCTGATCCTCGATCGCGCGCCGTGCAATGAAATCGGCTCTCTGACGCTCGCCGAGCTCGAACAATTTGTCGCCGCCCTGGACAGTGTCAAAGACGCGCACGCGCTGATCGTTTCGAGCGCCCGCAAGGAAGGCTTTTGTGCAGGCGCCGATTTGCGCGAGCTGTATCGCGAATTGCAGGGGCTCAATTTTGAGAAGCGCAAGAAGGGTGTGCGTGATTTTCTCGAGCGCATTCATCGCGTCATGAACGCAATCGACGAGAGCCCACTGACAACAATAGCGGCCGTCAACGGAATTGCGTTTGGCGGCGGTTTCGAACTGGCTCTGACCTGCGATTTGATCGTTGCGGACAAAATGGCGCGCCTCTGCTTTCCGGAGTTGCGCCTGGGTCTGATTCCCGGCTTCGGCGGGATTCCGCGCCTCAAGCGCGACCTTGGCAACTCAGTTGTTCGCGATTTGTTGCTCACGGGGCGCAGCGTCAACGCCGTCAAGGCGCAGTCGCTTGGACTTGTGAGCCAAGTCACCGCGGAAGGCGACGTCCTTCGCGTTGCGCAAGCAACCGCGACGCAGACAGGAAAGTTTGATCGCGAGACGGCAATCGCGGCCAAGCGTTTCATCAAGCCGATTCCGCGCGAGGAGCTCCAGCGCGAGATCGACATCTTTTGCGATCTGTTCACTCGCCCGGCCGTGGAGGACGGCCTGCGAAAATTCGTCGAAAGCACCGATCCTCTGCCGTACCTGCCGTGATTGGCGGGAGCGCTTTCCGCACCGACCACTTGCGGGAAAGAACGTGAAAAGGCGAAGAAACGGAGAAGGCGAAAAAGCGGATATTTTAGCGAGTAGAGATCTGCATGTACCTCATTCGTAATGGGTTACGGGACTTTCTATTCAAAGGCAGTTGCGGGTAGACGTCGACTGTGGGCCCGCACTCCGGGACGCCTGACCCACATCTCGATTTGTGGCAAGATAAGGCCCTATGAAGACTCTGGATAAGACGACCGACGAGATACTGCAACTCGCCGCGAAGCATTTCGATGTGGCGCCGGACAAGCTGTGTCCGGACGACGATTTTTTCAAGAAGCTCGGCATCAACAGCCTTCAGGCCCTCGATCTGCTCACACGCCTCGAGCAGCACTTCCACATCGAACTGCCCGACTACGAGCTTCAGGGCGTTTCTGATTTCCGCACGCTCGCCGAACGCATCCACGCCCGCCTGTGATGTTGGATCTCGACAAATACAGTTCGCTGGGTGAAGCGCTGAGCGCCGCGCTGGACCGGTGGCCTGATGAAACCTGTCTGATCGAAGCGGACCGCGATCGCGAGAACGCTCGTTTAACGTATCGTCAATTCAAGCAGGCGGCGCTGCCACTGGCGAGCGCGCTGCAACGAGCCGGACTCGCGGAAGGGACGCGTGTTGCGGTCCTGATGACGAATCAGTCGAAATGGCTGATCGCCGCATACGCGATATTTTTCTGCGGCGGCATTCTTGTTCCGCTGGACTACAAGCTTTCGGCCGACGAACAACTGAAGCTTCTGGCGCACTCGCGCGCTGAGTTTCTGATCATCGAGTATCCTATCTGGCGCAGCATCACGAAATCGCCCGCCTTCGGAAGTATTGCAACACGGCTGGTCCTTGTGACCGAGGCGCCGGCGGGAGCAGAACTCTGGGGAGCGCAGCGCTGGGAAGATTTTCTCGATGTGCGCGAGCCGCAGTTTGTGCCACGGCGTCGCGAGGATGCGGCGTGCATCGTCTATTCGTCCGGAACTGGCGGGCGGCCGAAGGGCTGCGTGCTGACGCATGGGAACTACCTCGAACAATGCAAGGCGCTGACAACCTGGTACCCGTTCTGGCCTGGAGTTCGCTACCTGAGCATCCTGCCCACGAACCACGCAATCGATTTCATGGTCGGCTTTATCGGGCCTTTCGTGTGCGGGGCCTGCGTGGTTCACCTTCGCACTCTTCGTCCCGAATTCGTGCGCGAAGCATTTGTGCGCTATCGCATCACCTACGTGACTCTGGTCCCGGCGATCATCAAGAATCTCGAGCGTGGGCTGCGGGACAAGTTCGACGCATTGTCCTCCTGGAAGCGCTCCATGCTGCACGCGATGACGGCAGTCAACAAACGGCTCACTCGCAAGCGCGCGAACCTGAAACTCAGCCGCATGCTATTGCCAGCAGTGCACAAGGCCTTCGGAGGCGAACTGCTCGCATTGATTACAGGGGGCGCATTCATCGAGCCGGCGACACTGCAATTTTTTTACGACCTCGGGATTCCGGTCGCCAACGGCTACGGGCTTACCGAGGCTTGTACCGTGCTCACGGTGAACGATCTGAAGCCGTTTCGCGCGAATACAGTCGGCAAGCCGCTCCCGGGAGTTCAACTTCGCATCCTGAATCCCGATCCCGAGGGCATCGGAGAAGTCGCGGCGAGGAGCGACACGATCATGTCGAAATATCTCGACGAACCCGAGATGACGGCAGAAACGATTGTGGATGGATGGCTGATAACCGGCGATCTCGGCCGCATCGACGCAAACGGCCATTTACAGCTCTTCGGCCGCAAGAAGAACATGATCGTCACCGAGGAAGGGAAAAACATTTATCCGGAAGACATCGAATCCGCCTTCGATCGCGTTCCGGTCAAGGAATTCTGCGTGTTCGCGGCGAACTACCTTTGGCCCGCCCATTCGATGGTGGGCGAACAACTCGTGGTCGTCCTTCGTTTGAATCAGGGACAGCCCCTTACCGATGAGATTGTTGAAAAACTGTCCGAATGCAATCGGCGCCTTGTCAATTACAAACGAGTGCACGGGTACCTGGTTTGGGATCGCGATTTCCCGCGCACTGCCTCGATGAAAATCAAGCGGGGTGAGCTGGCGGAACAGATCCGCGCGGGCGCAAGACGCGATTCGGTGACGCCGCTGTAGTATTACCCGTGAACAGAAGTCTGAGAATTCTTGTTTCATGAACCTGCGCTTCTTCGCCATTCTTAATCCAGCCGCGGGCGGAGGCCGCTGCGGCCGGCTCGCCGATTCTGCGCTGAACCTCGTTCGTCAAACAGGCGTCGACCTGGAAATTGTGCGGACCACCGCGGCCGGAGATGCGATCGGGGCCGCACGCCGCGCTTACGAGCGTGGCTTCAGGAATTTTCTCGCGGTGGGCGGCGACGGGACTTCCTACGAGGTCATCAACGGCCTCTTCCCGCAGGCGCTTGCGGGCCAGCGGCCCGCGCTTGCGATCCTTCCTCTCGGCACCGGCAATTCCTTTCTGAAGGACTTCACGGCACGCGGATTTGCGCACACGATCGACGCGATCGAAAATCGCAGCCGTCGCGCCTGCGATCTGATTCGCCTGGTTCACGCGGACGGCGAGATCTACTCTCTGAATCTCGTGAGCCTTGGTTTTCCGGCCGATGTTGGAGAGCTCACCAATCGTCGTTTCAAAAGGAGCGGGCAGCTCGGCTACATTCTTGGCGTGTTCACGCGTCTGGCGCACCTCGAATATCACGCTTTTCCACATCGCCTGGACGCGGCGGGAGAATGGGACCGGCGTCCCTGCCTTTTTCTCTCTTTCAGCAACAGCAAATTCACCGGCGGCAAGATGATGATCGCTCCGAAGGCCGATCCCACTGACGGTCAAATCGAATACGTGCGATGGAGCCCGATCAGCCGGCTCGGTCTGGTTCGCACCTTCCCTCGGTTGTTCACCGGCACGCACATCGACCATCTGCTGGCCTCCCGGGCCTCCGCTCGCCAGGTTGAATTTGATCTGGATGGGCCCGTCAACGTACTTGTCGACGGCGAAATTCTCCGGCTCGACTGCCGCTCCCTCGAAATTCTTCCAGGCGCGCTGGATGTCTTCGTATGAGAAAGTATTCGCGGTGAAAAAGAGCTATCTGGTTGTCCGGTCGGCCTTGCTGTGGGCTGCAAGCGGAGTTCATTTCGCCGTCGTTGGCACCGTTCTGTTTTTTCTCGGCATTTTGGTCGATCCTCGCAAGAACGACTGGCCGCAACGCGCCTTTTTTCGCAACATCCTTCGGGTCGCCGGTGTGAAATTCGAGGTGCGACGCTCTGCTGGCTTCGATCCCCGCCGGACGAGCATCTTCGTCTGCAATCATGTCAACATCTTCGATCCATTCGTCATTTACTCCGCGATTCCGCAGTTCGTGCGCGGGTTCGAGCTGGAATCGCACTTCAAGGTTCCGATCTATGGCTGGATGATGGGCCGTTTCGGAAACGTTCCCGTGCCGGATACTCCTTCACGCGAGGGATTGGAAATCATGACCATGCGCGCCAGGGAAGCCCTGGATTCCGGCATCAGCCTGATCGCGTTTGCGGAGGGATCGAGAACGCGCGACGGGCGCGTCCACGAATTCAGGAAGGGGATTTTTCGGATTGCGCAGCGGTTTGGAGTTCCCATCGTGCCGATGAGCATCGTCGGGTCATATGAATTTTTTCAAACAGGGAACTGGATGCTGTATCCGGGCAAAATCACGGTCTACCTGCACGACACGATCGATACGGCCGGGCTCGAACTCGTGGACGTGGACGGGCTTCGAAGACATGTCCAGGATATCGTCGCGGTGCCTGTGGAGGAATCGCTCCGGAAGGAAACGCCTCAAGCCGTCTGAGAGACTTCCTGCTCAGGCAAACCACGCCCCTCGCGCAGTTCTTTCCACGTGTAGACGACGCGATGAATTACGGTTGCTGTCGACAGCGTCGCGATCACCCACAGCACGGGAGCCATTTTTGCGAACGCCCCGCCGATGATCAGCAGTACGAGCCGTTCGGGCCGCTCCATGAATCCCACTTTGCAGGAGGGAATCAACGACTCGGCCCGGGCCCGGGAATAGCTCACCATGAACGAACTCGCCATGGCTACGGCTGCCAGAACCATATAGAACGTACGTCCGATCAACGTGTAGTAGACGACGAGGCCCATGTAAAGCGCGAGATCGGAGTAGCGGTCGAGCGTGGAGTCGAGGAATGCGCCGAAGGCAGTCACGCGGCCAATCCGGCGCGCCACCTGGCCGTCCGCCATGTCCAGAAAGCCGGCAAGAAAAAGGACTGCGGCAGCGCGATGAAACTCCCCCATCGCAAACAGCGCAGCAGCCCAGGCGTTGACAGCCATGCCCAGGAACGTGAACGTGTTCGGGGTGATTCTGGTCGCCGCCAGCCCGCTCACCACGTGCCGCAGCAGCCAGCCCGCGCCCTCGCCGATCCAGTACGTCAAGGGACGCTTCAATTCGTTGGCGTCATTCGGCATCTTCAGGAATCATAGCGCGCCGCGCAACGGATTCACAAGATCGGCAGGCACCGTTCGCGTTCCGTACGGAGTACTTGGAGACAGAGTTAGAGATACTCGCCGTACCGTCGCCGAGATTCCTCGTCGTCCCGCCCCCGCACGCGCAAATGCGGCACGTGCCGGGGCCTCGGTCGTCGCCCAAACGCCCGATTCCCTCGCGGCCGGAGAAGGCATTGCGGGAATCGGGCTCCTCCTCCCCAGAATGACGCACGTATGGAGGACAACCGAAGAGGATGTCAGCAGGGCTAATCCTCCTTGGGCGGCGTCACCGAAATCATCGAAACTCCGGCCTTCGATATGTCCTTGTTCAGCGCCGGCACATCTTTGCTCTTCGTTTCCTTCCACTGTTCGAGCGGCGGCGTGATCTCACCGTTCAAGCGGTCATACACGGTGTAGGCTTGCGTGGTTGGCGCGTCGTCGGCGCTGTCAACCGTGCTTAGCAGAGCCTGCAGCTGGTCCGCGGGCATGATCGGAAAGTTGAGTGAGTCCTCGCCCGACTTCGACTTCAGTTGGACGAGTCCCGCTTCAATCGACTCTATTTTCTTGTTGAGTTCTTCGGCCGCGGACAAAACCGGTTTTCCCTTCGCATCATCGGCCACGCGTTTCTTCAGTCCGGCAATATCGGCCTGCACTTCCTTCATCTCGTTTACGGCTTTGTGCGCCTCGCTGAGCCGGTCGCGAATTTTCAGGCCAAGTTCGAGCTGCTTTTCGAGATCCGCCTGTGTGACGGGTACGCGAGGGTCTTCTTTCACCTCGAAGGGCGCGGTGTAGTCCTTGCCCGCGACGATCAGTCTCGCCTGGTATTTTCCGGGAACGGCAACTGGGCCTTCGCCCGAACCACCCCAGACCACGAGCCCGGGAATTTTCGTCGCCGGCTCGTAACGCAAATCCCAGACGAAGCGGTTTAGCCCCTTCTCTACGGGGAGCGGTTCGGACCCACGACGCCGGAATCCTTCTTCCGGCTCACCCGCCTCCTTTGACTTCTTGCTCGTGAACTTGCGAATCACGTTTCCCTTGCCGTCGAGAATTTCCAGTTTGACTTCATCCTTCGGCGCTTCCTTCAGCCAGTAATCGAGGACCGCTCCGGAGGGCGGATTGGCGCCCGCGCTCATGCCACGCGGCGGAAACGAAAAGATACGCGTCCGGTAGGTGGTGCGAGGCGTGAAGAGCTTCACATCCTCGTTCTGAGTTGTTCCCTCGAGCTGCCGGAGCGGCGTGATGTCATCGAGGATCCAGAAGGCACGACCGTGCGTGGCAACCACCAAATCGTCATCGTGCACGACGAGGTCGTCGATCGGCGTCTCCGGCAGGTTCATCTTGAGGGATTGCCAATTCGCGCCATCATCGAAGGAGACGTAAATCCCCGTCTCTGTTCCGGCAAAGAGCAAGCCCTTGCGCTTCGGATCCTCGCGCACTACGTGAACGTACGCGGTATCGGGAATTCCGTTGACCAGTTTCGTCCACTGCTTGCCATATTCCGTCGTCTTGTAGATATACGGCTTGAAATCGTCGAGCCGATGGCGATCCACCGCGACATAAGCGGTCCCTGCGTCGTGAGGCGAAGGATCGATCAGGCTGATCATGCTCCATTCGGGCAGGTCTTTCGGCGTTACGTTCGACCAATTCTTCCCGCCGTCGCGGGTGAGCTGCACCAATCCGTCGTCCGTCCCCACCCAGATCAGGCCCTTCTGGAGAGGAGATTCGGCGATAGCGAAAATCGTGTCGTAATACTCGATGCTCGTATTGTCCTGCGTGATCGGGCCGCCGCTCGACTGCTGCTTGCTCTTGTCGTTGCGCGTGAGATCGGGGCTGATCGCTTCCCAACTCATTCCCGCGTCCGTAGATTTGAACAAAACTTCTCCGCCGTGATAAATCACGTTCGGGTCCTCCGGCGAGAGCGCGATCGGCGCCGTCCACTGGAAGCGGTGAACGAGCTTCGCGGCCGCGTGCCCCATCGGATTCAGCGGCCAGGCGGAGATGTCCTGCTCCTGGCCGTCCTTTTTGTCGAATCGGGTGATGAGCCCGTCGTAGGAGCCCGCATACACGATGTTCGGATTGCGCGGGTCGGGAACAACGAATCCGCTTTCGCCTCCTCCCACGTCGTAAAAGTCCGCGTCCGTGATCGCGCCGTTGTCGCTGCGGCTTGCGATCGAAACGGTCGAGTTGTCCTGCTGCGCGCCATACAGGCGATAGAGAAACTGGTTGTCGGTTGCTACGTGATAGAACTGCGCGGTTGGCTGATTGTCTTCGGTCGTCCACGTTTTTCCGCCGTCGGTCGTGACCGTCGCGCCTCCGTCATCGCCTTCGATCATGCGATTCGGATTCGTGGGATCGATCCAGAGCCCGTGGCGGTCACCGTGCGGCGCCGGTATCGTATTGAACGTGACGCCCGCGTCCGTCGAACGGTACATTCCCGTGTTGAGAATGTAGACTTCGTCCGCATCTTTCGGATCGGCAAAAATGTGGGTGAAATACCAGGCTCGTTGCGTGAAACGGTGGTCGGCGCTGATCTTCTTCCACGTCTCGCCGGCGTCATCGGAACGGTAGAGTCCGCCTTCTTTGGCTTCGATCAGCGCGTAAACGCGCGACCCGCCCGGCGCTGCGGCGACCCCGATCCGGCCATAAACTCCATCTGGCAGCCCATGGCCTTTCTGTTCCTTCCACGTCGCGCCTCCATCGGTCGATTTATAGAGCCCGCTGCCCGGGCCACCGCTATCGAGGCTCCAGGGCGTGCGGACGGCTTGCCACAGCGCGGCGTACAGAATGTGCGAATTGTCAGGATCGAACGTGATGTCGATCGCGCCCGTCTTCTGGTCCTTATAGAGAACCTTGTCCCAGTGCTTTCCTCCGTCCGTCGAACGGAAGACTCCGCGCTCCTCGTTCGAGCCGTACGCGTGGCCCAGAGCCGCGACGAAAACAATATCCGGATTGCGCGGATCGACGATCACGCGACCAATGTGCCGCGTATCGTCCAGCCCCATATGCGTCCACGTCTTCCCTGCATCGATGGACTTGTAGACGCCGTCACCAAACGAAATATTTCCGCGAATGCACGCCTCGCCCGTTCCGACATAAATGGTATTCGGGTCGGACGGCGCGACGGCGATGCTGCCGATCGACGAAACAGGTTCCTTGTCAAAAATGGGCGTCCATTGGAGCCCGCCGTTCGTGGTTTTCCAGACGCCCCCGGCAACTGCTCCGAAATAGTAGGTAATCGCATCGCCTGGAATGCCCGCAACAGCGAGCACGCGGCCCCCGCGGAATGGCCCGACCAGCCGCCATTTCATCCCCTTCAGCGTGTCTGGCTTCAGCGTCTGCGCGGCGACAAGCGGCGCCGATACGAAAAAGCACAACAACAGGATTGCCGAATACGAAATGAAACCTGCCAATCGATTCCTCACCATATCCTCCGCAAAAGCGCCGAGATTCTACCGCGTGGCGTTGCGGTTTTGTTCAGATTTTTCGATGTTTCGACGTGGCTTCGACGAATCTCGCAACGGAAACCGCAAGTGCGCGCGCGAACAGCCTGTACGCAAAACGCAAGCGTCGGGGGAGACGCAATCCATCTCCGTTTGTACCGATCCTGGCGCCGGACGGTGCGTTCTGGGTCGAAAACCCTCTTCTTAGGTGACAGAAGAGGTAGACCGTACTCGAAACAGTTCGACGAACATACAACAAATACCCGATGGCCCCAATTCCAACGGTTCGAGAGACTTCTTGCGGAAGGTGAGAAACACGCAGCAGTTCATCGCTTCATAGGACGTGCATTCGTGCAGCAGAAAGTTCTAATTGTCGACGATAACGCCTACGTAAGGGAGCGTGTCCGCTGGACCATCGAGCACGACCTCGAATGGCAGGTGTGTGGCGAGGCGGCGAACGGGGCAGAGGGGGTTTCCGCGGCGGCCCAAATGAAGCCGGACATTATCGTCCTCGATCTCTCCATGCCCGTAATGAACGGGATCGAAGCTGCGCGGCAGTTGAAGCGATTGATGCCCAATATCCACTTGCTGATGTTTACTTCGTTTGTCACGCCAACGTTGGAGGACGCGGCTCGCGATGTCGGGATCGAAGCGTTTGTCGCGAAAGGCGACGGCGCGACCGTGCTTCTGCAGAGCTTGCGCCGCCTGGTCGCTCCCGTCGGAGCTTCGGCGGCCCAAAACCAGGACCCCCTTTAGTCCGTTATAAATCCGGTTCTTAAAAGCGGCCGGACGTCACTTCACATCGTTGTCAAGCGGCGTCTGGACGCCGCGCTGAACACTCACTGGGCGGGCGTGTACGTCCAGGTCAGGATGTCCTGGGTCGCCGTCAGCCCCCCAGTCGCGCCCGTGAATCCCACATACGCGGTGTTGCCCGTCAACGCGGGAATGTTGATCGTTACAGATTGTGTGAAGCTCTTGCCCGTGCTGGAATCCGTGATGGTCCACGTCAAAGTCGTGCCGTCATAGGTCATGTGCACGTTCATCAGGTCGCCGCTGCGAAGGTTCACGCCCGAACCTGTCGTGCTCGTCCCGGGTGTTGCAGACGGAGAAGCCCCGTTCGTCCAATCGCCGGTGAGGCTAACTTCGATGTTTCCTAAGACCGTGCTATACAACTGAAATCCTACGGCCACGCTGTTCGCAATCGTGCGGTACCCTAGCCCACCACCTCCGCCGCCCAGGGCGCTCGGACTGTTGCCTTGGATGGTGAAGGTGAAGCCGTCCGCATTGGGTTTCGTGAGCTGGAAGCTGAAATCGTTGGTGAAGGACTGCACGTTGACCGGGGTGCTGAAAAACGCGCTCCGTGCTTCGCCTGTCCCGCCATCGGTCAGCCGCAAACGCGTTCCACTGATCGAGGCACTCCCATTCAGCGTCAGGCCAGAGGAGGTGAAGCCAGTTCCGAAGTTGATCGTAGCGGTGGAGGTCGTCACGGTGAGAGTGACGGGATTACTGGTCACCGAACTCACCATGTTGGTGACCGTCACCTCGAACGTGGTCCCGTTATCTGCAAGGGTCGTGGCAGGCGTCGTGTAACTCGATGAAGTTGCCCCGGAGATAGGCGTGTACCCTGAACCCGTGTTCTTGGACCATTGATAGCTGAGTGGAGTTGCCCCGCTGGCTACCACCGAGAACGTGGCCGTCTGTCCTGCAGTGACCGTCTGGTTCGTGGGTTGCGTGGTGATCGACGGTGGGACCGGCGATGTCGAACCAGGGGTGAACGTCCATGTCGTTATGTCTTGGATGGCCGTGAGTCCGCCGGTTCCTCCGGTGAACCCTACGTAGGCGGTGTTGCCCGCCAACGCCGGAATGTTGATCGCTACAGATTTCGTGAAGCTCTTCCCCACCGTGGCGTCCGTGATGGTCCACGTCAGAGTCGTGCCGTCATAGGTCATGTGCACATTCATCACATCACCGCTGTGCAGACTGACCCCAGAGCCGGTCGTGTCGCTCCCGGGCGTGGATGCTGGAGAGGCTCCATTGGTCCACGAACCGGTCAGGCTGACTGCCTTGTTCCCCAGAACCGTGCTGTACAACTGGAATCCCACGGCTGCGCTCTTGCCGATCCCCGGGATCGTATTCGTGGAATTTGAACCGTACCCTAGGGCTCCGCCTGAAGCACCCAAGGCGGTCGAACTGTTGCCTTGAATGGTGAAGGTGAAGCCGTCGGCGGTAGCGTTCGTGAGCTGGAAGCTGAAATCGTTGGTGAAGGACTGGACGTTGACCTCGGTGTTGAAGAAGGCACTGCGCGCCTCTCCTCCTCCGCCGTCGGTCAACCGCAGCCGAGTTCCGCTAATCAATGCTCCCCCGTTCAGCGTTAGACCCGAGGCAGTGAATCCGGTCCCGTAGCTTGGTTGGGCGACAGCGGCGTTCACCGTGAGTGCAGCTGCGTTGCTAGTAACTGAACCCTCCGCATTGGAGACGACTACCTCGAAAGCGGTTCCGTTATCCGTACTCATGGCGGGCGGCGTGGTGTAACTGGAGGAAGTCGCGCCAGAGATGTTGTTGAAGCCGGAGCCGGGATTCTCCATCCATTGATAGGTGAGAGGAGCGGTTCCGCTGGCCACCACTGAGAAGGTTGCCGTCTGCCCGATTATCACAGTCTGATTGGGGGGTTGCGTGGTGATCGTCGGCGGCAGCGGCGAGGTGACGGTCAACGTCGCGGAGTTGCTGGTTACGGAGCCATCCGCATTCGTGACGAGCACCTCGAAAGCGGTTCCGTTATCCGTGCTCGTAGCCGGCGGCGTCGTGTAGCTGGAAGAATTCGCGCCGGAGATATTGTTAAAGCCGGAGCCGGTGTTTTCCATCCATTGATAGGTGAGAGGAACGGTGCCACTGGCGACCACGGAGAACGTTGCCGCCTGCCCTATCACCACGGTCTGGTTGGCT